>DASTNW010000015.1:0-17593 GCA_035762685.1 Solirubrobacterales bacterium | reverse complement strand
GCGTTTTGGGAGGGGCCACCGACGCCCTCCCTCACATACGTCAGAACTTCCGCGTGCAGCGTTTGATGCGGTCGACGTTCCCGTTCGACCGCTCGATGCACTTGACCAGCCGCTTCGGGTTGCCCTTCCGCTCCGCCGTGTGGAAGGAGCGGCGGATCTCGATCTGGATCTTGCGGTTGACGTCCTCGATCGTGCCGCTGATGTCGGTGATGTCGGCCCCCTGCACGCCGAACGACTTTTCGAAGCTCTGATTGGTCGTCTTGATCGCGTCCCCGGTCGTCTTCAGGACCGGCTTGACGATGAAGAAATAGGCCGCCGCGAGGATGCCGACGGCGACCAAAAGCCGGATCAAGCCGGAAGTCAGGTTGCCGAAGAGGTTGCGCAGGATGTCCATGGAGAGGCCTGGAGACTATCCTGCGATTCGTGGCGAAGGACACCGAGAAGCTGATTCGCCAGCTCTCGTTGATCTCGTTCCTGATGGCCCAGGGCAGGCCGGTTTCGGCGCTCGAGATCAAGCGTGAGGTGGAGGGGTACAGCGACATGAACGACGACGCGTTCGCGCGGCGCTTCTACGCGGACCGGGCCGAGCTGGAGAGCCTCGGCATCCAGCTCGGGGTCGAGAAGCCCGGCGAGGGCTTCTTCGAGGCCGAGCTCTACTCGCTGCCGCCGGAGAACTTCTACCTCGACGCGATCTCCTTCGCCGACGAGGAGCTGGCGGCGCTGAGCACGGCGCTGCTGCTGCTCACCGACGGCGGCTTCGCCTACGCCGAGCCGCTGCGCCTGGCCCTGCAGCAGGTCGCTTGGGGCCATCCGAACCCGCTCAGCGAGGGCGAGCGCGCCCCGATCGAGATGGCGATGACCGCCTCCGCCGGCGGCCGCGACCTCTCCCAGCGCCTCTCCAAGATCGAGACCGCGATCAGCCGTCGCAAGACGATCGAGTTCACCTACTACACGATGGAGCGCGGCGAGACCGAGAAGCGCAAGGTCGACCCCTACCACCTGGTCTTCCGCGGCGGCCAGTTCTATTTGATCGGCCACTCGCACGAGCGCGACGCGGTGCGGGTCTTCCGCCTCTCGCGGATCCAGGGCAAGGTCGGCTACGCCTCCAAGGCCGAGCACGACTTCTCGCCGCCCGAGGACTTCGACCGCCGCGACTACGGCAGCCGCGCCGACTGGCAGCTTGGCGAGACCCAGGGGACGGCGAAGATCTTCGTCCGCGAGCGGATCGCCTGGCTGATCGAGCGCGACTACGGCGGCTACGGCGAGCTGCGGCCGGCGGTGAAGTCCGACGGCGCCCCCGGCAAGGGCCGGGTCTTCGAGACCAGCTACGCCTCCGTCCGCGAGTTGATCGCCTGGGTCCTGCGCTGGCGCCAGAACGCCGAGGTGCTGGCGCCCGACGATCTGCGCGAAGAGACGGACCAGCGCCTCGTCCTGCTCCGCGACCGCCACGAGAACGGGTTCGCCCCGGCCGAGATCGTCGAGCGGCCGCTGCGCGACTCCCCCCGCCGCAGCCGCTCCAACGGCCGCGGCGAGGCGGCGATCCGGCCCGAGCGCTTCGCCCGCCTCGTCACCCTCGCCGGGATGCTGATCGAAGCGGCGAAAAAGGGCGAGCGGCTGCAGATCGCCGACCTGCGCCAGCGGCTCGAACTGACCGACGAGGAGCTGCGCGAGGACGTCGAGCTGCTCAACGTCGTCAACTTCGGCGGCGGCACCTACGTCCTCTACGCGGAATTCCTCGGCGACGAGATCGAGGTCGACTCCGAGCCCTACGGCGACAACTTCGCCCGCCCGGCGCGGCTGCTGCCGCTGGAGGCCAAGGCGCTGATCGCCGCGATCGACCTCTTCGGCGACCACCTGCCGCAGACCGACCTGCAGAAGGCGCGCAAGAAGATCGTCGACGCGCTCGGCCACGACCCCTCCGAGGAGGGCCTGGAGATCGCCTCCGCGGGCGGCGGCGACGCCGAGGTGGCGCGCAAGGTCAATGACGCGATCGCCGCCAGCCGCGTGCTGAAGATCAAGTACTACAAGGAGAACGAGGACCAGTTCACCGACCGCGAGGTCGAGCCCTACCGGCTCCAGAACGGGTCCGAGGGCTGGTACGTCGCCAGCTACGACCTCGGCAAAGAGGGCGTGCGCCACTTCAAGCTCGACCGGGTCAAGGAGGCGACGCTCTCCGAGCGGACCTTCGAGCCGCGGCCCGAGGCCGAAGAGCTGGCCGGGGTCGAGGGCTGGATGACCCATGGCGAGGTGCCGACCGCCGACGTCGCCCGCGTCTGGGTCTCGCCCGAGCGGGCGCGCTGGCTGCGCGAGGAGCGGACCGTGGTCGAGGAGTTGGCCGACGGCGCCGTCGTCGTCGAGCTTCCCTACGCCGGCAAGTCGTGGCTGGTGCGGGAGATCCTCCGCGGCGCCGGCGACCTCGTCGTGCTCGAGCCCGCCGACGCCCGCGAGGCGATCGCCAAAGAGGTCGCCGGTTGACGCGACGAAGGATGCATTGACAGGCGTATAGGCCGCAAATGCATCCCTCGTCCGATTTCGCGCCCGGCCACGCCGATATCCAGCGGATCGTCGCGCCCAATCCTGGGCCGATGACGCTGGAAGGGACCAATACCTACCTGTACGGAAGCGACCCGTGCGTGGTGATCGACACGGGGTCCGAGGACGAGGGGCACCTGGAGGCGATTCGCGCCGCCGCCGCCGAGCGCGGCGGGATCGGGCTGGTCCTGCTCACCCATTCCCACGGCGACCACGCCGCCGGCGCCGACCGGCTCGGGGCCGAGGTCGTGCTCCCGCAGGGCGGCGAGGCCCACGCCGGCCTGCGCGTCCTCGCCACCCCCGGCCACGCCGCCGACCACGTCTGCTTCCTCAGCGAGGACGGTGTCTGCTTCAGCGGCGACCTCGTGCTCGGGCTGGGCTCGACGATCGTCCCCCCCGGCGGCGGCTCGCTCGCCGCCTACATGGACTCGTTGCGCCTGCTGCAGGCGGAGGAGATCGACCTGATCGCCCCCGGCCACGGGCCCTGGGTCGAAGACCCCGCCGCCAAGCTGGCCGAATACGTCGAGCACCGCGAGATGCGCGAGGGCCGCCTGCTGACGGCGCTGGAGCGCGGCGAGCGCTCCCGCGCCGCCCTCCTCGCCGAGGCCTGGGACGACGTCCCGGTCGAGCTGCTGCCGATGGCGGCGATGGCGCTGGAGGCCCACCTCGAAAAGCTCGAGAGCGAGGGCCGGCTGCCGGCGGACCTGGTCGCCTAGCGGCGGCGCCAGTGGGTCGTTTGGCTGGCTAGCCAGGTACGCTGACTCGATGAGTCGGCGACGGGTGGCACAGGCAGGGCTCTTGGCTGGTGCGGTGGGCACCGGGCTGGCCACGGCGAGTGCGGCCGCGGCCTGGCACTGGCTGGCGCGGCGACCGCTGCCGAAGCAGCGGGGGACGATCGAGCTGTCCGGCCTGGAGGGCCGGGTGCGGGTCCGGCGCGACCGCTGGGGCGTGCCCCACATCGAGGCCGACGCCCTGGCCGACCTCTACTTCGCCGAGGGCTTCGTCCACGCTCAGGACCGGCTCTGGCAGATGGACTTCTACCGCCGTGTCGTCGAGGGCCGGGTCGCCGAGATCGCCGGCGAGGAGGGCCTGCCGATCGACCGCCTGCTGCGCACGCTCGGCGTCCACCGCACCGCCAGGCAGGAGGAGGCCGCCCTCGACCCCCGGCTTCGAGCGTCGCTGGAGCGCTTCTGCGAGGGGGTCAACACCGCCGCCGCCGAGGCCCCGGCGCTGCCCTTCGAGATGCAGCTGCTGCGGCTCGAGTTCAGGCCCTGGCGGCCGGTCGACATCCTCGGCCTCGGCAAGCTGCTCGCCTTCGGCCTCTCGACCAACTGGGAGCGAGAGCTGCTGCGGGCCGACATGCTGCGGGCGCTGGGCCCGGAGCTGAGCGCCCGCCTCGACCCGACCTACCCGGCCGACAACCCGGTCGTCACCCAGGAAGCGTGGAGCGGCGACGGCCTCGCGATCGTCGAGCAGATCGACGCCGTGCGGCGCTCGATCGGGCTGGCGGCCGAGGCCAGCGGCTCCAACAACTGGGCCGTCAGCGGCTCGCTCAGCGCCACCGGCTCGCCGCTGATCGCCGGCGACCCCCACCTGCCCCCGAGCATGCCGGGCATCTGGTACCAGGTCGGCCTCAGCCATGGTGAGCGCTTCGTCCGCGGCGCCTCGCTGCCGGGCCTGCCCGGGGTCTACATGGGCCAGAACAACGACGTCTGCTGGACCTTCACCAACGTCATGGCCGACGTCCAGGACCTCTTCGTCGAGCGGGTCGACGGCGACTCCTACCTCTTCGAGGACGAGTGGCGCCCGCTGCAGACGGTGCGCGAGGAGATCGCTGTCAAGGGCCGCTCGGAGCCGGTCGCGCTCGACGTGCGGGCCACCCACCACGGGCCGATCGTCAACGAGGCGCTCGGCGCCGACGAGGAGGAGCCGCTGGCGCTCGCCTGGCAGACCCTGGCCGAACCGACCGCCTTCGCGGGCATGTTCGAGCTGCTCGAGATCGGCTCCGGGCCGGAGCTCGTCGCCAAGCTCGAGGGCCACACCTCGCCCGCCTCGAACCTGATCTGGGCCGACCGCCACGGCTCGATCGGGTACAAGCTGATCGGGCGCCTGCCGCAGCGCCGCGGCGGCTGCCCCGACCTGCCGAAGCCGGGCTGGAGCGGCGAGTTCGAGTGGGAGGGAACGGTCCCCTACGACGAGCTCCCCGAGACCACCGACCCCGAGAGCGGCTACCTGGTCACCGCCAACAACCGCATCGTCGGCGACGAGTACCCGCATCACATCACCAGCGAATGGCTGGACGGCTTCCGCGCCAAGCGGATCGAACAGATGCTGGGCGAGAGCGAGGAACACGACATCGAGGGCTTCGAGGCGATGCAGTCCGACAACCTCTCCCTGCCCGGGATCGAGGCGGCGCGGCGCCTGGGCCGGCTCGAACCCCGCGGCCAGCGCGAGCTGAGCGCGCTCGAGCGGTTGCGCAGCTGGGACGGCCGACTCGACCCGGACACGATCGCCGGCACGATCTACCAGGCCTTCCTGCTGCGCCTGGCGCGCGAGGTGGCGCGCGCCGCGATCGGCGACCGTGACCTCTGCGAGCGCTGGCTCGACCGCGCCGACAACGGCTTCACGCCCCACATCACCTCGCCTTGGCGCTGGCACTCGCACCTGATGGGCCTCTGGGAGGAGGGCGACGAGGAGCTGATCGGCCGTCCCTGGGACGAGCTGGTCCTGGAGGCACTGGCCGGCGCCCTCGACGACCTCGAGGAGCGCTTCGGGCCCGACCCCGAGGCCTGGCGCTGGGGCCAGGTACACGAGATGGAGTTCCCGCACCCGCTCGGCGAAGCCAACCCGGTGCTGCGGCGCTTGCTCAACCGCCGCCTCCGCGCCGGCGGCGCCCAGGAGACCGTCAGCCAGATCGCCTACGACCCCAACGACCCCTACAAAGCCGTCTGGGCGCCGAGCTGGCGCATGGTTGCCGACCCGACCGCCCCGGCGCGCTCGCGCTGGCAGATGTTCACCGGCCAGTCCGGCCATCCCGCCAGCCCCCACTACGACGACCTCCAGGCCGACTGGCTCGAGGGACGCACCCAGCCGATGGCGGGCGAGGGCCCCTGGCAGGAGCTGGAGCTGGTCCCGCTGGGGAGTTAGTCCCCGAGGTTCAGCGAGGAGCCGTCGGCGTTGGCGACGGCGGTGACGAGCTCGACGATCTCGGCCGGGGCCTTGGCCGGCGAGCCGGCGTCGAAGGGGGGCTGGGGGTCGTACTCGATGCCGAGCTGGACCGCCTGCGCGACCTCGGGGCCGACCTCCTGGCCGACCAGGTGCAGGGCCATGTCGATGCCGGCGGAGACGCCGGCCGCGGTGATCACCTTGCCGTCCTCGACGAAGCGGCCGCCGACCGGGTCGGCGCCGTAGGCGCGCAGCGGCTCCAGGTAGAGCCAGTGGCCGGTCGCCCGCTTGCCCTCGAGCAGGCCGGCGGCGCCGAGCACCAGCGAGCCGGTGCAGACCGAGGTCGTCCACTTGGTGCCGCCGTCGACCTCGCGCAGCCAGGCGAGCACCTCCTCGTCCTCCAGCAGCGGCCGGTTGCCGGCGCCGCCGGGGACGAGGACGATGTCGGTACCGCTCACCTCCGCCAGGGGGACGTCGGCGCTGAGGCCGAGGTGGCCGCTGTCGGTCCGCACCTCGCCGCTGGCCTTGGCGACGAACTCGACCTCCCAGCCGGGGACCGAGCGCAGCACCTCGTAGGGGCCGATCGCGTCGAGCGCGGTGATGCCGTCGAAGATCAGGATCGAGGTCTTCATGCCGGGGATCATGGCGGTTGCGCGGCCTCCCCGCCAGCGGCAGGAATGCCAATGTTCGCTTGATTCCTGCCATGATCTCCACATGCACCGTGTGGTCGCGCTCTGCCTCGACGGCCTCGTCGCCTTCGACCTGACGGCGCCCGCCCAGGCCTTCGGGCTGGCGGCGCGCCCCGGCGGCGAGCCGCTGTACGAGTTCTCGACCTGCTCGGTGGAGGGGGCCGAGGTCCGCACCACCAGCGGCTTCGAGGTCAGGCCCCAGGCCGGGCTCGGCGCCCTGGGTCGGGCCGAGACGATCGTCGTCCCCGCCTACGCCGGCGTCCTCGAGCCGCCGCCCGCGGAGGCGCTCGCCGCCCTGCGCACCGCCGCCGCCCGCGGCGCCCGCGTGCTCTCGGTCTGCGCCGGCGCCTTCGCGCTCGCCCACGCCGGGCTGCTCGACGGCCGCCGAGCGGCGACCCACTGGGCCTGGGCCGGGGAGCTGGCGCGACGGTTCCCGGCCGTCGCGGTCGACCCCGACGCCCTCTATGTAGACGAGGGCGAGGTGATGACCTCGGCCGGGCTCAGCGCCGGCATCGATCTCAGCCTCCACGTCGTCCGCAAGGACTTCGGCGCCGCCGCCGGCGACCGGGTCGCCCGCCAGATGGTCGCGGCGCCGCACCGCGAAGGCGGCCAGGCGCAGTTCGCCAAGCCGCCGCCGGCCGCCGACGGCGGCTCGCTGGAGGGGACTCGGCGCTGGGCGTCGGCGCGGTTGCAGGAGCCACTCGACGTCGCCGCGATGGCGGGCCACGCCGGCGTCAGCCCCCGCACCTTCGCCCGCCGCTTCCGCCAGGAGACCGGGACGACGCCGCTGCAGTGGCTGCTCTCGCGCCGGGTGCTGGAGGCGCGGCGGCTGCTGGAGGAGTCCGAGCTGCCGGTCGAGGCGGTCGCCTGGCGCTGCGGCTTCGGCACCGCCGCCTCGCTGCGCGACCACTTCCGCCGCGCCACGGCAACCACGCCGACCGCCTACCGCCGGTCGTTCGCCCCTCAAAATAGTTGAACGTTTAATACTAAAATTAGGTATCTCGTGATAAAAGAAGCAGCACGGGGTATGTACCGGCTTCGATGTCGCCCGACTGCATAGAGGTCCGACCGATGGACGCACTGCTCAACCCCATTTCGCCCGAAGCCCCCTCCCCCGAGGGGGCGCGGACACTGCGCCAGCTTGCCGCCGAGCTCGAGGCGCGCATACCGGGCGCGACCGGCCACTCGCGGCGGGTCGCCCGCTACGCCGCCGGGGTGGCGCGGCATCTGGGCCTGCCGCGCGAGCGGGTCGCGCGGCTGCGCTGGGCGGCGGCGCTGCACGACATCGGCAAGCTGAAGCTGCCGCCCCGGGTCGTCAACAAGCCGGGGCCGCTGAGCGAGCTGGAGTACGCGATGGTCAGGCGCCACGCGGCGATCGGGGCGAGGATCGTCGCCAGGTTCGCCGACGGGGAGTTGGCGGCGATCGTCCGCCACCACCACGAGCGCTTCGACGGGAGCGGCTACCCGGACGGCCTGGCGGGCGAGCGGATCCCGCTCGGCGCCCGCGTCGTTGCCGTCGCCGACACCTTCGACGCGATCACCTCGGCGCGTCCCTACCAGCCCGCCAAACGCCACCACGAGGCCCTCGAGCTGCTCGCCGACGAGGCGGGCACGCAGCTCGATCCCGAGGTCGTCGCCGTCTTCCACGACTTCTTTGCCGGACCTAGGGAGATGCCGCTGCGGGTGCTCGCCCGCTAGGCCCTCTTAGGGCCACCTCCCCTAGTAGCGTGCGGCGGGTGAGCCGCCGCGACCAGATCGTGCTCAGCGACGCCGAGCTGCTGCAGCTGCTGGAGAGCGAGCGGATCGCGGTCGTCTCCAGCCTCGGCCCCCGGGGCTGGCCGCACTCGATGCCGCTCTGGTTCGTGCCGCGCGACGGCGAGGTCTGGATCTGGACCTACGCCAAGTCGCAGAAGGTCCGCAACCTCGAACGCGACCCGCGGGCAACGGTCCTGGTCGAGACCGGGCACGAGTACGGCGAGCTGCGCGGGGCGATGATCGAGGCCGAGGCCGAGGTCCACCGCGACTTCGAGACCGTGATCGGCTTCGCGGAGGAGCTGACGCTGCGCTATGCCGAGGGCATCTCCGCGGTCGAGGGCGACGCCAAGGCGGCGCTGGAAGCGCAGGCGCCGAAGCGCGTCGCGATCCACTTCCGTCCGATCCGCACCGCAAGCTGGGACCATCGCAAGCTCGGCGGCACCTACTGAACGCCGTTGACAGGATCGCTACCTCCGACCCGGCGCGGTGTTCCAGGGTGACGCGATCGGTACCTTTCCCGACTCAATGAAGCGACGCGTCCCCATCGTCCTGCTCCTCGCCTGCCTCGCCGTGGGGCTCTTCGCCAGCGCCCAGGCCGGATCCGCGAAGGTGCCGCCGCGCCCCCCGCAGGGCTTCTTCGGCATCGGGCCGCAGACGGAACTGACCGACGCGGACGTCGAGTACATGAAGGCGGGCGGGATCGAAAGCATCCGCTGGCCGCTCACCTGGGCCTCGGTGCAGCCGCTCCCCGGCGGCGTCTACAACTGGGAAAGCTTCGACCCGGTGGTGGCGATCGCCGCCCGGCATGGGCTGCAGGTGCTGCCGTTCGTCTACAACACGCCGGCCTGGGTGGCGAACAGCTACACGACGCTGCCGGTCAGCACCGGCACGGCGCGCAGGGCCTGGACCGGCTTCCTGCGGGCGGCGGTGAAGCGCTACGGGCCCGGCGGCAGCTTCTGGGCCGAGCGGGCGCCGGGAGTCGTCAAGTACGAGCCGGCGATCCCGACGCCGAGGCCGATCCGCCGCTGGCAGATCTGGAACGAGGCCAACTTCTTCTACTTCGCCTTCCCGGCCTCGCCGCAGCGCTACGCAAAGCTGGTGCGGATCTCCGGGCCGGCGATCAAGCAGGTCGACCCCGGCGCCAAGCTGATCCTCAGCGGGCTCTTCGGCGCCCCGACCGCGCACGGTCCCAAAGGCATGCCGGCGGCCGAGTTCCTCGACAAGGTCTATCGCTCGCCGGGGACCAAGCGCCAGATCGACGGCATCGCCCTGCACCCCTACGCGGTCGACGCCGAAACGCTCGAAGAACTGGTCGAGGAACTGCACCAGGTCGCTCGCGATCACCACGACCGCGTTCCGCTCTACATCACCGAGATGGGCTGGGGCTCCCAGAACAACTTCAAACAGGTCGCCTTCGAGCAGGGCGTCCGCGGCCAGGTGAGGCAGCTCAAGGCCTCCTACCGCTACCTGCTGGACAACCGCAGCCGGCTGGCCCTCAAGCAGGTCTACTGGTTCTCCTGGAAAGACATCGACGAGACCTGCACCTTCTGCGACTCGGTCGGCCTCTTCCACGAAGGCGCGAGCTTCCGCCCCAAGCCCGCCTGGCGCGCCTTCGTCGGCATCACCGGCGGCCGCGCGCGGCCGTAGCGCCTGAGAGGGCCTTGGACCTAGCCGCGCCTGCGGTGGGGGGCGAGCCGGACCCGCAGGTGCCGCGACTCCCCCGGCAGGTACTCGAGGTCCTGGTGGGTGGAGGCGGCGAAGCTGGTGCCGCGGAAGACGCGGCGCAGGAAGCGCGCGGTGCAGGCCCGGTTGAGGAACTTCGAGCCGTTGCGGTGGCCGTTGCGGACCAGGGCCACGGCGTCGCCTTTGCGACCGTTGCAGGGGGAGACCCAGACGGTCAGCACCGCCGCCTTGCCGCGTTCGACCCGGCGCCGCTGCGCTTTGATCCCGACGAAGGTCGGGGAGAGCGGCGGTCCCGCCGCCGCTGGCGGCGGCGGCAGGCAGTTGGCGGGCGGCTGCCCGGCGAGGCGGAACACGTCGCCGCCTTTCGCGACCACGTAGAGCCGGCGGGCGGTGTCTTCGCCGAAGGAGACGGGGTGGTCCACCTGCAGCCCGAGCCAGCAGTCTTCGCTGGCCTGCCCGGCCGCGGTGGTGGGGAGCCGCAGCGAGCGCAGGGCGCCGGCGCAGTAGTCGGCGTAGAGGTAGCGGCCGTTGAGGCCGCCGAGGGCCGGGTCGCGGATGACATACCCGCCCGTGATCGAGCAGCGCGGGTTGCCGAGGTCCGGATCGGGCGCGTGCGAATACTCGAAGACCGGCTCCGTGAAGCCGCCGAGCGGCGGCGTCGCGCACTCCGGGTCGGGCACGCCCGCGCCCTGCGGCCCCAGCAGCGACCCCTCGCGGCAGTTCCAGCCGTAGTTGGCGTTCTCGCCGCCGACCACACCGGGGAAGGGGCTGGGGGCGAGGTCGATCTCCTCGCGCAGGGACTGGCCGACGTCGCCGATGACCATGTTGCCGCTGAGGCGGTCGAAGGAGAAGCGGAAGGGATTGCGCAGGCCGCTGCTCCAGATTTCGTACGCCCCGGTGTCGACGTCGACCCGGAGGACCTTGCCGAGCGGGCTGGCGGGGTCCTGGGCGTTGTGCAGCTCGTCGTTCGCGCCGCCGCCGTCGCCGGTCGAGAGGTAGAGATAGCCATCCGGCCCGAACTGGAGCTGGCCGCCGTTGTGGGTGGTTTTTGCCCCGTGGGGGACCGTGAAGAGGTTTTTCACGAAGACGGCGCTTTTGTGGCCGGGACCGCTGGCGAGGAGTTCGTCGACGTGGACCTCGCCCGGTTCTTCCTCGCCCGTGTAGGCGGCGAAGAGCCGCCCGTTGAGGTCGAAGTCGGGGTCGAGGGCGATCGAGAAGAGCCCGCGCTCGCCTTCGCAGCAGGCGACTTTCGCGCGCAGGTCCGCAAAGGGGCTCCGCACCCCGCCTTCGACCAGCTGGACCGTGCCTTCGCGCTCGACCACGAAGAGGCGGCCGGCGTCCCCGGGGTCGGAGGTGAGGTAGATCGGCTGGTCGAAGCTGCCGACCGGTTGCAGGGTGAGGGCCTGGGCGCTGCTCGCACCCAGGAGGGCGAGCACGAACGTGGCCGCGACTGTCCTTGCCGCTCGGATCAAGCCATTCAAGTTAGCGATCTCCTCCTCTCGGGGAGGTCGTACGACCTTTTCGTGCGCTACCGTCGGCCGCCCGTGACGGACCGATTGCTGATCACCGGAGGGGCCGGGTTCGTCGGCTCCAACCTCGCCGTCTCGCTTGCCAGCAGGCATCCCGAGTGGGAGATCGTGGTGCTGGACAACCTCTACCGGCGCGGCTCGGAACTGAACCTGCCGCGGCTGCAGGAGGCCGGGGTCGAGTTCGTGCGCGGCGACGTGCGCGAGCCCGAAGACCTGATGCGCGTGCCGCGGGTCGACGCCCTGATCGAGTGCTCGGCCGAGCCCTCGGTGATGAGCGGCGTCGACGGCGACACCGGGTACCTCGTCCACACCAACCTCACCGGCGCCTACAACTGCCTCGAGCTGGCCCGCCGCGACGGCGCCTTCGTCGTCTTCCTCTCGACCAGCCGCGTCTACCCGGTCCAGCCGCAGGTCGACCTGGCGCTGGAGGAGGCGGAGACCCGCTTCGAGATCGCCGCCGAGCAGGCGGTCCCGGGCGTCTCGCCGGCCGGCATCTCCGAGGCCTTCCCGCTGGAGGGGGCCCGCACCCTCTACGGCGCCACCAAGCTCGCCGCCGAGCTGCTGATCGAGGAGTACCGGACGGGCCTCGAAGTGCCCGCGGTGATCGACCGCTGCGGCGTCGTCGCCGGGCCCTGGCAGATGGGCAAGGTCGACCAGGGCGTGTTCACCCACTGGATGCTGGCCCACCATTTCGACAACCCGCTCAGCTACATCGGCTTCGGCGGCCTCGGCAAGCAGGTGCGCGACCTGCTCCACGTCGAGGACCTGGTCGACCTGGTCGAGCGCCAGTTGCTGGCGCCGGCCGAGTGGGACGGGCGCACCGTCAACGTCGGCGGCGGCCGCGAGTGCAGCCTCTCGCTGCTGGAGACGACCGAGATCTGCCGCCGCCTGACCGGCAACGAGGTGCCGATCGAGCCGGTCGAGCAGACGCGGGCCGGGGACGTCCCCATATACCTTTCCGACTGCACGAAGATCTTCGGCCTGGACGAGTGGCGCCCGCGACGCAGCGCCGAGCAGGTGCTCGCCGACATCCACGAGTGGATCGCGGCGGACGAGGAGCGGATCGCCCGGGCCCTCAACATCGACGTCCCCACGGGGGGAAGGGAGTAGGCACGAATGCCGGTTGCGATCATCACCGGAGCGGGGGGGCTGATCGGCTCCGAGGCGGTCGAGCACTTCGTCGGCGAGGGCTTCGACGTCGTCGGCATCGAGAACGACATGCGGGCCCGCTTCTTCGGCCCCGAGTCCTCGACCGCGCACGTGACCGAGCGGCTGGTGGCCGAGCACTCCGAGTTCCGCTGGGAGGACGCCGACATCCGCGACGCCGAGACCGTCGACCGCGTCTTCCGCGAGCACGCCGGCGCGATCGAGCTGGTCGTCCACACCGCCGCCCAGCCCTCGCACGACTGGGCCGCGAGCGAGCCGCAGACCGACTTCGGCGTCAACGCCAACGGCACCCTCAACCTGCTCGAGGCCGCCCGCGCCCACTGTCCCGACGCGCCCTTCGTCTTCTGCTCGACCAACAAGGTCTACGGCGACACCCCGAACCGGCTGCCGCTGGAAGACCTGGAGAAGCGGCTGGAGCTGCCGCCGAACCACCCCTACTACGGCGGGATCGACACCTCGATGTCGATCGACTCCTCGACCCACTCGTTGTTCGGCGTCTCCAAGGCGGCCGCCGACCTGCTGGTGCAGGAGTACGGCCGCTACTTCGGGATGCCCACCGTCGCCTTCCGCGGCGGCTGCCTGACCGGGCCCCAGCACGCCGGCGCCAAGCTGCACGGCTTCCTCGCCTACCTGATGAAGTGCACCGTCACCGGCACCCCGTACACGGTCTTCGGCTACGCCGGCAAGCAGGTCCGCGACAACATCCACAGCGCCGATCTGATCGCCGCCTTCGACGCCTACCGCAGGGCGCCCCGCCCCGCCGCCGTCTACAACATCGGCGGCGGCCGCTTCTCCAACTGCTCGATGCTGGAGGCGATCGAGGTCTGCGAGCGCGTCGCCGGCCGCGAGCTCGAGTGGGAGATGGGCGAGGAGCCGCGGATCGGCGACCACCGCTGGTGGATCTCCGACCTGGCCCCGTTCGAAGCCGACTACCCCGACTTCGCGCTGCGCTACGGGGTCGAGGACATCCTGCGGGAGATGTACGAGCAGAACCTCGAGCGCTGGACGGCGACGCCGGCATGAAGCTCTCGGTGGTGATGCCGGCCCAGAACGAGGAGGGGTCGGTGGGGGGGACGGTCGAAGGCGTGGTTGCCGCCCTGGAGCGCGAGGGGATCGAGTACGAGGTCGTCGTCGTCAACGACGACAGCGAAGACTCGACCGAAGCGGTGGTGGAGGCGATCGGGGCCGAGAACCCGCGGGTCCGCTGTCACCGCTCCCACTACGAGCGCGGCTTCGGGATGGCGATCCGGGCCGGGCTCGACGTCTTCGAGGGCGACGCCGTGGCGATCGTCATGGCCGACGCCTCCGACGACCCCGAAGACCTCGTCCGCTACCACCGTCTGCTCGAAGAAGGCTGGGACTGCGCCTTCGGCTCACGCTTCGTCCCCGGCGCCCAGGTCCACGACTACCCGCGCCTGAAGCTGACCATCAACCGCCTCGCCAACTGGTTCATCCGCGTTCTTTTCCGCCACCGCTACAACGACACCACCAACGCCTTCAAGGCGTACCGGCGCGACGTGGTCGAGACGATCCAGCCGTTGCTCTCCAAGCACTTCAACCTGACCGTCGAGATGCCGCTGAAGGCGATCGTCCGCGGCCACACCTACGAGGTCATCCCGACCTCCTGGACCAACCGCACCAGCGGCGAGGCGAAGCTGGCGATGAAAGAGATGGGCAGCCGCTACCTCTTCATCGTCCTCTACGTCTGGCTCGAGAACGCGCTCAGCCAGGGCGACTACCAGGTGCGCAAACCCGAGCGCCGCTCCGCCGCCCCCGGCCAAACGCCCTCTTAGCGACCCGCGAGAGCAAGGTCTCGCGTTCTCAGTCCGGAGACCGGGGTTCAAATAGAGATTGCTCAGTTGGACCTCCTGGGCAACGCATAGAGACTCGAACTCCACGGGAGAGGTAGCCGAGGGAACGCGATGGCCGAGAGCCTCGTCGACCTCTCCATTTCAGTACGCCGTAACTTCTGTGCTACGCTTCCGAACGTGGCTACAAAACTCGACACGACCCGCCACGACCGACGACTCGCCCGGCGGCTCAAGGAAGACCCGGAGTTCCGGGCGGAGTTCGAGCGGCAGCGTCGCGAGATAGCTCAGATCGACGCTGTGGTCAGACAGCTTGACGAGCTGCGGGAGGAAGCTGGGATGTCAAAGGCGGAGTTGGCGCGGGCGATCGGGAAGGAGCCGTCGAGCATCCGCCGGTTCTTCACGGCAGACGTGAATCCTGAGTTGAAGACCGTGGCTGCGGTGGCCGATGTTCTCGGAGCTCGGGTTGAGGTCGTGGCGGCCAAGACCGGCCGCACGAAGCGAGCGGGCGAGAAACGCGCGCCTCACGCTGCCGCCGCATAACTCAGACAAGACGCCGCAGGCGGGCTAGCCTTGATCGAGGCCCGATTCGCGGCGTCTTGGAAGCGGTGCGAGATGCGCCACAGATCGCGGCCATCACGGGCATGGTCAAGGACTCGGGTAAGAAGTTTTCCGATCGCGATTACGCCAAGGTCAGGAAGCTCGGAAGCGAATATCTCGCCGAGCTACCTCGCCGCATTGCAACCTGAGAGCGGCAGTAGCGCGGCTTCTCGGGGGCTGAGGCTCCTTGATCAAGGTCGGCGAGCAGTTCCATCAGGTCGTGGGCTGGCATCGTGAGGTCGAAGGAGTCGCGGTTGTCCTCTCCGCTCATGACGCCGGAGGCGGCTACTACGCTATGCCTGTGATCGATGAGGCTCTGATTGCAGAGGCCGCCAGCCGTTTGGCCGAGGCCGCGCCCGATGCCAAAGTGATCTTGTTTGGCTCCCGCGCCCGAGGCGAGGGTCGTTCCGATAGCGACTTGGATTTGCTCGTCATCGAGCCTGAGCTAAAGAGCCGCCGAGCAGAGTTCGTCCGGCTCCGCGAAGCCCTCGGCGATCTCGGCGTTCCGATTGACCTCGTAGTCCTCAGCGCCGAGTACGCAGACCAGAGGGCAGGGGTTCGCGGGAGCATGGTCAACGAGGCGATGCATAGAGGCCGCGTCCTTGTCGGAGCGTGATCCGAAGGCCGAAGCGGCCGTTCTCGCTTGCAAGGCGGAGGACGACGCGAAGGCAATGCAGTTGCTGGCCCCGAATTCCGGGATCAGCGACGAGATCATCGGATTTCACGCCCAGCAGGCGGTCGAGAAGTGGCTTAAGGCTGTACTCGGTTCCCTGGGAGTCGAATTCGAGTACACCCACGATCTGCACCGCCTGATCGCAGAGGTTACGGCAGCCGTAGGGGAGTTTCCGTTCGATATCCCCCAAGTGGTCGCGCTAACCGAGCACGCGGTGCCGTTGCGCTACGACGAAATCTTGGACACCGAGCCGCTTGACCGTCAGGCGGTGGTCCGCCTGGTCGAAGAAGTCAGCGAATGGGCTGACGCCCAGCTTCATTAAGCCGCCGGGCGGCGTCTGATGTGATCCATGGGCCAGTGACTCGCCCTGCACCTTTGTCGGTCTAGTCCTTGCGGCCGATCACCAGGAACTGCTTGCCGAGCAGCCGCCAGGCGAAGGGCATCTTCAGGTAGGTCCGGGTCAGCGCCGGCGAGGGCGGCAGGATGCCGCGGAACGAGTAGGGGAGGTAGCGCGGGACCACCCGCTCGGGCTCGAAGCCGGCGGCATAGAGGTGCTCGCCGATCGCCACGTGGGTGAGGGCGACGTAGTGATCGGCGCAGTCCCAGTACTCGTCCGCGCAGTAGCGGTAGTTCGGGCCCATGATCGCGATCCGCCCGCCAGGCTCCATCGCCGCGTGCATCTTTTCCAGGAAGGCGGCGATCGCCTCCTGGTCGTATAGGTGCTCGAGGAAGTTGGAGACGTAGACGCCGTCGAAGTGCCCCGCGGGCAGCTCGGCGTCCATGATCGGGGAGACGATGACCTTCGTGTCCGGCTTGTGCGCGGCCTCCTCGTAGGCGACCGCGTCGACCGCCCAGGTCTCCTTCGCCGGCACCGCGCCGATGAACTCGCCGCGGCCCGCGGCCGGGTCGAGGACCTTCTGCGGGGAGCCCATCAGGCCGTGGACGTGGGGCGCGATCTCGCGCCAGACGGCGGCGCGGCCGTCCTGGTCGATGTCGCGGAAGCGGTACGAGTAGAGGCGCTCGTAGTTCATCGGACGCGGGAGCCTATCCGTCCCGCCCGCTGCGATCCGGCGCCGCCGTTCCCACCCAGACGAGGTAGGCGATCCCGCCCGCCGCGAGGACGACCGTGAGCAGGGCGAGGGCGTCGTTGAGGCGGTATTCGCCGCCGAGCGGGTCGAAGCCGTGGGTGCCGAGGGTGGCGCCGACGGCCAGCGCCAGCACCTCGGCGGCGCGCAGCACCAGCACCGCCCGGGCCGGGACCGAGCGGAACCAGGGGAAGCCGGCGCTCGCCTGCTGCAGCGCGATCACCGCGATCACGGCGAGGACCCAGGCCTGCATGCCCTCGCGCAGCATGCCCGAGCTGCTCGCTCCCCAGTAGACGCAGAACGCCGCCAGCGGCAGCAGGACGGTCGCGACGATCGCCCAGGTCCAGCGCCGCAGCGCCCGCCAGAGGCTGAGCAGCAGCATCGGCAGGAAGACGATCCCGAAGGCGAAGGGGACCGCGGTCCAGTACTGGAAGAAGAAGTGGACCACGGCCGGCGAGCCGCCGCCGACCGTGTTGGTCGAGACGTTGTCGGCGTCGGCGAGCGGGAGGTAGAGCGGCACCAGCGTGTTCACCAGCGAGTGGGCGCGGAACCGCAGCCACTCGACCGCGCTCGGGTGGTTGTCGGGGTAGGCCTGGCGGACGTATTCGAAAAACTGGTCCTGGAGCAGGTGCGGGCCGTTGACCTCGCGCCAGAAGACGACCGCGACGGCGGTGCCGGCGAGCAGCAGCAGCGCCGAGAGGACCTGTGGCCGGCGCCAGCTCGCGCCGCGGACCGGCCAGAGCGAGATCGGCCCGAGCCCGAAGAGGCCGCCGAGCGCGCTCGGGTGGGCGAGGAAGCCCGCCCCGACCATCAGCCCGCTGCGGAAGGACTTGCGTTCGATCAGGAGGACGGCGGCGAGCAGGACGAAGCCGGCGGCGAGCAGTTTCGGCCAGGTGAACCAGAGGTC
>DASTNW010000014.1:0-25903 GCA_035762685.1 Solirubrobacterales bacterium | reverse complement strand
CATATGGGCGACTTTCAGGCCCATCGGCCGCTGCCGGCGGGGTTGAGGGCCTCGGTGGAAGGGCAGGCAGAGGGGTTTCTCGAGCGGGAGGGGACGGCGCTGCGGGAGAGCCTGCATCGCTTTCTCGGGCCGAGGTTGACGACCGCGGTCGAGCGCGGCTCGGCGATTTGCCGGCCGGGCAGCGAGACGCCCTCGATCGACGACCCCAGCAAGTACCCGTTCGCCTGCGTCGTCCGCGCCAGCGCCGACGGCGAGGGGCTGGAAGTGGAGATCTCGCTCGGCTTCGTCGGCACCGAGCTCGACGGCGACTGCTGGCGCGCCGCCAACGAGCGGGTCGCCGTCACCACCACGATGCCGGCGCTGCTGACGCGCGAGGAAGCGGAACGGCAGGTCAACCAGATCGACGGCTGCGCCTGATCGCCGTTTTCGTTTTCTTCACATCTCGGGCGGCGTTCCCGGTGAGCATGGGCCGGTGAGCTCGCCTTCCCCTGCCCGCGACCCGCTGCCGCGCCTGCTCTCAGCCGCGGCGCTGCTCGTCGCCCTGGTTGCGCTCGTCTTCTCGATGGGCGGGCTCACCCTCGCGAAGCAGGGCGGGAAGCAGGTCGTCTACCTCGGCAGGGACGGGAAGATCCCGGCCAAATACCTGCCGGTCGTCAAGGCCGCCAAGAACGCGAAGAAACTCGGCGGCGCCAGCCGCGGCAAGCTCTCGGTCAACTGCCCGATCCCGAACGCGATCGACCTCGGCACCTGGTGCCTGGAAAGCGGCCTCTACCCGGTGCCGCCGAAGGACATCGGCAAGAACGACTACCTCTACGCGACCCAGGCCTGCGTCAAAGAGGGCGGCTGGCTGCCCAGCGCCGCGCAGCTAATCGGGGCGGCGCCGCGGGCGAAGCTGCAGAGCACGATCGACGACAGCATCCTCACCTCTGGCGCGGAAGAGTTCCCCGATCCCAAAAACGGGATCAAGGACAAGCGCGAGATGAGCGGCGACCTCACCACCACCGCCTCCGGCTCGCGCTCGGCCGGTTCGGAGGGCGTCACCGTCGGCTCCAAAGGAAACGGCAACCTCGGCGAGCCCGACCCGGTGCCGATGCCCGCCGACCCGCTGCCGGAAACGCTCAACTACGTGACCGTCTACGACAACCACAACCTCGGTGGCTTCGCCGGCGGCGCCCCGGTCGGCAAAGCGGAGAACTTCCGCTGCGCTTACGCCAAGGGCGCCCAGGGGCGCAAATTCGGCGACTGATTCAGCCTCCGACCGGCGGGTCGAGCAGCAGCGCCAGCTGCCGCGACTGCGCCAGCAGCACCCCGTCGGCGCTCCACAGCTCACCGTCTTCCTCGAAGAAGCCGTGGCGGACGAGGCCGGAGCGGAAGGCGATCAGGTAGGCGTCCTCGGGGGTGGCCCCGGGCGGGGGCAGCGGCGAGCGGAAGTGGACGGTGTAGTCGATCGTCGGCGCCAGCCGGGGGCCGTCGAGGCTGACGAACGGGGCCGGGAACCAGGTGTCGAGCATCGCCGCCGCCAGCGGCGCGTCGAGCAGCCGCGGCTCCCGGGTGCGGATCCAGGCCCCGTTGCGGGCCTCGCCGCCGGAGAACGCGGCCGCGCCGAGCGCCGGCCGGACGAGGTAGTTCTGCAGCATGCTCGGCCGGTTGGGCCGGGCCTCGGGGTCGATCGCGTGCATCTCGCCGGGCTCGCCGGCGTCGGGCATCTCCGCTTCGGAGAAGCCGCCCTCGGCCCAGTCGTCCGAGAGCACCGCCAGCGCTGTCGCCCGCGCCTCGCCGCCCTGGGTCATCCGGGCCGAGAGGAAGGTCACGCGGCTTCCTTCGCGCTCGACCTCGACCGCCAGCTCGGCCGGGCCCGCGGTCGGCGCCGCGAGGAAGTGGACGGTGAGCGAGCGCGGCGCCCGCTCGGTCGCGGCGGCGGCCTGGATCGCCCGCAGGACGATCGCCGCCACGTAGCCGCCGTTCGGTCCCCGGCCGACCCACCAGCGTTCGCTCACCTCGGCCGCGAAACGCCCGCCGCCCAGCGGCTCGACCGCGGTGTCTGCCTCGAAGCCCGGCAGCGGGACGGTGCCCGCCGGCTCGCTCACGCCCGCCCCGCCTCCGCCCCGGCGCTGTCCGCCGGGCCGCTCTCGCTGATCCCGAACCGTTCGTGCAGTCGCCGCAGCGGCGCTGGCGCCCACCAGTTCCACTTGCCGAGCAGCTCCATCAGGGAGGGGACCAGGAGGGCGCGGACGATGCTGGCGTCGATCAGCACGGCCAGCGCGGTGCCGACCCCGTTCTCCTTGATGAAGATGATCTGCGAGGTGGCGAAGGCGCCCATCGCGACCGCGAACAGCAGCGCCGCGGCGGTGACGATCCGCCCCGTCCGCTCCAGCCCGATCGCCACGCACTCGCTCTCGGAGGCGCCGTTGTCACGCGCCTCCTTGATCCGCGAGAGGAGGAAGACGGCGTAGTCGGTGGAGAGCCCGAAGGCGACGGCAAAGAGCAGGATCGGCATCGTCTGCTCGATCGCACCAGGGGAGGTGTAGTCGAGGGTGCCCTCCAGCCTGCCGTCCTGGAAGATCAGCACCAGCAGGCCGAAGACGGCGCTGAGGTTGAGGAAGTTCATGATCAGCGACTTGATCGGCAGCACCACGGAGCCGGTCATCAGGAAGAGGATGACCAGGGTGGCGAGGACGACGATCGCCAGCGCGATCGGCAGGTGCTCGCTGAGGCTGGTCTGGAAGTCGATGAAGTCGGCGGTGGCGCCGCCGACCAGCACCGTCGTCCCCGGTGGGGCGGGGAGCGCCCGGATCGCCTTCACGGTCTCCTGACTGGCGCCGGAGACGAACGGGTTGGCGGAGACGACCTGCAGCGCGGTGACGTCGCCGCGCAGTGGCTGCGGCGGCTGCACTTCGGCCACGCCGGGGACGCGCCGGGCCCGTGCCGCCATCGTCGCCGCGGCCTTCGGCCCGCCCCCTTCGACGTCGACCCAGATCGGCGTTTCGCGGTAGGGCGGGAACTCGCTGCTGACCGTGTCGTAGGCCTGACGGGCGCTGGCCGACTGCGGCAGCACGGTCGGGTCGACGGTGTTGAACTTGATCCCCAGGAAGGGCAGGCCGAGCACGATCAGGAAGAGGGCGCTGAGCGTGGCCACCGGTACGGGCCGCCGCATCACGAAGCGCGAGAGCCGGTACCAGAAGCCGTGTTCGTCGGGGCGGGCGTCGGCCTCGGCCCGCCTCTGCAGGAACTTCGGCGCGCCGGCGTTGACCCGGCCGCCCAGCATCGTCAGCACCGCCGGCAGCACGGTCAGCGAGATCAGCGCCGCGAACAGTGCCACCAGCGCCCCGCCCAGGCCCATCGAGTAGAGGAAGCGCTGGGGGAAGACGAGCAGCGAGGCGAGCGCCGCCGCGACCGTCAGCGAGGAGAAGAAGACGGTGCGCCCCGAGGTCGCGAGCACGCGTCGCATCGCCTCCAGCCCGGGCCCGCTCTTGGCGATCTCCTCGCGGTAGCGGGAGACGATGAAGAGGCTGTAGTCGATCGCCAGCCCCAGCCCCAGGGCGGTGGTCAGGTTGAGGGCGAAGATCGAGATCGAGCCGAATTCGCTCGCCAGCCGCAGGATCAGGAAGGTGCCGACGATCGCCAGGCCGCCGATCATCAGCGGCAGCACCGAGGCGACGAGGCTGCGGAAGAACAGCAGCGAGAGCAGGAAGAGGAGGGGGAAGGCGAGCAGCTCCGCCTTTTTCAGGTCGTTCTCGACCTGCTTGTTGACCTGCTCCTGGGCCACGGCGGCGCCGCCGACGACGACGCCCGGCTCGGCGGAGAGCTGGTCGGCGATCGCGGCGCCGGCCTCCTGCCACTGCTTGTCCTCGGTTGGCACCAGGGCGACGGCGAAGTAGGTGGAGTCGCGATCGCGGGAGACGAAGGCGGGGGAGTGGGTGTCGTAGTAGCCGCTGACCGACTTGACGTCGGCACGCCGTTCGACGCTGCGTTCGAGGGCGACGACCCGGGCCCGCGTGGCCGCCGTGCCGACCGGCGCGTCCGTCACCACGACGATTACCGCCGGCGGTCGCTGTCCGGCCTCCTGCAGCCGCTCCCTGGCTTCGACCGTCTCGGTTGCCGGGTCGTCGGCGCCGTAGGGGTCGAGGCGATCGGCAACCGAGCCCCCGAGCGCGCCGGCGAGAAGGAAGAAGGCGATGGCGAAGATGCCGATGCGGCGGGCGTTGCCGTCGGCGAAACGGGCCAGGGCGTCGAACATCAGCTGCTCCTTTTCTCGGGAGCGGACTCGAGGACCTGCGCCTCCATCCGCTCGCACCAGTCGGCAAACCACTCGGTGAACTCGATCCCGCTCCGCAGCACCATCAGCGGGAACGGGTCCTCCTTCTCCTCCGCCATCGGCTCGATGGCACGAAGCTGGGCGGCGACCTCGAGCCGGTGGGCCCGCATCGCTCGCAAAATCGCGGCCGCCTCCTCGCGCGGCAGCGCGTCGGCGAAGAACAGCTTCAACAGCCCTTCCTCGCGCATCTCGTAGGTGGCGGGCGCCTGCCGCAGCCACGCCCGCAGTTCCTCCTCACCATCGGCCGTGATCTCGTAGACGGTGCGCCGCCGGCCGCCCGTCGGCGCCTCGACCCCGCGCACCAGCCCAGCCTCCGACAGCCGCCTCAGCTCCGGATAGATCTGCCCATAGCTGGCGGCCCAGAAAAAGCGCGTGGAGCCGTCAACCGTCGCCTTGATCTCGTACCCCGACCGCGGTTCTTTGCGGACCATCCCGAGGATCACGTACGCAGTGGCGCTCAACCGCTCCATCTCGCAGCAATATATCTCTCAGATATATCGGCAAGCGTGATGTGGATCACGCTTATCCCTTCTTTGTAAAAGCTGGGGACGGCGGAGCTTCGTCCGGCAAGCCTTCAAATCGGATTAGGGCCTCGTCGGCATGAAGGAGCAGCATCGCGATCTCGTAGGTGGAGAGGGCGATGGGACCGCCGCCGAACGCTACGAGCGCGGAAGGCTCGCCCTCCACCTTCACCTTGGTGTGCGGTGGGCCGAGGCCGCTCCGGAATCTGATCTTTGCGATCTCTGCGCCGTCTTTTACCGGGTTGGAGAGGGGGAGCCATTCGGCGTCCGGCAACTCGGGCAACAAGTCGTCCGTGAGGATCGAGCCGGGGCGGAACCTGATTTTGGAGAGGTCAAGTCGAGCAACCCCGTTGTGACTAACTCGGTGCTTGTCGATGTTCCAGAACTGGTCGAGGCCCCGCAGCGCCTGCGCCACTTTCCCTCCTTCGTGTTCCTGCAACAACTTGAGGACTGCCTTCGCGTCACCGGTGATGAATGGCATGACGGAGTGCCGTGGGAGGTGCTTCTTGCTCCAGACCGGCGGGAACGCAATCTTCCGAGCGATTTCAGGCTTCCAGAGCCAGTCGACGTCGTTGGACCTGCAGGCAACCGACCACATCGCCTGATCCAGGGCAGAGCGCGCGCCGTGGATGACGCTGCCCACCAACGGCCCAAGATGGGGCGGGAAAGCCTCCTCACGGACGCGGAAGCGCATCACGTGGCATCCGCCGTCCGGATCGAAATCGTCGGCGATGTAAAACGGCTCCGATTCGTTGATTCTCAGGCATTGGTCATCGAGAGCTTTCATCTGACTGAACGCCCATTTGAGCTTTGCCCTCGGTCCGGCTAAGTCCACAAACGCAAGCCTAGCTCACTGTGTCAAGCGACTTGACAAACCATACAATGTCAAGTAGCTTTACACCATGCCACCGGCCAATCGCCACCAGCCTCGTCGGGCGAAGTCTTCGACCTCCGACTACTCGGTCACCGAGTTCCTAGCGGAGTTCCCCGACGACGCCGCCTGCCTGGAGCATCTGTGGCGGACCCGCTATGCCCCCGATGGCGAGAAGGCCGAATGCCCGAAGTGCATGTGCGAGCGCATCTTCAAGCGCTACGCGACCAAGCAGCAGCGCCAGTCGTGGACCTGCACCGCCTGCGGGCACCATCTGCATCCCACGGCCGGGACGATCTTCCACCGCTCCTCAACGTCGCTGAGGCTCTGGTTCCACGCCATGTACCTGATGACGAGCACTCGTTGCGGCATATCTGCCAAGCAGCTAGAGCGGGAGCTTGGAGTCCACTACAAGACCGCCTGGCGCATGTTCAACAAGATCCGCAACGAGTTGATGGGCGAGGCCGAGCCAATCAAGCTGCTGAACGGGGACGTAGAGGTTGACGAGACCTCATGGGGCGGAAAGCCGCGACGCAAGCTCAAAACGCGAAAAGAGATCGTCGCCTTCCGCGAGGCCAAGACGACGGTCCTGGGGATGGTCGAGCGCGGTGGGCATGTTCGTGTCCGCGTGATCGCTTCCCGGCGTGGAGAGCCGTTAAGTGGAGCCGTGCGGGCCAACGTCAACCCCGACTCGATCATCTTCACGGACGACTGGATGGCCTATAAGCCGCTCTCACGCGAGTACGCGGGGCACCGCGTGGTCAACCACTCGGCCGGCGAGTACGTGGTCGGCGACGTCTATACGAACACGACCGAGGGCTTCTTCGGCAACCTCAAGACGGGGATGCGTGGCACCTACAAGAAGGTCTCCAAGAAGTGGCTCCAGTCCTACCTGGACGAGTACGCCTGGCGCTACAACCAGCGCTTCCGCGGCCAGCGCTCGATGTTCCACTTGCTCGTTGACAGGGCGGCGGCGCAGTGAGCGAGGCGCAAATCATCCGGCGCATCCAGGGTGCCGCCCGCAAGCGGGCGAAAGCTGACGCTGCAAAGCGCGAGGCGACCGAGGAGCTACGCCGCTACTGCAGCGAGGCCCAGAAAGCCGGGGTGCCGATCACCCGGATTGCCGAGGAGGCCGGTCTTTCCCGTCAGGGTGTCTACGACCTGCTGGGGGAGCGACCTTCCTCATAGCGGCGTCGAAGTCCCCCTTGCTCGGGACCGGGATCTCCAGCCCCTTGTCGGTCTTTTGCTTGCGCCCCTTGTCGGCCACTCCCACAGGCTAGCTCGACAGGAAGCGAGTCCTCTCAGGGGGTGCCGCCGAAAAAGCTCCCGCCCCGACCTCGCGCGCTGATCGGAGCGGAGCGACCCTTAGCCCGCCTTGACGATTGACGGGGTCGGGACGACCTTCTCGACGGCCACGATCACGAAATCACCCCCTCTCGTGAATCGCCTTTTCCGCTACACGGGGGTGTTTAGTGAAATCTGCCTCACTAAAGAAGGCGGAACCACGCAATTTGCCTCTGAAACTTGAAATCGTTCAAGCAGACAGAAAGCTGTGAACAAACGACGGAGGCAGAACATTGAGACAGCGCGGCGAGCACATCAACAAAGGGTCCGGGAGCGTGGTCATGGGCCGCGCGCTCTCCCACCCGCTGCGGGTCCGAATCCTGATGACGATGAACGCGCCGATCCGCAAGCTTTCGCCGAGCGACTTCTGCGAAGAGGCGGGATGCTCGATGGGCCTCGCCAGCTACCACTTCCGCGAGCTGCAAAAGGCCGGGTGCATCGAGGTCGCCGAGACGGTCCAGCGCCGAGGCGCGACCGAACACCTCTACCTCCCCGTAAAACGAGCGATGGCCTGGAGCCGCGAGTGGGAGATGCTCGGCTCGGTGGTCAAACAGAACCTCGCCGCGACCGCCCTCAGCGGCGCGGTAGAAGTGATCGGGGAAGCGGTCGACCAGGGCACCTTCGAGGGGCTGCCCGACAGCGTCTTGGCCTGGGACGTGATGCGAGTCGACATGCCGGGCTGGGAAAAGGCCCACGACATCCTCGCCCGGGCGATCACCGAACTGATCGAGGTAGGCGATGAGTGCCGCGAGCGAGTCGCTGACCTGCCGCCCGAGAAGGTCTTCTTGGTCAGCTACCTGATGTCGAGCTTTGAAAGCCCGGAGCGGCCTGAGAGCGAGTGATGGGCGAATCCGCTTCTACATAGATGGGATATGCGTGATGTGGATCACATATGGTCGCCGCTCAGAGTTCTCGTCTCATTCCCAGAAAGGAACGCGAAGAGATGGCGCTTGATCAGAGCAAGATCGGCCGGGTGGTGGCCGAGCAGATGGAGGCGATCGAAGGCGACTACGGCGACGACAGCGAAATCGGCGACGTCTGCACGATCGTCGAGGTGGTGGGCCCGCATGGCTCCCACGTTCGCGTGCGCAGCAGCGACATGCGTCCCCACAGCGGCCTCGGCCTGGTGCGGATGGCCGAACAGGCGATGCTCGGCAACCTCGGAGGCTCCTAGGCGTTCGGGTCGGCCGGGGCCAGATCGCAGTAGCTCTCGCCGACCAGTTGGTCGGCCTCGAGGCCGAACGCCCGCCGTAGCTCTTCGACCCGCTTCTCGGCGGCGGCGAGGTCGAGGGCGCCCTCGCCGGTAACAGCCTCGAACTCGAGGAAGTGACCGAGGCCCTCGACCCGGTCGAGATGGATTCGCACTCCCTCCCAGATGAACAGGCGACGTTCTTTCGCGACCGTGACGCTGACCCCGAGCGCCGCTGCCAGCGCCACCTTCAGCCCCTCCGCGTCCTCGACCGCGACGATCCGGTAGTCGCTCTCCCGCTGCTCCGCCAAGTCTGAGCGCTCGTAGGCGATCAGTTGCGCCGTCGCCCGCGCTTCCTCGCGCAGCTTCAACCGTCCGCGCGGAACCCGGAAGTACGTATCGCGCTGGTTCAAAACCCCACGCGCCTCGGCCCCAAGCGATTCACAGACCGCGAGCGACCGCTCTGAGTCCAGATCCCTTGCCTTCAACTCGACGTTTCGACCCGGCCCGACGATCGGGGGGAGCCTACGCCACTCCTGCGCGAGACCCGGGGGAGAAACCTGACAATCCGCGCACCATAGGTGCGCTGGCCGCGTCCACGATCAAAGGCGTGAGCGCCGCCTACGATCTCGTTCTCTCTTGGCTCCCGGAAGTCATTCTCCGGGTCGATCACACGACGGAGCGCGGGGAGGTGGTCGACTACACGCTCATATTGCTGCTTGCCACTGCGGAGGGCACCCAGACGATCCGGGTCTACGACAGCGCGCATGGATACAACGAGATGCACCGGTATGGGCGTGGTGCGGGCAAGCGAACCGGAGTGCAATTTCACAGCGGTAGCCTTGGCGAGGGAATGCGATCGGCGATCGACGATGTAAAGCGAGGCTTCGACGAGATGATCGAAGGGTGGAGGGAATGACGTACGAAGACACTCCAGCGGGAAAAGCGATGAGCGATGCAATCGAGCTGGACATCGCCGGCAAGTCTCCCTATCCCAGGTCGGCGCTCTTTCTAGATGCCGACGCGCCTTACCGTGAGCCCGCAATGGCACGGGCGTTTGATGAAGGGCGCGCAGTCATCCTGGCGTTCGAGGACGGCAGCACCCAGACCGTCTTGCCAGGCCCGGTCGCTGCTTCAAGCGTCTGACTATCCTCAGGGCTCGATGGGAGCGCCCGATTCCGACATCGTCGTGATGAAGTTCGGCGGCACTTCGGTTGCCGGCGCCGAGCAGATCAAACGGGCCGCGGGGCGGATCGTCGCCGCGCGCGAGGCGGGCAACCGGGTCGTCGCCGTGCTCTCGGCCCGGGGCAAGACGACCGACGAGTTGGTGGCCCAGGCCCAGGAGATCTCCGCGCGGCCCGTGGCGCGCGAGATGGACATGCTGCTCTCGACCGGCGAGCGGATCTCCTGCGCCCTGTGCGCGATGGCGATCCACGACATGGGCCACGAGGCGATCTCGCTGACCGGCTCCCAGGCCGGCATCGTCACCGATTCCTTCCACACGAAGGCGCGGATCGTCGACGTCCGCGCCGAGCGCATCGAGGAGGCGCTGGAGGAGGACCGGATCGTCCTCGTCGCCGGCTTCCAGGGCGTCTCCACCGAGAACCGCGACGTCACCACGCTGGGGCGGGGCGGCTCCGACACGACCGCGGTCGCCCTCGCGGCGGCGCTGCGGGCCAGCGTCTGCGAGATCTACACCGACGTCGCCGGCGTCTTCAGCGCCGACCCGCGGCTGGTGGCCGACGCCCGCAAGCTGGCCCGCGTCTCCTTCGAGGAGATGCTGGAGATGTCGGCCTCGGGAGCCGGCGTGCTGCAGTTGCGTTCGGTCGAGTACGCCCGCAACCACGGCGTCCGCATCCACTGCCGCAGCAGCTTCGAGGACGGCCCCGGTACCCTCGTCGTTGCCGAGGATCGCACGATGGAGCAGCCCTTCGTAACCGCCGTCACCCACTCCAACGCGGAGGCCCGCGTGACGCTGACCGGTGTCCGCGACGAGCCCGGCGTCGCCGGCCGCATCTTCAGCGCTCTCGCCGAGGCCAACGTCAACGTCGACGTGATCATCCAGAACGAGCCGGTCGGCGGCGACCAGCTCGCCGACCTCTCCTTCACCGTCGACCGCGCCGACCTGCAGACGGCGAAGGACACGATCGCCGCGCTCGGCGACGTCTCGCTCAAGGTCCGTACCGACGAGCAGATCGGCAAGGTCTCGATCGTCGGCGCCGGCATGCGCTCGCACCCGGGCGTCGCCGCGAAAGTGTTCGAGGTGCTCGGCGCCGAGCGGATCAACATCGAGATGATCTCGACCTCGCCGATCAAGATCTCGTGCGTCATCCCCGCCGACCGCGTCCCCGACGCGGTGAACGCGCTGCACAAGACGTTCGAGCTCGGCGACGAGGCGGTCCGCCCCGAGGACCCGACCGGTCCCGAGCACCGGCCGACGGTCGCCGGCTGAGCCAGCGTCATACTCAAGCGATGGCGGGCGACGGACACAGAGTCGGGGTTCTGGGCGCGACCGGGCTGGTCGGGACGACGATCCTCGAACTGCTCGCGGCCCGCGATTTCCCCGCCGCCGAGGTCGTCCCCTTCGCCTCCGAGCGCTCCGCCGGCCGCGAGCTGGATTGGAACGGCTCGACCCTGACCTGCCGGACCCTGAGCGAGGACTCGATCCAGGGCCTCGACATCGTCCTCTCCTCCGCCGGCGGCGCGGTCAGCGCCGAGTGGACGCCGCGACTGGTCGAGGCCGGCGCCGTCGTCGTCGACAACACCAGCTACTGGCGCATGCACGACGACGTGCCGCTGGTCGTCTCCGAGGTCAACCCGGAGGCGCTCGACGGCCACACCGGCATCGTCGCCAACCCCAACTGCTCGACCATGCAGATGGTGGTGGCGCTGAAGCCGTTGTTCGACGCGGCCGGGATCGAGCGGCTGGTGATCTCCACCTACCAGGCCGTCTCCGGCACCGGCAAGGCGGCGATCGACGAGCTCAACGAGCAGGCGCACGCGATTCTCCACGGCCAGGAGGCCGAGGCCTCGATTTACCCGCACCAAATCGCCTTCAACGTCCTCGCCCAGGCCGGCAGCTTCCCCGATGGCGACGACCACACCGACGAGGAGCGCAAGCTGATCAACGAGACGCGCAAGATCCTCGGCGATCCGGCGATCCGGGTCAGCGCCACCTGCGTGCGGGTGCCGGTGGTGACCGGTCACTCCGAGGCGGTCAACGTCGAGACCAGAGAAGACCTGTCCCCCGACCGCGCGCGCGAGTTGCTCGCGGCCGCCCCCGGCGTCACCGTCGTCGACGAGCCCGCCGCCGGCCGCTACCCGCTGGCCACCGAGGCCGCCGGCAAGGACGACGTCTTCGTCGGCCGCATCCGCCGCGACCCCGGCAACGAGCGCGCCCTCGATCTCTGGATCGTCTCCGACAACCTGCGCAAGGGCGCCGCCACGAACACCGTCCAGATCGCCGAGCTGCTGATCGAGCGAGGCCTGCTCGGGTCGAGTTAGTCGCCCATAAGGCGACTAACTCGACCCGACGCGACTGAGCCGGCGCAGGGCGAAGGGGGCGGCAAGCGTGGTCAGGATCGACATCGCGACCACGACCGCGAACAACTCGGCATCGACGACGCCCTCGGCTGCCCCGATCGAGGCGACGACGATCCCCACCTCGCCACGGGGGACCATGCCGACGCCGACGATCGAGGCTTCGTCCCGGCCCAGCCCCCGCGCCGCCAGGTAGGCGGGCACCAGCTTGGTGACGATCGCCAGTGCGGTGACCGCGGCGAGCAGCAGCAGGGCGTGGCCGCTGAACAGGGCGTCGAGGCTGAGCTCGACGCCGATGAAGGCGAAGAAGAAGGGCGGGAAGAAGGCGTAGAGCGGCTTCACTTCCTCCTCGATCGAGCTCTGGTCCTTGGTCTCGGCGACGATCATCCCGGCCAGGAAGGCGCCGATCAGCGCTGCCAGTCCGATGTTGGCGGCGAAGGCGGCGAGGCCGAGGCAGAGGATCACCGCCGGCAGCAGCGGCGACTCGGCGAAGCGCGGCGCCTCCAGCAACCGCGGCCGCCTCTGCAGCAGCCGGGTGCCACCGAGCGCGACGAAGGCGACGAAGGCGATCGCCACACCGAGCGCCAGCGCGATCTTGCCGGCGTCGACGCCCCCGTCCGCCGCCATCCCGACCGCGACCGAGAGCAGGAGCAGGGCGAGGACGTCGTCGACGACCGCGGCGCCGAGCACGGTGCGAGCGGCGCGGCTGCGGGCGATTCCCAGGTCGAGGAAGGTCGCCGAGGTGATCCCGGCGCTGGTTGCCGCCAGGGCGGCACCGAGGAAGACGCTGGTCTCGGTGCTCTCACCGAGCGCCAGGCCGAGCCCGATTCCGCCGAGGAAAGGGAGGACGACGCCGGCGCTGCCGACCCTGATCGCGATCCCCCCGACCGCGCGCATCTCCGACAACCTCGTCTCCAACCCGACCCAGAAGAGCAGGAAGACGACGCCCAGCTCGGAGAACACCCGCAGCACCTCGCTGACTTCGACCAGCCCGAATACCGCCGGTCCGACCAACACCCCGCCGAGGACCTCGCCGACGATCGCCGGCTGCCCGATCCGCTTGAAGACCTCGTCGCCGAGCTTGGCGGCAACCAGCACGAGGAACAGGTCGGTGAGGATCCCAGCGGTGTCGCTGGTGGCGGCGAGTGGGAGGGAGAGGTCGATTAGCGCAGGCTAAGCGGGTACCGCGGCGAGGCGCTCCACGACCCGGTCAGTCCCGGCGACGTGCCGGTTCATGCCGAGCTCCTTCGGCTCGGCGCCGAGGGCGAGGGCGACCAGCTGCGGCAGGTGCAGGACGGCGAGGCCGAGGTCGCGATTGACGACCTTGGCCGCCTCCGGCTGCTGCATGTCGAGGTTGAGGTGGCAGAGCGGGCAGGGGGTGACGAGGCAGTCGGCGCCGGCGTCGATCGCGTCGCCGACGTGGGTGCCGGCCTGCTTCAGCGAGGTCTCGCGGTTCATCGTCACGACCGGGAAGCCGCAGCATTTGCGGGCGCCGTCGTACTCGACGACCTGGCCGCCCAGCGCCTCGATCACCTTCTCCAGGTAGATGTCGCGGTCGGGGTGCTCGTCGTAGCCGAGACGGCCCTTCGGGCGGACGATGTAGCAGCCGTAGAAGGGGCCGACCCGGAGTCCGGAGAGCGGTCGCTGCACCTGGGCGGCGAGCTTGTCGAGCCCGTAGTCCTCGACGAGCAGCCAGAGGAAGTTCTTGTTGGTGAAGCCGTCCTTGCCCTTCTCGTAGGCGAGGCCCTGGCCCGAGAGCACCTCGTTGATGTGGGCGCGGTAAGCGGAGTCGGCGTCGAGCCGCTGCTGGCACTCCGACTGCGCCCCCTGGCAGGTCGAGCAGATGTTCATCATCGCCAGCCCGGTCTGCTGGGCGAGGGCGAAGGTGCGGGCATTGAGCGTGTCGGCCAGCTCCTGGTTGTGCTCGGCGATGACGCCCGCGCCGCAGCAGTTGGCACGGTCGAGTTCGACCAGCTCGATGCCGAGCGCCTTCGCGACCCAGGCCATAGAGCCGTGCAGCTCGGGGGTGAAGCCGCGCGAGACGCAGCCCGGCCAGTAGGCGACCTTGATCTGCCCGTCGCTCATCACGACTCTCCCTTCGTCTCGCCGCCCGCCGCGGCGGCCTCGTCGGCCAGGACCGCGTCCGTCGGCTCGTCGGGCTCCGGTTCGACGTCCTCCTCGCCCTTGATGTACAGGTTGAATTCCTCGTGGTGCGCCTCGGCGTGCTCGTAGATCGCCTTGACCTCCGCCATCGCATCGCCCGGGAGCTTGTGGTGCGTGCCGGGGATCGCCTGCCTCAGCTTCACCTTCCGTTTGCGCAGCGGGCGCAGGATGGTCGGCAGCGACTTGATCGTTTCCACGATCCCGCGCTTGCTCGGTTTCAGCTTGCCCTTGATGCCCGGGGCGTAGGACTCCTGCACCAGCATCGCCTCGTCCAGCGTGCCCTTCTTCTCGATGATCTTGACGAAGGCGACCTCGTGGGCGTGGCCGGCGTTGGGGTCTTCGATCCCCTCTTCGCCGGCTTTGCGGCGCAGGCGCATGATCTGGTCCATCGGCGCCACGTCCTTGGGGCAGGCGTCGACGCAGCTGAAGCAGTGGGTGCAGTCGTAGATCCCGTGCGGGTCCTCGGCCAGGTCGTGCAGCCGCTCGACCGTCTCGGCGTCGCGCGGGTCGCCGACGAAGCGGTAGGCCTTGGCCAGCGCCGCCGGGCCGATGAAGTCGGGGTCGGCTTCCATCGAGAGGCAGGAGGAGACGCAGGCGCCGCACTGGATGCAGGCCATCGACTGGGTGATGTCCAGCATCGACTCCGGCTCGACCACGTACTCGCGCTCGGGCGGCTCGCCGTGGGGGAGCAGCCAGGGGGTGACGCGGCGGATCTTGGCCCAGTGGGTCGACTCCATGTCGGTGACCAGGTCCTTGACCACGGGCATGTTGCCCATCGGCTCGATCACGACCGTGGCGTCCTTGGCGTCGCCGCCCACCGCGCTGATCTTCTTTTCCGCCAGCTCCTGGGCCTCGCCGATCTGGGTCTTGCAGCCGAGGCCGGACTGGCCGTTGATCTTCATCCCGCAGGAGCCGCAGATCGCCGCCCGACAGGAGCAGCGCACGGCCAGCGAGCCGTCCTCGCGGTCCTTCGCCTGCAACAGCGCGTCGAGCACCGACAGCGAGGGCTCGAGGTCGACCTTGAACTGCTCCCAGTAGGGGCCCTCGCCGCTCTCCGGCTGGAACCTGCGGACTTTGATCGTGTAGTCGGCCATCAGTACGTCCTCGCTTCCGGTTCCCACTGGGTGATGGTCACCTCGGAGTATGAGATCTCGGGCCCGTCGTCGGTCTGCTCGAGGTCGATGTGTTTGAGCCACTCGTCGTCGTTGCGCTCGGGGAAGTCGGTTCGGTACTGGGCGCCGCGGCTCTCCTTGCGCTCGAGCGCGGCGACGCAGGTGCACTCGGCGTTGTCGAGCATGTACCCGAGCTCGATCGCGCCCAGCAGGTCCTGGTTGAAGACGCTGCCGTGGTCGTCGATGTAGGCGGACTTGGCCTCCTCTTTGAGGCGGCGGACGATCTCCAGCGCTTCCTGGATCCCCGCCTCGTCGCGGAACACGGCGACCTTGGCGTCCATCGTCTGGCCCAGCTCCAGCTTGATCTCCGAGACGCGGCGGCCGGAGCCCTTCGCGCGGGAGTCGATGTCGGCGATCATCGCCTCCTCGTCCTCGAGCACCTTGCGTGAGGGGCGCGAGCCCTCGGTCCGCTTGGCGCGGGCGGCGGCGTCGGCGCCGGAGCGGCGGCCGAAGATCAGCGTGTCCAGCAGCGAGTTGGCGCCGAGCCGGTTGCCGCCGTGGACGGAGACGCAGGCGGCCTCGCCGGCGGCGTAGAGGCCGGGGATGTCGGTGCGGCCGTCGACGTCGGTCTTGACCCCGCCCATCGTGTAGTGGTTGCCCGGCTTGATGTGGATCGGTTCCCTGGTGATGTCGACCCCGGCGAAGTCGCGGCCGACGAGGACGATCTCGCGCAGCGCCTCGTGCACGCGCTTTTTCGGGACCACGGTGATGTCGAGGGCGACGGTCCCGTCGGGGAAGCCGCGGCCCTCGTTGATCTCGGTCTGCTCGGCCCGGGAGACGACGTCGCGCGAGGCCAGCTCCATCTTGTTCGGCGCGTACTTCTCCATGAAGCGTTCGCCGTTGGCGTTGAGCAGGTGCGCGCCCTCGCCGCGGGCGCCCTCGGTGATCAGGAAGCCCTTGCCCGCCAGCGTCGTCGGGTGGTACTGGATCATCTCCATGTCCATCAGCTTCGCCCCGACCCGGTAGGCCATCGCGATCCCGTCGCCGGTGCAGATCAGCGCGTTGGTGGTCGGCTTCCAGACCTGGCCGTTGCCACCGGTGGCGAGGATCACCGACTTCGCCTGGAACAGCTCCATCGAGCCGTCGGCGACGTTGCGGGTGACGACGCCGCAGCACTCGTTGTTCTCGTCCATCGCCAGCGCCGTGCAGAACCACTCCTCGTAGCGGGCGACCTGGTCGGAGTACTTCATCAGCTGCTCGTAGAGCACGTGCATGATCGCCTGGCCGGTGATGTCGGCGACGTAGTACGTGCGGGCGGCGGAGGCGCCGCCGAAGGCGCGGGTGCCGAGCTTGCCCTCCTCGTTGCGGTGGAAGGTGACGCCGAGGTGCTCGAGATGGAGGATCTCCTCCGGCGCCTCGCGGGTCATGATCTCGATCGCGTCCTGGTCGCCCAGGTAGTCGGAGCCCTTGATCGTGTCGAAGGCGTGCGACTCCCAGGAGTCGCCAGGGTTGAGGGCGGCGTTGATCCCGCCCTGGGCCGCGTTGGAGTGCGAGCGCACCGGGTGGACCTTGCTGACGATCCCCACTGACACGCCCTGCTCGGCGGCGGCGAGGGCGGCGCGCTGCCCGGCGAGCCCGGCGCCGATAACTAGAACGTCATGAGATGGCACGGCGCCGGACTCTATAGCGCGAAAATCCGACTCCGCACTCGGAATTGAACCGCGACCGTGTTAGAGCCAGTGGGCGCCGAGGCGGCGGATTGCTGCCTCGGCGAGGTCGATGCCGTCGGCGACGGTGTCGAAATCGACGTTCTCGGCCAGGTCGTGCCACCAGTGGTAGTTGGCCGGCTGCTTGAGGTCGGTGCAGCTGGCCAGGACGGCGGTCTCGTAGCCGGCGGCGAGCGGCTCGAGGCCGTCGGTGCCGTTGTGCAGGCGCAGGTTGGGGAAGAGGTGGATGTCCATCTCCTCCGCCAGCCCGTCCATCAGCGCCAGCGCCCGCGGCGGGTACTCGTGCATCTTCAGGAACCCCTCGCCGCGCAGGACCAGCAGGTGCGGCGAGCCGAGCGTCTCCAGGCAGAGGAAGAAGGTGCTCTCGCGGGGCAGGCCCGGGAAGTGGCGCTCGCCGAATGCCTTGATCCCCTCGCTGAAGGACTCCTCGGCGCCGACCGAGAGCAGGACGACCCTGGTCCCCTGCACCGGCTCCTCCCGCAGCCGCTGCGCCAGCGCCAGCAGGGCAACCACGGCGGTGCCGTTGTCGTTGGCCCCCGGCACGACTTCGCGGGCGCCGATGTCGGCCATCGCCGCCGCCGAGCCAAGGCCGAGGAAGAGGCCGATCCTCGAGAGCAGGCGCTTGCCGGTCAGCGCCCCCAGTGCCGCCAGCAGCGGGCCGCCGATGACCGGCGCCATCAGCGGCGGGCTGGTGTCGGCCTTCTCGATCAGGCCGAGCCGGTCGGCGATCAGCGGAAACTGGGGGTGGAAGACGAGGCCGGAGTGGGCCGAGTCGTGGTGGGCGATGAGGACGACGGTCCGCTCCGCCTCCAGGTTGCCCAGTTCGCAGACGACGTTGTAGGTGGTGCGTTTCGGCAGCACCCGGCGCAGGCGGCGCTGCCCGGGTGGGAAGTCGTCGGCGATGCCGGCGGCGCCGATCGCGCCCAGGACCGCTCCCAGCAGCCGGCGGCCGCGCAGGCCGGCGATGGCGCCGAGCGCGCCCAGGGCGGCGCCCAAGCCGAGCGGCCACCAGTAGGTGCCGTGCGCCGGCCCGGCCTCGATCCGCGCCTCGGCGCCCTGCTCGGCGAAGCGCGCGACCAGCCACTCGGCCGCCCGGCGCTCCCCCTCGGAGGCGGAGGGCCGCTCGATCCGCTCCAGTTCCTCGAGGCGCTCACGCAGCCAATTCTGGTCCGTCGCCATGGAGCGGGGGAAGCTACCCACTTACCATTGGCGAATGCTCGGTGGCGGCTCCTTCACGCTCTTCCACGTCCGCGGCATCAAGATCACGGTCGACTGGTCCTGGTTCCTGGTCCTCTTCTTCGTCATCTTCTGGATGTCGCAGAGCTACGGCGACCTGCTCGGCGAATCGGGCTCGGCCACCGTTCCCTTCCTCCTGGCCGTGCTCAGCGCCTTCGGCTTCTTCGGCTCGATCCTGCTGCACGAGCTCGGCCACGCGATCGCGGCGCTGCGCAACGGGATCGGCATCTCCAGCATCCAGCTCTGGATCTTCGGCGGCATGGCGCGGATGGACCGCGAAGCCGACACCCCCGGGACCGAACTCAAGGTGGCCCTGGCCGGTCCGCTGGTGACTCTCTTGATCGTCGTCGTGCTCACCGTCGCCGGCCTGGTGGCCGCCGGCGCCCGCGAGTTCTGGGACGCCGCCCTGCTCGAGTCCAACTCTGGCGCGTCGGGGGTGCTGGCGATGATCGCCTGGCTGGCCTCGATCAACGCCCTGGTCCTGGTCTTCAACATGCTGCCGGCCTTCCCGATGGACGGCGGCCGCGTCGCCCGCGCGATCGCCTGGTGGCGGACGGGCAACCGCACCGCCGCCACCCGTTTCGCCGCCAACCTCGGCCGCGGCTTCGGCTACTTCTTCATCGCCGCCGGCCTCTACATGGTCTTGACCGACTCGATCTTCGGCGTCTTCGGCGGCATCTGGTTGGCCCTGATCGGGATGGTCGTCAACGGCTCCGCCCGCGGCGCCGCGATGCAGACCGCGATCACCAGCAAGATCAGCGACCTCAGCGTCGCCGACGTGATGGACCGCGAACCGGTCGCGATCCCGGGCGAGCTCAGCATCGAGAGGGCGCTGGACGAGTACTTCCTGCGCTACCAGTGGCCCTGGTTCCCGGTCGTCGACGCCGCCCACCGCTTCCTCGGCCTGGTGGTCAGGGACAAAGCCGACGAGGTCCCCGAGGTCTCCCGCGCCAGCTCCCTCGTCTCCGACCTCTTGGAGCGCGACGACGGCACCTTCCAGGTCCGCGACGACACCCCCCTCGACTCGCTGCTCTCCAACCAGAACCTGCGCCGCTTCGGGGCGCTGATGGCGGTGGACGCGGAAGGCCGCCTCTGCGGTGTCGTCACCGTCGAGCAGGTCGGCCGAGCGCTGCGGGACGCGGGCGGCTAGTCCCAGGTATCAGTTGATGGATTGATGACCCTCTGGGGTCCAGAACCCATCAGTTGATGCCTTTTACTGGGCCGCGCGGTGGCGCTCGACGATGCGCTTGAAGTCGGTGCCGGGGGGGAGGGTGCCGAAGGCCTGGCCCCAGTCGCCGCTCAGGCGCGACGCGCAGAAGGCGTCGGCCACCGCTTCGTCGCCGTAGCGGACTAGGAAGGAGGCCTGGAGGGCCAACGCCATTTTCTCGACCAGGCGGCGGGCGCGGGCCTCGATCGTCTCGATCTCGCCGGGGAGCTCGTCCCGCAGGGACTTGGCATAGGCGTCGAGCCTCGGCTCGGCGGCGGCGCCCTCCTGGACCTCGGCGAAGAAGGCGTCGAGGGAGGCGGGGCTCTTGATCATGGCGCGGAGGACGTCGAGGCACTGGACGTTGCCGGAGCCCTCCCAGATCGAGTTGAGCGGGCTCTCGCGGAAGAGGCGGGGCATGCCCGACTCCTCGACGTAGCCGTTGCCGCCGAGGCACTCGAGCGACTCGCCGGCGTGCATCGGGGCGCGCTTGCAGATCCAGTACTTGAGGACGGCGTTGGCGATCCGCTTCAGCCGCTGGGCCTCCTCGTCGCCGGCGATCGCCTCGTCGTAGGCGCGGGCCAGGCGCATCGCCGCGATCGTCGCCGCCTCAGACTCCACCGCCAGGTCGGCGAGGACGTTCTGCATCAGCGGCTGCTCGCTCAGCTCGCGGCCGAAGACCGAGCGGTGGCTGGCGTGGTGGATCGCCTGGGCGACCCCCGCCCGCATGCCGGTGGCGCCGCCGATCACGCAGTCGAGGCGGGTGTGGTTGACCATCTCGATGATCGTCCGCACCCCGGCGCCCTCCTCGCCGACGAGCCAGGCGGCGGCGGAGTCGAACTCGATCTCGCTGGAGGCATTGGAGCGGTTGCCGAGCTTGTCCTTGAGCCGCTGCAGGCGGAAGCGGTTGCGCTCGCCGTCCGGCGTCCAGCGCGGGAAGAGGAAGCAGGAGATGCCGCCGTCGGCCTGGGCGAGGACGAGGAAGGCGTCGCACATCGGCGCCGACATGAACCACTTGTGGCCGCTCAGCTCGTACTCGGCGCCGGGGCCGCCGCCGTTGACCGGGCGGGCGGCCGTGGTGTTGGCGCGGACGTCGGTGCCGCCCTGCTTCTCGGTCATCCCCATCCCGGCCAGGGCGCCCACCTTCTCCGGCGCCGGCGCGTTGCGCGGGTCGTACTCGGCGGAGAGGAAGCGCGGCTCCCACTCGGCGGCCAGCTCGGGCTGGGTACGCAGGGCCGGGACCACCGAGTAGGTCATCGAGATCGGGCAGCCGATCCCGGCCTCGGCCTGGGACATGCACATGAAGGCGGCGCCGCGGGCGACGTGGGCGCCCGGCCGCGGGTCCGCCCACGGCGAGGAGTGCAGCTCGTAGGAGACCGCCTTGCCCAGCAGCTCGTGCCAGGCGGGGTGGAACTCGGCCTCGTCGACGCGGTGGCCGTAGCGGTCGTGGGTGCGGAGCCTGGGGCCGTTCTCGTTGGCGAGCCGGCCGAGCGTCTGGGCGTGTTCGCTGCCGGCGTAGGCACCGACCGCGGAGATTCGTTCCTCGGCCCAATCGGCGCCCTCGCGCCGCACCGCCTCGACCAGCGGGCGATCGGCCTCGAAGACGTTGTAGTCGACGAGGGGAGACGCCTGGTTGAAGACCTCGTGGGTCTCCCGCGAACCCGGTCGCTGAGCGGTTGCCACACCACCATTCTCGCAGGAGACCCGCCCGCGGGTCAGGCCGGGGCGGCCTCCGGCCCTGGGTCCGGCCTGATCACGACCGTGTCAGCGACCTCGAGCACCTCGTCGGCCGGCATGCCGACTCGCTGGGCGTGGTCGCGGACCGCCTCCGGCCCGCTTGCCTGGTAGATGCACACGGTGCCGAGCGTTCCGCCCGGCTCGGCGATCACGTAGCTGCGGATCCAACTGATCTCGTCCGGGAAGTCGCTCTCGGCAACCTCTTTCGAGCGGCCGGCGGCGACCTCGAGCTCGTCCCCGTTCTGCCAGGCCTTCTCCCTGCGGATCACGTAGGTCTTCATCTCGCTCCTCCGGTTGTGCCAGTTAATTACCGACAATCAGTCGGTAATATACTCTCCCCGTGGAGGCCGGCCTCCGACAAGCGCGGGGGCGGCCCAGCGAGGGGGCCCGTGAGGCCGTTGTCGAGGCGGCACACGAACTGTTCATGGAGCGCGACTACGCGCAGGTCTCGACCGAGCAGGTCCTCGAGCGCTCGGGGGTGAGCCGGGGGGCGCTGTACCACCACTTCCCGACCAAGCTCGACCTCTTCAGGGCCGTGTTCGTCGCCAGCGAGCGGCGGGTGATCGCTCGGATCGCCGCCCAGGCCGCCCCCGCGTCGAGCCCGTTCGAGGCGCTCTTGGCCCTCACCAGGGGGTACCTGCGCGCGGCCGAGACCGACGAGGAGCTGCGTCGCATCGGGCTGAGCCAGAGCCGCGCCGTGCTCGGTTGGGAGGCGTGGCGGGCGGCCTGCACCGAGCTCGGGATCGGTGTCGCCCTGGCGGGCGTCACCGCGGCGATCGAGGCGGGGGAACTGCCTCCGCACGACCCGGAGACGATGGCCATCGTCCTGCTCGGGGCGGTGATCGACGCGGCGATGCTGATCGTCGTCGCCGAGGACGGCGCCGCGGCGCGCGAACGCTCCGAGGCGGTGATCGTCGCCCTGCTGGAGGGCCTGCGTCGATAGCATCGCGCGCCCGTGACGAAGATCCAGGTCGAGAACCCGATCGTCGAGCTCGACGGCGACGAGATGACCCGCATCATCTGGTCGTTCATCAAGGAGCAGCTGGTCCTCCCCTACCTCGACGTCGACCTGATCTACTTCGACCTCGGGATCGAGAGCCGCGACGCGAGCGAGGACCGGATCACGGTCGAGGCCGCGGAAGCGATCAAGCAGCACGGGGTCGGCGTCAAGTGCGCGACGATCACGCCCGACGAGGCGCGGGTGGAGGAGTTCGGGCTGAAGCAGATGTACCGCTCGCCCAACGGGACGATCCGCAACATCCTCGGTGGCGTCATCTTCCGCGAGCCGATCGTGATCTCCAACGTGCCGCGCCTGGTCCCGGGCTGGACGAAGCCGATCGTGATCGGCCGCCACGCCTTCGGCGACCAGTACCGGGCCACCGACCTGGTCGTCCCGGGCGAGGGGACGTTGACCCTCACCTACACGCCGAAGGACGGCTCCGAGCCGGTCGAGCTCGAGGTCTACGACTTTCCCGGCAGCGGCATCGCGATGGCGATGTACAACCTCGACGACTCGATCCGCGACTTCGCCCGCGCCTCGATGCGGTACGGCCTCGACCGCGGCTACCCGGTCTACCTCTCGACCAAGAACACGATCATGAAGCGCTACGACGGCCGCTTCAAGGACATCTTCGCCGAGGTCTACGAGGCTGAGTTCAAGGCCGACTTCGAGGCCGCTGGTATCACCTACGAACACCGGCTGATCGACGACATGGTTGCCGCCGCGCTGAAGTGGGAAGGCGGTTACGTGTGGGCGTGCAAGAACTACGACGGCGACGTGCAGTCCGACACCGTCGCCCAGGGGTTCGGTTCGCTCGGCCTGATGACCAGCGTCCTGATGAGTGCCGACGGCAAGACCGTCGAGGCGGAGGCGGCGCACGGGACCGTCACCCGCCACTACCGCCTGCACCAGGAGGGCAAACCGACTTCGACCAACCCGATCGCCTCGATCTTCGCCTGGACCCGCGGCCTCTCGGCGCGCGGCCGGATGGACGAGACCCCGGCGGTGTCGGAGTTCGCTGCGACGCTCGAGCGGGTATGTATCGAGACGGTCGAGAGCGGCAAGATGACCAAAGACCTCGCACTGCTCGTCGGCGAGGGCCAGGAGTACCAGACCACGCAGGAGTTCCTGGCCTCGGTCGACGAGGGCCTTCAGCGGGCGATGGCGTAACGGTCCCAAACAAACCAACCTCGAGGAGACGAATTTCGTGAGCACCCCCGTCAAGGTCACCGTCACCGGCGCCGCCGGCCAGATCGGCTACGCGCTGCTGTTCCGGATCGCGAGCGGGCAGATGCTCGGTCCCGATACCCCCGTCGTGCTGAGCCTGTTGGAGATCCCGGACGCCGTCAAGGCCGCGGAGGGCACCGCGATGGAGCTCGAGGACTGTGCCTTCCCGCTGCTGCGTGGGATCGAGATCAGTGACGACCCCAAGCAAGCGTTCGACGGCTGCAACGTCGGCCTGCTGGTCGGCGCCCGCCCGCGCGGGCCCGGCATGGAGCGTTCTGACCTGCTCGAGGCAAATGGCGGCATCTTCAAGCCGCAGGGCGAAGCGATCAACGCCGGCGCCGCCGACGACATCAAGGTGCTGGTCGTCGGCAACCCGGCCAACACCAACTGCCTGATCGCGATGTCGAACGCGCCCGACGTCCCGCGCGAGCGGTTCACGGCGATGATGCGGCTCGACCACAACCGCGCGATCTCCCAGCTTGCCAACAAGCTCGGCAAGCCCGTCTCGGCGGTCACCAACATGACCGCGTGGGGGAACCACTCGCCGACCCAGTACCCCGACCTGGTCAATGCCAGGGTCGACGGTTCGAGCGCTTGGGACGCGGTCGACGACGAGGCCTGGATCGCCGGCGAGTTCATCCCGCGGGTCGCTAAACGCGGCGCCGAGATAATCGACGCCCGCGGCGCTTCCAGCGCCGCCTCCGCGGCCAACGCCGCGATCGACCACGTCCACGACTGGGTGCTGGGCACTCCGGAGGGCGACTGGGTCTCGATGGCGGTGCCGGCCGACGGTTCCTACGGCATCGAGGAGGGAATCGTCTGCGGCCACCCATGCACCTGTGCGGGCGGCGAGTGGTCGATCGTCGAGGGCCTCGACGTCCCCGACTTCTCGCGGCAGCGAATCGATGCCAGCGCCCGGGAGCTACAGGAAGAGCGCGACGCGGTCCGTCAACTCGGCTTGATCTAACGAACGATGCAAGACGGGGGCCGGGTGGGTATGCCAAGACACTCAGCGCGAAGCGCGTCTTGGCATACCCACCCGGCCCCCGTCTACAGGGCTCGCGGGCCCGTAGCTGAGATCAGCCGGCCGGGAAGTACTGGCGGCCCTTCTTTTTGACCCGCCCCTCTTTCTCCAGGTCGCCGAGCACGCGATAGAGGTAGTTCGGCTTGATTTTCATCTGCTTGGCGACGTCCGAGGCGCTGATCCCCGGGTCTTTCGCGATCAGGTTCACGGCTTGGTCGGCGCGGGTGCCACCGCGCCGTTTGCGGCGACGACGGGGCGCAGCCGTGGTGGCCGAACCGGATTTGCTCCCACGCGGACGTCCGGGCGCGCGCCGCTTCGCTTTGCCGCCGAGCTCCGCCAGTGCGCGCTCGAGGCGCTTGCGCTCCTCGTCAAGGTCCGCGAGGCGCTTCTGAACGAGCTCCCGGGCCTCGTCGAGTACGTTCGTCGTACTGGGCATTGGTTTCCTTTCCATCCAAGAACGGTTGTTAACTTTGTGGTCGAGAGTGTGGCACAGTGACACTCACTGTGAGTATTAATTTAGTCAGGATCGATACGGCCATGGCCGTTTGACCGAAATGTTGCCTGGACCGGTGTCGAGCGTCTAACTGTGCGGCGCGCGAACGCTTAGTGGTTGCGCTTGCGCGGCAGGGTGCGAAAGACCACGTCCCAGAGGGGTGAGGAGACCCCGTAGCCGAAGCGGTGGTCCTGGAAATGGTGCCGCATGTGCTGCTCGCGGAGTTGCTTGCCGAGGTTGGACTTCGGCACGAAGTGGTGCACGTAGTAGTGCGTGTAGTCGTAGGCGAGGTAGCCGAGGATGAAGCCGCCGAAGAGCGCGAAGGCGGCGTCGCCGAAGATCAGCCAGAAGGCGCCGAGGAAGAGTGCGGCGAGGGGGATCGAGACCGACGGCGGCATCACCAACCGCAGCTTGTCGTTGGGATGGTCGTGGTGGATGCCGTGGATGATGAAGTGCATGCGGCGGCCGAAGGCGTTGTCCGGCTCCCAGTGGAAGACGAGGCGGTGCAGCCAGTACTCCGTCAGCGTCCAGATGCCGATCCCCCCGAGCGAGAGCAGGACCAGCTGCAGCGGTCCGTAGCCGCGGTCCGCGCCCAGCCACTCCATCGCGATCACGACCGGCACGAAGATGACCGCCGGCACGGCCGGGTGCACGCGGGAGAAGAAGTTGAGGAATTCGCTTTTGAAGAGCGGCGGCGAGGCCGAGAGCTTCTCGCTGCGATCGTGAGCCTCCATCTGGCGCAATAGTAGCGACGGGCACCCCCGGCCCCCGCAAGACGCGGGGAACCTGTGACGGCTCTGTGTCAAAGAGGTAGCGATTTGCGGAATCGCCCCTCACGGAAGTGTCACGGCGCTGCCAAGATGCCCGCCTCGATGCCGCGCAAACCCAAGCCCCCCACCTGCGAGGACTGCTACTTCCACAAGAACCTCCTCTGCGCGCTCGAGCTGAACGAGCCCTGCGCCACCTTCCGGCCCAACCGGCCCGAGGGACTGGTCCCCCCCAAGCAGCCGGTGCTCCTCATGCGCGCCCCTCGCTGGGCTTCGCGGGCTGCATAGGGCAGGGTCCGGTGGCCCTCCGGGCGAATTGAGTCGCGCACCCTTCGGGTGCAGCTCCGGATGCTGGTGCCCGCCTATGGCGGGCAGGAATCGGATTGCATTTCCGCCGCCTGCGGCGACATTCGCCCAGAGGGCCACCGGACCC
>DASTNW010000013.1:0-5284 GCA_035762685.1 Solirubrobacterales bacterium | reverse complement strand
CCGTCGAGGTCGACGAAGGCGCCGAAGTCGACGATGTTGGAGATCTTGCCTTCGACCACCTGGCCGGGCTCGAGGCGGCCGAGGATCTGCTCGCGCACCTCCTTGCGCTCCTCCTCGAGCACCGCGCGGCGCGAGAGGACGACGTTGTTGCGGCTGCGGTTGAGCTCGATCACTTTGCACTCGAGCGTCTGGCCCATGAACTCGTCGAGGTTGTGGACGCGGCGGATGTCGACCAGCGAGGCGGGCAGGAAGCCGCGCACCCCGAGGTCGAGGATGAGGCCGCCCTTGACGACCTCGATGACGCTCCCTTCGACCGGTTCGCCGGAGTCGGCGGCGACCTCGATCCGGCGCCAGGCCTTCTCGAAGCGGGCGCGCTTCTTGGAGAGCACGAGGCGGCCCTCGGCGTCCTCCTTGGTGAGGACGAGGGCGTCGACCTCCTCGCCCAGCTCGACCTCTTCGTCCGGGTCGACCGACTTGCGGATCGAGAGCTCGTTGGAGGGGATGACCCCCTCGGCCTTGTAGCCGATGTCGACCAGGACCTCGTCCTTGTCGATGCGGACGACCTTGCCGTTGACGACGTCGCCCTCGTCGAAGGAGACCATCGTCGCCGCGTAATTGGGGACGATCTTGCCGTCGATCTGCAGCAGCAGCCCCCCGGAGCCCTCGACGGGAGTTGCGCTGGGCGCAGGCGTCATGGTCTCGGTCGCGGACACGGCGGCGAATAATGGCAGAATCGGACCGGATGCCGGTTAGAGCGACCAAGCGCGGCGAGGAGCGAACGCCCCTCGACGGCCGCCATGACGTGCTGATCTGCGGCGCCAGCTTCGCCGGCCTCGCGATTGCCCGCGAGCTGGCGGGGTCCGGCGCCGACGTGATGGTCGTCGATCGCTACGAGATCGGCGAGCGCCAGACCTCTGCCTGTGGGATCCCGACCGAGTGGCTGCGGCGGCTCGGCCTGATGGACTCCGAGTGCCAGCGCTTCGACACGCTGGTCATGCACACCCCCCACGGCGACGCCCGCTACCGGCTCCCCTGGACCTTCTCGACCTTCGACTACCGCGAGCTCTGCCAGCTGCTCTGGCGCGACTGCGACGCCCGCTTCGAGACCGCCAAGGTGAACGGCCGGGCGGCCCCGGCCAACGGCGGCGGCGAGATCGCGGTCGAGACGGACCGCGGCACGATCTCCGCCCCGCTGGTCGTCGACGCGCTCGGCTGGCGCCGGGTGCTGGCCTCCGGCGACGGCTACCAGCCGCCCGACGCGCCGCTCTCGCGCGGGCTCGAGGTACACCCAGCCGGGAGCAGCGACGACCTCGAGATCTGGATCGACCGCCGCTACGTGCCCGCGGGCTACGGCTGGTCGTTCCCGGCTCGCGACGAGCTGCGGATCGGGATCGGCTCCTTCGACCCGAGGTTCCACGTCAAGGACACCACCGTCCTGCTGACCGAAGACCTCGGCAAGGAGCCGAACGAGTACCAGGGCAACTGGATTCCCCACAAACTGCGGCGGGCAACCGAGGGCGGCGTCTTCTTCGCCGGCGACTCGGCCGGCCACTGCCTGCCGCTCAGCGCCGAGGGGATCCGCACCGCGCTCTACTTCGGCATCGCCCTGGGCCGTGAGCTGCGCGGCGTCGTCGCGGGGAACCAGGGCCGCGAGCAGGCCGCCACCGCCTACGCCCGGTTCCACGACGCGCACGAGTGGAAGTTCCGCTGGATGCTGCGCGTGCAGCGGCTGATCCCGCGCGTCCCGCCGCGACTCCTCGGTCCGGCGATCCGGCTGATGGGGAACAAGCGCTTCGTCGAGTGGTCGTTCGACCACTACCTGAACATCGCCCCGCCGGACTTCGTCCCCTCAGCGGACGATCAGGACCGTCCCGACCAGCAGCAGGGCAACGCCCAGCAGGCGCTCGGGCGTGAGCGCGACCTCATCCAGGCCGAATAGCCCCAGGCGGTCGATCGCGACCGAGGCGGTGAGCTGGCCCGCCACGGTCAGCGCGGCGACGCCGCCGGCGCCGATCGCCGAGACGGCGAGCAGCGCGTTGGTCACGTAGATCGCCCCCAGCAGGCCACCGACCAGGTAGTACCAGCTGACGTCGAAGGTCGAGCCGAGGCCGCCGGCCCGGCCGCTGAGGACGACGATCGCGGCGAGCGCGACCGTCCCCACCAGGAAGGAGACGAGCGCCGCCTGCAGGCCACCGGTCGCCTTGCCCAGCTCGGAGTTGATCGGCGCCTGCATGGCGATCAGGCCGCCGGCGACGGCGGTCAGGACCACGGCCAGCCCCCTATCCACGGATCGGGCCTCGGTCGTGCGTGATCTTCGGATTAGACGCGTGTTGCATCAGCAGGGCGAGTGAACCGCCCTGCTGTCATATCAGTACCGCAGCAAGGACCGGCCAAGGAACAGACGAGCCATGCCTCCACCGCCAGCAGAACCGTTCGCCTCTCGGGTCTTCCTCGGGCCGGCGCTGCGCACCCAGCCCGACCGGCGCCTGGTCAAGCTCGTCCGCGAGGGCTACGAGGCGGCCTTCGAGGAGATCGTCCGCCGCTACCGCAAGCCGCTCGACCGCTTCGCCGCCGCGATCGTCGGCGCTCGCTCCGAGGACGTCACCCAGGACGCCTTCTCGAAGGCGCTGCTCGCGTTGCGCGGCACCGAGCAGGAGATCGAGCTGCGCCCCTGGCTCTACCGGATCGTCCGCAACACGGCGCTCAACGACCTGCGCGACGCGACGCCCCTGACCGAAGAGCTGGGCGAGGCCGTCGGCGGCGGCCGCAGCGCCGCGGTCGAGGCCGAACGCCGCGAGGAGATCGCCGAACTGATGGAGCGGCTGCGGGCGCTGCCCGAGCCGCAGCGGGCGGCGATCGTGATGCGGGAGTTGGAAGGGCTGAGCCACGAGGAGATCGCCGCGGCCCTGGGGGTCAGTGGCGGTGCCGCGCGCCAGGCGATCTACCGCGCCCGCCTGGCCCTGCGCGACGGCCTCGGGCTGCTGGTGCCGCTGCCGCTGCTGCGACTGCTCTTCGAGCACGGGGCCGAGGCGGCAGCGGGAGCCGGCGGAGCCGCCGCTGCCGCGGGCGCCGCCTCGATCGGCGGCGGTGGAGCCGCCGGCGGGCTGGGCGCCGGCGCGGCGCTCAAAGTCGGGGTGGCGACGGCGCTGGTGGCTGGCTCGGTCGGGGCCGGGGTGGCGATCCAACAGGACCGCGGCGGCGATGGCAGCACCGGGCCGCCGGCGGCCGAGGCCGCGCAACTGCGTGGCGGCAGCGAGGGCGACGGCGGCTCGGGTTCCCAGGGACCGTCCACGGGGCCGAATCAGGCGCCCCCCTCCGGTCCCGGCGAGGACCGGGGCGGGAGCAACCACGGCCACGGCAACGAGGCTGGCGAGGGAGGCGACGACCGCCGTGGACACGGCAACGGGACCGCCGACGAAGCCGGCGACGACGCCTCCTCCCACGGTGGCGGTCGCGACGACTCCGCTGGGCACGGCGGTCGCGGCCCGAGCCGGGGCGGGCACTCGGGGCCGAACGGCGGTCACGGCGGGTCCAGCGGCGGCCGCGAGACCGGCGGCAAGGACGACCTCTCAGGCGGCGAGAGCGAGGGGAGCGGCTCCCGAGGCGGCGCGAGCGGGGACGACCGCTCCGGCAACAGCGGCCATGGACCCGGCGAGGCCGCAGTCGCACCGCCGCCTTCCGAACCGCCACCCGCGGACCCCGGCGACGACGCGGACGGAGGCGGCTCCAGGTCAGGCGGCGATGGCTCCGGGGCATCGGGCGGCGATGACGATCTGTGATCTTCGCCGCCGGCTCGGGTTACAGCGGCGAACGTCCCAATCTCGACAAGGAGGAATGCCATGACCCGCAAGCAAGGAAGGCGCGTCCGGCTCGGCAGTCTGCTCGCCCTGGCGCTCGGCGCCGTGGCGATCTTCGTCCTGCCCGGCCTGGCCAGCGCCAGAAACAGTGACGACGACGGCGCCAGCAGCAGCGCGACGATCCGGTCCTTCGACCCGGCGACCAAGACCCTGGTCGTCGCCCTCCCCGACGACCAGACGGTCAGCGGCGTGGTCACGCGGCGGACGAAGATCCGCTGCGAGGACCAGAGCGGACACCACGGTCGTCACGGCCGCGACGAGGTCCGGGAGCGTGAGGCCGAGCCCGGCGACGATCGTGGCGGTCGTGAGGCCGAGCCGGGCGACGACCATGGCGGCGACAGCTCCGGACCGGGCCCCTCCCACTCCGGGCCCAGCGGCCACGACGACAACGGTCGCGGCGCCAACTGCACCGTCGCCGACCTGGTTCCCGGCGCCGCGGTCGAGGAGATCGAGCTGGAGTTCAGGCGCGACACCGTCGTCTTCGACGAGGTCGAGCTGGACGACTGAGCCGGCCCTTACTTGGCGGTGAGCCAATCGGGGCCGACGCCGACGTCGACCTCGAGTGGCGGGTCGAGCTGGTAGGCGGCGCACATCTCGCGCCGCACCAGCTCGGTCGCGCCGTCCATCTCTCCCGGCGGGCCCTCGAACAGCAGCTCGTCGTGGATCTGCAGGACCAGGCGGGTCTTCCCCCCGGTCTCCCCCAGCGCCCCCTGGCAGCGGACCATCGCCACCTTGATGATGTCCGCCGCCGTGCCCTGGATCACCGTGTTGACCGCCAGCCGCTCGCCGAGCCGGCGGGTGTTGGGGTTGCCGGAGCGCAGCTCGGGGATTTGGCGGCGGCGGCCCATCAGGGTGGTCACGTGGCCCTCCTCCTGCGCCCGCTCGACCACCTCCTCGCGGAAGGCCCGCACCGCCGGAAAGCGCTCGAGGTAGCGGGCGACGAATTCCTCCCCCTCCTTGCGGGGGATGTTGAGGCGGTCGGCGAGGCCGAACCCGGTGAGGCCGTACACGATCCCGAAATTCACCATCTTCGCCTTCGAGCGCTGGCCGACGTCGACCTCGTCGCGGCCGATCTCGAAGACCTCGGCGGCGGTGGCGGCGTGGACGTCTTCACCGGCGTGGAAGACGTCTTTCAGCACCTTCTCGTCGGCGACGTGGGCCAGCACCCGTAGCTCCACCTGGCTGTAGTCGGCGGAGAGCAGCCGCGCCCCCTCTTCGGCGACGAAGCAGGCGCGGACGGGGCGGCCGATCTCGGTCCGGATCGGGATGTTCTGCAGGTTCGGGTTGGTGCTGGAGAGGCGCCCGGTGGTGGTCGAGGCCTGGTTGAAGGTGGTGTGGACGCGGCCGGTCGCGGGGTCGATCAGGTCCGGCAGCGAGTCGAGGTAGGTGTTCTTCAGCTTGGTCAGCTCGCGCCAGGCCTCGATCTT
>DASTNW010000012.1:0-13473 GCA_035762685.1 Solirubrobacterales bacterium | reverse complement strand
GGCGGCGGCGTCCGTGCCCTGACCAGCGGCGAGGCCGACGACCACGACGCCGACATCGCGCCGGACGGCAAGGCGGTCGTCTTCGTCCGTGGCACGGCGCGCAGCGCGACCGACAACGCCGAGGACCTCTACTCGGTCCGTCCTACCGGTGGCGGCCTGGCCCGCCTGACCCGGACCGGCGGCGTCGACGAGTTCGAGCCGCGTTACTTCGCCGGCGGCATCCTCTACAGCCGCGGCGAGAGCAGCGAGGGCCCGGCCGCCTACGCCGACATCTACACGATGCGCCGCAGTGGGGCCAAGCCGAAGGCGCTGGTTGCCGGCGTCGGCTCCGCCTACGTGGAAGACGTCGGGGCGAAGGGCCACCTGCTGCTCTTCCGCCGCGACCAGGGCCTCTGGTCGAAGCAGATCGGGCCTGCGAAGGCGCGCAAGCTCGCCCAGTTGCCAGACGGCTCGGAGACCAACGGCGTCTTCTCCTCCGACGGCAAGCGGGTCGCCGCCTTCGTCGCCGCCGAAGAACGGCAGGCCCTGGTCTCGATCGACGTCGCCACTCGCCGCCAGGCTCAGCTGGCCGAGGGCTTCGACGTCGATGCCAAAGACGGCACTGCCATCGGGCCGGTAATCGCATGGCAGCCGGCGCCCTGACGGCCCCAGCGGGTCGTTAGGCGGTGTCCTCGGGCCCCGGATAGCGCTGCTATCCGGGGCCCTTGCGTCCTTGCCTAACGACCGCTGGGTCTCGTCAGAGCGATATAACCGCTCGGGTGGGGGAGTTCTCGATTGGGTCCACGCTTGCCGGCTACCGCATCGATGCGCTGATCGCGCGGGGCGGGATGGGGATCGTCTACCGGGCGACCCACCTGGGGCTGGAACGGCCGGTGGCGCTGAAGGTGATCGCCCGTGAGCTGGCCGACCGCGAGGGGTTCCGCGAGCGCTTCCTGCGCGAGTCCCGCCTCGCCGCCCGCCTCGACCACCCGGCGGTGGTGCCCGTGTTCGACTCGCGCGAGGTCGACGGCGAGCTGATCGTGGCGATGCGCCTGGTCGAGGGCGGCGACCTGCGCCGGACGATCCACCGCGAGGGGCCGCTGTCCCCGGTGCGCGCGATCGCCCTGCTCGGCCAGGTCGCCGAAGCGCTCGACGCCGCCCACGCCGCCGGCATCGTCCACCGCGACGTCAAGCCGCACAACGTCCTGGTCGAAGGCGACCGTGCCTACCTCACCGACTTCGGACTGGCCAAGGCACTCGGCGACAGCGGCGCCCAGCAGAGCGGCGCCTCGGTGGTCGGCACCGCCGAGTACATGTCTCCGGAGCAGTGGCGCGGCGCCGATGTCGGCCCGGCCGCCGACATCTACTCGCTCGGTTGCGTCCTCTACGAGGCGCTGACCGGGATCGTCCCCTTCGCCCGCAGGGACGCCGACACCGAGCCGGAGATGCCGGCCGGGCTGGACGCGGTGATCGAGCGCGCCGTCGCCAAGGATCCCGCCGACCGCTATCCGAGCGCCGGGGCGCTGATCGCCGCCGCCCGCGAGCACGAGGGCGCCGGGATGGCGGCGACGCGGGTGCTCTCCGAGTCGCCCGGCCGTCCGACCGCGTCTGCGGCCACCGGCGGGCCCAGCTTCGGGCCTCTGAGAGGGAGGACGCTGCAGTGGGCCGGGGCCGCGGTGGCCCTCCTCGCCGGCATGGTCGTGCTCGTCCTGGTGCTGTTGGGCGGCGAGGGAATCGACGTCTCCGACCCCGTTCCGGTCGGCCAGGCGCCCCTGCGGATCGCCGCGGCGGCGGAGACGATCTGGGTGACGAGCGAACGCGACGGCACCCTGACTCGGCTCGACCCCGCCGACGGCCAGCCGCTCGGCCGGCCGATCCAACTCGCCCGCGGCGTCTCCGGGGTCGCGGCTGGCAGCCGCTGGATCTGGGCCACCAACCCCCGGCGCGGGGAGCTGCTGCGGATCGACCCCGACAGCGGCCGCCTCCTCGAGACGATCGCTCTTGGCGGCGCCCCCGGGCCGATCGCCCTCGGCGGCGGCCGGGTCTGGGTCGCGGACGAGAAGGGCGGCGGCATCACCGCCGTCAACGCCGATGGCGGTCGCGTCTACAGGCGCGGGCTGCCGCCGCTGGCGGCGCCGCTGCGGCTCGCGGTCGGCGCCGGTGGCCTCTGGGTCAGCAGCGCCAGCACCGGCAACGTGCGGCGGATCGACCTCGGCACCCTGGCCGCGGGCGACCCGGTCCCGGTCGGGCGCGGCCCCGCTGGCGTCACGGTCGCCGCCGGCCTGGTCTGGGTCGCCAACAGCCGCTCCGGCACCGTCTCCAAGGTCGATCCCTCGATCCACGCGGTGCTGGGCGACCCGATCGAGGTCGGCGGCCGGCCGGGGGGCATCGACGCCGGCACCGACGCGGTCTGGGTCGCCAGCGCCGCCGAGGACGCGGTCACCCGCATCGACCTCGAGAGCGGCGAGCGGGTCGGCGCCCCGATCGAGGTCGGCTCCGAACCGGGCGCCGTCGCCGTCGGCAGGACCGCCGTCTGGGTCGCCGACAACGGCGAAGGCGCGGTCACGCGCATCGAACCGTAGGCCGACGGGCCGATATCCCACCCATATCGTGGGAAGTCGGCCCATCGGCCCGTCGGGCTAGGATCGGAGACCGCATGGCCCAGGACATCGACCAGCTCGCGATCAACACGATCCGCACCCTCTCGATCGACGCGGTGCAGAAGGCCAACTCGGGGCACCCGGGGACGCCGATGTCGATGGCGCCGGTCGCCTACGAGCTCTGGCAGAACCACCTCCGCTACGACCCCGCCGACCCGGTCTGGCCCAACCGCGACCGCTTCGTGCTCTCGGCCGGGCACGCCTCGATGCTGCTCTACTCGATGCTCTTCCTGGCCGGGGTGAAGCGGGTCGACGCCGACTACAACGTGCTCGACGAGCCGGCCTGCTCCCTGCAGGAGATCGAAAACTTCCGCCAGCTGCATTCGCGCACGCCGGGCCACCCCGAGTACCGCTGGACCTCCGGGGTCGAGACCACGACCGGTCCGCTCGGCCAGGGGATCGCGACCTCGGTCGGGATGGCGATGGCCTCGAAGTGGCAGGGCGAGCGTTTCGGCGCCGAGCTCTTCGACTTCGACGTCTACGCGCTCGCCGGCGACGGCTGCATCATGGAGGGTGTCTCGCACGAGTCGGCCTCGCTCGCCGGGCACCTTGAGCTCGACAACCTCTGCTGGCTCTACGACAACAACCACATCACGATCGACGGCGAGACCAGCCTCGCCTACGGCGACGACGTGCTGAGCCGCTTCGAGGGCTACGGCTGGAACGTGCTGCGGGTCGGCGACGCCAACGACCGCGCCCTGCTGGCCCGCGCCTTCGAGGAGTTCAAGAACGAGGTCGGCCGCCCGACCCTGATCGTCGTCGACAGCCACATCGGCTGGGGCTCGCCGAACAAGCAGGACACCGAGTCCGCCCACGGCGAACCGCTGGGGGAGGAGGAGGTAAAGCTGACCAAGCGCGCCTACGGCTGGCCCGAGGACGCCCAGTTCCTCGTTCCCGACGGCGTCCGCGAGCGTTTCGACGAGGTGATCGGGGCGCGCGGCGCCGAGGAAAGCGCCGCCTGGCGGCAGAAGCTCGCCGGCTCCGCGCACGCGGCCGAGGTCGAGACGATGCAGCGGCGCCGGCTCCCCGAGGGCTGGGACGCCGGCATCCCCACCTTCGAGGCCGACGAAGAGAAGGGCCTTGCCACCCGCAAGGCCTCGAACAAGGTCGAGAACGCGATCGCCGAGCGGGTGCCGTGGCTGATCGCCGGCTCCGCCGACCTCACCGATTCGACCTCGGTCCGGCTCAACTTCGACGGCGCGGAGAATTTCGAGCCCGGCAGCTACGGCGGCCGCCAGGTCCACTACGGGATCCGCGAACACGCCGCCGTCACCGCCTGTAACGGGATGTCGCTCTGCAAGCTGCGTCCGCTCTGGTCGACCTACCTCACCTTCTCCGACTACGGCCGCCCCGGCATCCGCCTTTCGGCGCTGATGGAGCTGCCGGTGGTCCACCTCTTCACCCACGACTCGATCAGCCTCGGCGAGGACGGGCCGACCCACCAGCCGATCGAGCAGCTCGCCTCGCTGCGGGCGATGCCCCACCTCGACGTGGTCCGGCCCGCCGACGCCAACGAGGTTGCTGAGGCTTGGCGGCTGGCGATCGAGCGCACCCACAATCCGCTCGCGCTCGTCCTCACCCGCCAGAACGTGCCGGTCTTCGACCGCTCCAAATACGCCTCGGCGGAGGGGGTGCGACGCGGCGGCTACGTGCTGGCCGACCCCGAGGACGGCGACCCGGAGCTGGTCCTGATCGCCACCGGCAGCGAGGTCCAGTTCGCGCTCGGCGCCCACGAGCTGCTCGCCGGCGAGGGCATCCGTACCCGCGTCGTCAGCCTCCCCTGCTGGGAGCTCTTCGACCGCCAGGACGCCTCCTACCGCGAGGCGGTGCTGCCGCCGAGCGTGACCGCCCGAGTCGCGATCGAGCAGGGTTCGCCGCAGGGCTGGGAGCGCTACGTTGGTGACTCCGGCACGGTCATCGGCATGACCACCTTCGGCCAGTCGGCGCCCTACAAGGACATCGAGGCCGAGTTCGGCTTCACGCCGGAGAAGGTTGCCGAGGCAGTGCGCGAGGCCGCCGGGCGTGCGGCCGTCAAAACCTCGACCTAAGGGGGTCGCTGATGAAACCAACGGCACGACTGCACGAGCTGGGGCAGAGCCTCTGGCTGGACAACATCACCCGCACGATGCTGGCCGACGGCACCCTCGCTGGCTACATCGAGGAGCTCTCGGTCACGGGCCTGACCTCGAACCCGACGATCTTCGACAAGGCGATCTCCGGCGGCGACACCTACGACGAGCAGATCGCCGAGGTCAGCGGCGCGGCCGAGGCCGGCGAGGGCGTCGGCGCCAACGCGAACGAGCGGATCTTCTTCGAGCTGGCGCTGGCCGACCTGCGCGACGCCACCGACCTCTTCGCCGGGGTGCACGAGCGCACCGACGGCGTCGACGGCTTCTGCTCGCTGGAGGTCTCGCCGCTGCTCGCCGACAACGGCGGGGAGACGATCGAGCAGGCGGCCGCGCTGTACGCCAAGGGCGAGCGCGACAACCTCTTCATCAAGATCCCCGGCACCGCGGCCGGCCTCAAGGCGATAGAGGAGTCGATCTTCGCCGGCATCCCGATCAACGTCACCCTGCTCTTCGACGACAAGCAGTACCTCGGCGCCGCCGAGGCCTACATGCGCGGGGTCGAGCGGCGGATCGAGGCCGGCCTCGATCCCAACGTCGCCTCGGTCGCTTCGCTCTTCATCAGCCGCTGGGACGTCGCGGTCAGCGAGGAGGTGCCGGACGAGCTGGTCAACCGGCTCGGCATCGCCGTCGGCGGCCGCGCCTACCGCGCCTACCGCGAGCTGCTCGACTCGCCGCGCATGCAACGGCTGATGAACGAGGGCGCCCGCCCGCAGCGGCTGCTCTGGGCCAGCACCGGGACCAAGGACCCGAACGCTTCCGACACCCTGTACATCGAGGCCTTTGCCTCCCCGCTCACGGTCAACACGATGCCCGAGCCGACCCTGCTCGCCTTCGCCGACCACGGCCAGGTCGGCGACCTCTTCCCAGCTGACGGCGGCAACGCCGAGCAGGTGCTGCGCGAGTTCGCCGACGCCGGGATCGACGTCGTCGCGCTCGCGGCACGCCTCCAGGAGGAGGGCAAGGAGAGCTTCAACAAGTCCTGGGAAGACCTGCTGAGCTCGATCGAGTCTCAGAGCGGGGTCACGGCCGGGTGAGGGAGGATCCCAAAGTTGGTGGTCCTTTTGTCCCTATAGCGAACAAAAGGACCACCAAGTGAGCGGGCTGCGCGATAGCGAGGCCTGGGGCAACCTGCAGAGGCACCATGAGCAGGTCCGCGACACCCACCTGCGCGACCTCTTCGCCGCCGATCCCGGGCGCGGCGAGCGCCTGGTTGCCACGGGAGCGGGCCTCTTCCTCGACTTCTCCAAGAACCGCGTCACCGACGAGACGATGCTGCTGCTGGGTGAGCTGGCGCGGCAGCGGCGGGTCGAGGAGCACCGCGAAGCGATGTTCCGCGGTGAGCACATCAACGTCTCCGAGGACCGCGCCGTCCTGCACGTGGCGCTGCGGATGCCCCGCGAGCGCTCGCTCGTGGTCGACGGCGTCGACGTCGTCAAGCAGGTGCACGAGACGCTCGACCGCATGTCGGCCTTCGCCGAGCGGGTCCGCTCCGGAGAGTGGCTCGGCCACACCGGCAGGCCGATCCGCAACGTCGTCAACATCGGCATCGGCGGCTCCGACCTCGGCCCGACGATGGCCTACGAGGCGCTGAAGCACTACTCGCGGCGCGAGATGAACTTCCGCTTCGTCTCCAACGTCGACGCCACCGACTTCGCCGAGTCCACGCGCGACCTCGACCCCGCAGAGACCCTCTTCGTGATCTCCTCGAAGACCTTCACGACGCTGGAGACGATGACCAACGCGAGGACCGCGCGTGAATGGTTGGTGGCGGGCCTGGGGGGCCAGGAGGCCGCCGTCGCCAAGCACTGCGTCGCTGTCTCCACCAACGCCGCCGAGGTCGCCGAGTTCGGCATCGACACCGAGAACATGTTCGGCTTCTGGGAGTGGGTGGGCGGCCGTTACTCGATGGACTCGGCGATCGGCCTCTCGACGATGCTGGCGATCGGCCCGGCCCACTTCGCCGAGATGCTGGCCGGCTTCCACGCCATGGACGAGCACTTCCGCGAAGCGCCGCCGGGGGAGAACCTGCCGCTGCTGATGGGGCTGCTGGCGGTCTGGTACGCGGACTTCTTCGGCGCCGAGACCTGCGGCGTCTTCCCCTACGACCAGTACCTGCACCGCTTCCCCGCCTACCTGCAGCAGCTGACGATGGAGTCCAACGGCAAGCACGTCACCCTGGACGGCGCCCGCGTCGACTACGACACCGGCGCGATCTACTGGGGCGAGCCCGGGACCAACGGCCAGCACTCCTTCTACCAGCTGCTCCACCAGGGCACGCGGCTGGTCCCCTGCGACTTCATCGGGTTCTTCCACTCCAACAACCCGCTCGGCAACCACCACGACCTGCTGATGTCCAACGTCTTCGCCCAGGGCGAGGCGCTGGCCTTCGGCAAAACGGCCGAGGAGGTGCGGGCGGAGGGGACGCCGGAGGAAATCGTGCCGCACCGGGTGATGGAGGGCAACCGGCCCTCGAACACCGTCCTCGCCGAGCGCCTGACGCCGGCGACGCTGGGGTCGCTGGTTGCCCTCTACGAGCACAGCGTCTTCACCCAGGGGGCCGTCTGGGGGATCGATTCCTTCGACCAGTGGGGGGTCGAGCTGGGCAAGGTCCTGGCCAAGGCGATCATCCCCGAGCTGCAGGCCAGCGAGGAGCCGGAGCTGGACCACGACAGCTCCACCAACGCGCTGGTCCGTCGCTACCGGCAGGTCCGTCGCGAGGCATAGGGTCCGCCGATGCACCTGCTCGACGCGCTCCCCCTGGCCGCGTCGGCATCGAACCTGCTCGCCGCCCGCGAGCAGATGGCGTTCACGCTCGGCTTCCACATCGTCCTCGCCTGCCTCGGCGTCGCCCTGCCGGCGACGATCCTGGTGGCCAATTACCTGGGGCTGAAACGGGGCGACCGCGACGCGATGGAGCTGGCCCGGCGCTGGTCGAAGGCGATGGCGGTCACCTTCGCGGTCGGCGCCGTCACCGGCACCGTGCTCAGCTTCGAGTTCGGCCTGCTCTGGCCCGAGTTCATGGACCGCTGGGGGGGCGTCTTCGGGGTCGCCTTCGCGATCGAGGGGATCTTCTTCTTCATCGAGGCGATCTTCCTCGCGATCTACATCTACGGCTGGAAGCGGCTCGGCGGCTGGGCGCACTTCTGGTCCGGGGTGCCGATGGTCGTCACCGGCATCGGCGGCGCCTTCTCGGTCGTCGCCGCCAACGCCTGGATGAACCAGCCCCAGGGCTTCACCTTGAACGCCGCCGGCGAAGTCGTCGACACCGACCCGCTGCAGGTGCTGTTCAACCCGGCGACCGGCTACGAGGTGCCGCACATGCTCCTCGCCGCCTACATGGTCACGGGCTTCCTCGTCGCCTCGATCTACGCGGTCGGGATGCTGAAGGGGCGGCGCGACCGCCTGCACCGGCTCGGCCTGCTGATTCCGCTGACGATCGCCTGCATCGCCACCCCGATCCAGCTCTTCGTCGGCGACACCGCCGCGCGCGAAGTCGCCGACCACCAGCCGGCCAAGTTCGCCGGCATGGAGTGCATCCAGGAGACCGGTGGCCATCAGACCGAGTACGTCGGCGGCATCTGCACCGAGGACGGAGTCAAGTGGGCGATCCCGATCCCCGACCTCGATTCCTACCTGGTCGGCTTCAGCGCCGACACCAAGGTGATCGGGCTGGAGGACATCCCGCCTGACGAGCGGCCGCCGGCCAACACGCTGCTGCACCTCTCCTTCGACGCGATGGTCGGGATCGGCACGGCCCTGCTCGGGCTCGGCGCCTGGTTTGCCTTCGTCTGGTGGAAACGGCGCGACATCCCAGCAACTCCATGGTTCCTGCGCGCCGTCTCCGTCTCCGGGGCGGGCGCGATCGTCGCCCTCTGGTGCGGCTGGATCGTCACCGAGGTCGGCCGCCAGCCGTGGATCGTGCAGGGCTACATGCGCACCGAGGAAGCCGTGACCGAGGCGGAGGGCCTCTGGTTCGCCTTCGCCGCCGTGCTGCTCGTCTACGCGGCCCTGGGAACCACCGCGGTCCTCGTCCTCCGCACCATGTCCCGCCGCTGGCGCGAGGGCGCCGCCGAGCCGGGAGGCACCCCATACGCCCCCCCAAGCGCACCATGAGGCCGACGGGCCGAAATGTCGACCCTGGACCGACTTATCGGCCCATCGGCGGGGGGTTCGGGCGATGAGCAAGGCCGACGCCGCTGCCGCGATCCTCTGGGTGGGGGTGACGTTCTACGCCCTGTTCGGGGGGGCCGACTTCGGTGGGGGGTTCTGGGACCTGATCGCGGGGGACGCCCAGAGGGGCGAGCGGCCGCGGGCGCTGATCCAGCGGTCGCTGACGCCGGTCTGGGAGGCCAACCACGTCTGGTTGATCTTCGTCCTCGTCGTCCTCTGGACCGCTTTCCCGCCTGCCTTCAGCGCGATCTTCTCGACCCTCTACGTGCCGATCGCGCTGGCGGCGCTGGGGATCGTCCTGCGCGGCGCCGGCTTCGCCTTCCGCAAGCAGGTGGAGGGGCTCGCGGGACGGCGCGCGATGGGCGCCACCTTCGCCCTCTCCTCGGTCCTCACCCCGTTCTTCATGGGCACCGTGGTCGGCGCGATCGCCAGCGGCAACGTCCCTGCCGACGGCAACGGCGACGCCTTCTCCAGCTGGCTCGAACCGCTGCCGCTGCTGACCGGGGCGATGTTCGTCTCCACGGGGGCCTACCTCGCCGCCGTCTTCCTCGTCGGCGACGCCCGCCGGGCGGGGGAGGCGGAGCTCGAGCGCTACTTCCTGCGTCGGGCCCTGGCCGCCGCCGCGGTCGCCGGCCTCGCCGCTGCCGTCGGCGTGGTCGAGCTCCACGCCGAAGCCCGCTACCTCTTCGACCGCCTCACCGACCAGGGCCTCCCCCTCGTAGCCGCCTCCGCCGTCTGCGGCCTCGCCCTCCTCGCCCTCCTCCTGCGGCCGACGGGCCGAAAACCCACCCCCGTCGTGGGAAATCGGCCCATCGGCCGGGGGTTTTTGCGGCCGCTCGCCGGCGGGGCGGTCGTCGGGGTGGTCTGGGGGTGGGGGATCGCTCAGTTCCCCTACCTGCTGCCGACCAGCCTGCGGATCGACCAGGCGGCCGCGCCCGAGCCGACCCTGAACATCGTCTTCGTCGTCTTCGCCGCCGCCGCCGTCCTCGTCCTGCCCTCGCTCGCCCTGCTCTACACGCTCACCCAGCGGGACGTCCTGGAGGGAGAGCACTGACCTGGGGTGTACGGGTTGGATGAACTTTTCCATCCAACCTCAAGGGCGCCTCGAGGCGCTCCGATGAGGCTGCATGAGAAACAAGCTCTTCCCACTCGGCCTCCCGATCGTTCTGCTCGCTGCCCTCGCCTTTCCCGCGGGCGCCCTCGCTGCCCCCGAAGGCCCGTCGCTGGTCTTCTCGCCCGCGCCGGTGGCCTTCGCCAAGACCACCCAGTGGACCGAGTCCCCGACGGTGACGGTCGACGTCGTCAACGAGGGCGACGCCGCGGCGCCGGTCGACAAGGTCACGATCGAGGGGCCGGAAGCGGGAGAGTTCAAGCTCCACGGCAGCGACTGCGTCCAGGTCGACCCCGGTCAGCACTGCTCGGTCTGGGCCTCCTTCTCCCCGGGCAGCAGCGGTGAGAAGCAGGCCACGCTGGAGATCGCGCTGAAGGAAGCGCCGACCCAGACGGTGCAGCTCGCCGGCACGGCGGTCCCGCCCCAGATCAGCTTCTCGCCGAGCGTCTACGACTTCGGTGTCCAGCAGGTGAACCGCGGTAACAGCAGCAACGTCCAGCTTTTCAACAGCGGCGAGGCCCCGATCCAGATCGGCTCGATCGGCGTCGGCGGGCCGGACACGAACAACTTCGGCACCGGCTACAGCGACTGCTTCGCGCCGGGGGGCCGTTGGCTGGCCCCCGGAGACAGCTGCAACGTGCAGGTCTACTTCAACCCGTATGACACGGTCTCCTACGAGGCCCAGCTGCAGGCGCAGGCCTACGGGGAGACCTTCACCGCCGAGTTGACCGGCAGTGGCGGCCGGGCGATCGTCGCCCCCGCGGACAACCCCGTCGACTTCGGCGCCGTGACGGCCGGCTCCGCTGGACCGGTCGAGACGATCACGCTGACCAACTCGGGCAACCTGCCCGGCAACTTCTTCATCGCGGTGATCGCCGGCGGCGACTCCGCCAGCTTCCAGATGCTCGACGAGGACTGCAGCGCCGCTCCGGTGATGCCGGCGGGCACCTGCACGGTGCACGTGCGCTTCAACCCCCGCAGCGCCGGGCCCAAGTCCGCGCGCCTGGCCCTCTTCGGTGACGACGACGGCGGCACGATGGTGGTCCTGAACGGCGAGGGCATCGCTCCGGCGGTGACGCTGGCGCCCCCGAGCTTCGACTTCGGCGCCCTCGCGGTCGGCGCCCGCAGCGCCGCGCACGCCTTCGTGGTCCGCAACGACGGCGGTGCCCCGCTCGACCTCGACGGCGTCACGATCTCCGGCGCCAACCTCGACCAGTTCACCCTGGTCGGCGACGAATGCACCGGGGCGACCCTCGAGCCCGACAACGGCTGCCTCGTCCTGGTCCGCTTCGCCCCGGACTCGCCCGGCGCGAAGATCGCGACGCTCAGGGTCCGCAGCGACGCCGGCGTTTTCACCATCGCGCTGAGAGGCGCCGGTGCCGGCGATGCCGCGGAACGGTCCTCGGTCTCCTACTCGCCGCAGCCGCCGAAGCGGCGCGGCAAGCACCGGCGCTTCGGTCGCGGCACGACGCTGTCTGCCGCCCGGGCCCACTGCGCCGCTGCTCCGTGCCGCAAGGCTCGTCACTTGTAGCCTGCGCGCCGTGATCAAGGCCGTTCTGTTCGACATCGACGGCACCCTCCTCGTCACCGGTGGGGCGGGAGCGGTCGCCTGGCAGCGGGCCTTTCGCGAGCTGCACGGCATCGACGCCGACATCGAGGAGCACACCCACGCCGGCATGACCGATCCCGAAATCGCCGAGATCGTCTTCCGCGAGGTGATCGGCCGCGACGGCGGCGAGGCCGAGCGGGCCGAGGCGATCGCCGGCTACCTCAGCCACCTCGCCGACGCGGTCGAGGAGTCGACGGGCTACCGGGTGATGCCGGGGATCGAGGAGCTGCTGCCGCGGCTGGTACGGCAGGGGACGTTGCTCGGCCTCGTCACCGGCAACATCGAAGCTGCCGCCCAGATCAAGCTCGCCCGCGCCGACCTCAACCGCTTCTTCGCCTTCGGCGGCTACGGCTCCGACTCCCGCGACCGCACCGAGCTGACGCGGAAGGCGCTGGAGCGCGGCGCCACCGTCTCCGGCACCGCCCTCGACCCGGCCGCCACGATCGCCGTCGGCGACACCCCCCGCGACGTCGTGGCCGCTCACGGCGCCGGCATCCGCCTGGTAGGGGTCGCCACCGGCCAGTACTCGGTCGAGGAACTCCAGAGCGCCGGCGCCGACTGGGCGCTCGCGACGGTGGAGGCGGACTTCCCGGCCTAAGCCAAGCTGCAGCGAGCTTGGTAGATGCTGGTGAAGCCGTTGAGGAAGCCGTTGCGGGCGGCGCGCAGGTAGAGGCGCCAGACGCGGACGCGTTCGGGGCCGGCGAGGCGGATCGCCTCGTCGAGGTTGTCGTCGAGGTTCTGGGCCCAGTGGCGCAGGGTCTCGGCGTAGTCGGGGGCGAAGTCCTCGACGTGGTGGGTGACGAAGCCGGCCCTTTCGAGAGCCAGGAGGTTGCGCGAGAGGTGCAGCGGGGCGGCATCGGGGAAGACGTAGCGCTCGGAGAAGGCGCCGGCCTCCGCGTCGGTGTGGCGCAGGCGGGTGATCCCGTGGTTGAGCAGGCGCCCGCCCGGCTCCAGCACGCTCGCCAGGGTCTCGGCGTAGACCTCGATCTGGGAGACGCCGACGTGCTCGACCATGCCGATGCTGGCGATCGCGTCGAAGCGCTCGCCGGAGCTGGCGAGGTCGCGGTAGTCCATCACCCTGATCTCGACCCGGTCGGCGACGCCGGCTTTCTCGGCCCGCTGCCGCGCCTTCTCGGCCTGTGGGGGGGAGAGGGTGATGCCGACGACGCTTGCCCCGTGCTTGGTTGCGGCCCAGAGCGGGAAGCCGCCCCAGCCGCAGCCGACGTCGAGCACCCGGTCGCCCTCTTTCAGCGCCAGCTTGCGCGCGACCGTCTCCAGCTTCTCCTCCTGCGCCTCCTCCAGCGTCTGCTTCTCCCCGTTGCGCCAGATCGCGCAGCTGTAGACCATCGTCGGGCCGAGGAAGAGCTCGAAGAACTCGTTGGAGACGTCGTAGTGGTGGCGGACGGCGCGGGCGTCGCGCTCTTTGCTGTGGCGGCGGCCGCTGGGGCGCAGCTCGGCCCGCGGCCGCGGCGGCGGCTTCGTCACCCCGGCGGCGCGCACGGCGGCGAGCAGCAGCGCCCGCTTGTCGGCGCCGTCCAGAGACGGCGGTTGCCAACCGTCGAGCAGCGCGATCACCGCGTCCATGTCGTCGACCTCGAGCTCACCGCTGACGTAGGCGCGACCGAGGCCGAGCTGTCCCGGCGCTCGCAGTACGTGGGCGGCGGCGCGGGGCGAGTGGACCGAGAACGTCGGACCTTCGCCGGAGGTCGACGGCAGCCGCGTCCCGTCCCAGAACTGGACCGTGAACGGCCGCTCGGGGATCCGAGCCTCGATCTCGCGTCGCAGTCGGCCCGTGTCGGCGAAAGCCATCGAGCC
>DASTNW010000011.1:0-11600 GCA_035762685.1 Solirubrobacterales bacterium | reverse complement strand
GCATCCGAGCTCCGCAAGCTGAGCGAGATCACCTGGGGAGAGCTGCGCGAGCAGGTCGCGGCGGTGGCGGGAGGCTTGCGGGCGCTCGGCGTCGGCGCCGGCGACCGGGTCGTGGCATACCTGCCGAACGTCCCCGAGGCGATCGTCGCCTTCCTCGCCAGCGCCAGCATCGGCGCCGTCTGGTCGAGCTGCTCGCCCGACTTCGGCCCGGCCAGCGTCGTCGACCGCTTCGCCCAGATCGAGCCCAAGGTGCTGTTCGCGGTCGACGGCTACCGCTACGGCGGCAAGGACTTCGACCGGCGCGAGACGCTCGTCCAACTGCAGGCCCAGATGCCGAGCCTCGAGCGCACGGTCGTCCTCCCCTACCTCGACCCCGCTCCGGACCTCTCCGCCCTGGCCGACGCGACCACCTGGGCCGAGCTGCTGTCAGAGGGCGCGGGCGCCGAGCTCGCCTTCGAGCGCGTTCCCTTCGACCACCCGCTCTGGGTCCTCTACTCCTCCGGCACCACCGGGCTGCCGAAGGCGATCGTCCAGGGCCAGGGGGGGATCCTGCTCGAGCACCTGAAGAAGCTCCACCTCCACGTCGACGCCCACCCCGGCGACCGCCTCTTCTGGTTCACGACGACCGGCTGGATGATGTGGAACTTCCTCGTCTCCGGCCTCCTGACCAGGGCCGCGATCGTCCTCTACGACGGCAGCCCCGGCCACCCCGACATGGGCGTCCTCTGGGACTTGGCCGAGCGCGCCGGGGTGACGATGTTCGGCACCAGCGCCTCCTACATCGCCGCCTGCATGAAGGCCGGCGTCGAGCCGGGCGCCGGGCGCGACCTCAGCCGCCTCGGCGCCGTCGGCTCGACCGGCTCCCCGCTCGCCCCCGAGGGCTTCGACTGGGTCTACGAGCACCTCGGCGCCGACACCTGGCTGTTCTCGACCAGCGGCGGCACCGACCTCTGCACCGCCTTCGTCGGCGGCTGCGCGCTGCGGCCCGTCTACCGCGGCGAGCTGCAGGCGCGCGCGCTCGGCGCCGCGGTCGAGGCTTGGGACGAGGACGGCAGGGCGGTCGTCGAGGAGGTCGGCGAGCTGGTCGTGACCGAGCCGATGCCCTCGATGCCGGTTCGCTTCTGGGGCGACGGGGACGGCAGCCGCTACCGCGCCAGCTACTTCGAGATGTTCCCCGGCACTTGGCGCCACGGCGACTGGATCGAGATCACCTCGCGCGGGACGGCGATCATCTACGGCCGCTCCGACTCGACCATCAACCGCTCCGGCATCCGCATGGGGACGAGCGAGATCTACCGCGCCGTGCTCAGCATCGACGCGATCGTCGACGCCCTCGTGGTCGACGTGCCGCGGCCGGGGACGGAGGGCTGGATGCCGCTGTTCGTGGTGCTGCGCGAGGGGACCGAGCTGGACGAGGAGCTGCCGAAGGAGATCGCCCGCCGCGTACGCGAGCGCTGCTCCCCCCGCCACGTCCCCGACCGGGTCTTCCAGATCGCCGAGGTGCCCCGCACGCTCAGCGGCAAGGTGCTGGAGGTGCCGGTGAAGCGGATCCTGATGGGGACGCCCGTGGAGCAGGCGGCAAGCCGCGACTCGCTCGCCAACCCCGCGGCGCTCGACTACTTCGTCGCCTTGGCGAACTCGCTCGACTGAAGGCCCGTCAGGCGGGCGTGACCGGGTTGCGCCGCTGCGCGAAGGAGCGGTCCTTGCTCGCCGCGTAGGCGAAGCGGCGGACCAGTTCGGCGCGCAGGTCCTCGGGCTCGACCACGGCGTCGACGACCAGCTCCGAAGCGAGGTGGAGGATGTCGATGTCCGCCGCGTACTCCTCGCGTTTGGCGACGACGAAGCGCTCGCGCTCGGCCTCGTCCTCGATTGCCTGCACCTGGTTGTAGAAGACGGCGTTGACGGCGGCCTGCGGGCCCATCACGGCGATCGAGGCGCTCGGCAGGGCGATGCAGCAATCCGGCTCGAAGGCCGGCCCGGCCATCGCGTAGAGGCCGGCGCCGTAGGCCTTGCGGACGATGACGCTGAGCTTCGGCACGGTCGCCTCGGAGACCGCGCTGATCATCTTGGCGCCGTGGCGGATGATCCCCTGGCGCTCGACCGCGGTGCCGATCATGAAGCCGGGGACGTCGGCGAGGAAGAGCAGCGGCACGTTGAAGGCGTTGCAGGTCTGGATGAAGCGGGCCGCCTTGTCGGCGGAGTCGACGAACAGCACCCCGCCCTTCTGCTTCGGTTGGTTGGCGACGACGCCGACGACACGGCCGTCGAGCCGCCCGTAGCCGACGATCAACTCTTTCGCCCAGCGCTTGTGGACCTCGAGGAACGAGTCCGCGTCGAGCAGGACGTCGAGCACCTCGCGCATGTCGAAGGGCTGGTTCTCGTCGGCGGGGACGATCTCGGCGATCGCCGCGCCGGAGGCCGGCGCGGCCGGCGACGCCGGCGGCGGCTCCTGGCGCCAGTTCTCCGGCATGAAGGAGAGGTAGCGCCGGGCCAGGTCGATCGCCTCCTCGTCGCTCTTGACCAGGAAGTGACCGCAGCCGGAGACACCGGTGTGCATCTTCGCCCCGCCCATCTCCTCCAGCGTCACCTTCTCGCCGATCACCATCTCGGCCATCCGCGGTGAGCCGAGGTACATCGAGGCGTTGCCTTCGCGCATGATCACCACGTCGCAGAAAGCGGGGATGTAGGCGCCGCCGGCGGCGCTGGGGCCGAACAGCAGGCAGACCTGCGGCACCTGGCCGGAGAGCCGCACCTCGTTGTGGAAGATCCGTCCGGCACCGCGGCGGCCCGGGAACATCTGCACCTGATCGGTGATCCGCGCCCCGGCCGAGTCGACCAGGTAGACCAGCGGCACCTGCAGGTCCAGCGCCCGCTCCTGGACGCGGAGGATCTTCTCGACCGTCTTCGGCCCCCAGGAGCCGGCCTTGACGGTCGGATCGTTTGCCATCAGGGCGACGCGCCGGCCATCGATCGTGGCCAGGCCGGTGACGACCCCGTCGGCGCCGAGCCCCTCCTCCTGCCAGTTCGCCAACTGCCCCTCCTCGGCGAAGGAGCCAGGGTCGGCGAGGCGCTCGACGCGCTCGCGAACCGGCAGCTTGCCCTGCTCCGCGGTCTTCTCGTGATGGCGCTGCGGGCCGCCGGCGAGGGCAGCCTCGAGGGCCTTGGCGAAGTCGGTCACGCGGGGAGCCTATTCGGACTGGCTGGCGTGCCAGCAGGCGCCGTCCCTCCCGGCCGGACGGCCGGAGCCCTATGCGTCGCCTGACTCCCAGTCCACGGGGCCGGCCCGCAGCACGTGCGCGCCAAGCGGCCGCCCCAAGACCTCCTGCGCCGCCCGCGAGGCCGCGATCAGCCGCGGCAGGTCGATCCCCGTCTCGACCCCCATCTCATGCAGCATCGAGACCACGTCCTCGCTGCCGACGTTGCCGGTCGAGCCGGGCGGGACCGGGCAGCCGCCGAGCTCGCCGAAGCTCGACTCGAAGGACTCGACGCCCTCTTCCAGCGCCGCCAGCAGGTTGGCGAGGCCCTGGCCGCGGGTGTTGTGGAAGTGGGCGGTCAGCTCGACGCCCTGCAGGCGCTCGCGGGCGGCGGCGAAGAACTCGTGCACCTGGCGCGGGTTGGCCATCCCGGTCGTGTCGCCGAAGCCGACCTCCTCGCAGCCGGCCGCCGCCAGCCGCGCGGCGATCTCGAAGACGCGCTCGGCCGGGACGTGGCCCTCGTAGGGGCAACCGAAGGAGGTCGCGATCACGCCCTCGCGGCGCAGCCCCTCCTCCCCCGCCCTGGCCAGCGTCCCCTCCAACCCGGCCAGCGACTCCTCGACCGAGCGGTTGACGTTGCGCTGGTTGTGGGTCTCCGAGGCGGAGAGGAAGACGCTGACCTCGTCGAAGCGGTCGCGCTGCTCCAGCGCCCGCTCGAGCCCGCGCTCGTTCGGGACCAGGACCGAGAAGGAGACGCCCTCGCGGCGCTGGACCGCGCCCAGCACCCGGGTGGCGTCGGCGAGCTGCGGGACGACGTCGGGCCGCACGAAGGAGGTGACCTCCAGCCGCTTCAGCCCGGTTGCCGAGAGCAGGTCGATCAGCCGCACCTTCTCCGCGGTGTCGATCGTCTCCGGCTCGTTCTGGAACCCGTCGCGAGGCCCGACCTCGCGGATGCGGACGTTGCTTGGCAGGCCGTTCATCTCGGCCCAAGCTTATGCGGGGCAGAGGCCGGCCCGGCGGCGGCGGGCGCCGGAAGCAGGCCCCTTGCCGCCGTCAACATCTTCCTCACGTGCTCCGGCTCGTAGCGGACCTGCTCGTGGGTAAAACGGAGGTTGACCAAGCCGGCAGCGGTGTGCGTCTGATCTCGAAGCCGGTCGCGAGCCTGCTCGGCCGGCGTGCGGTGGTAGCGCAGCCCATCGGTCTCGACCACGAAGCCAAGGTCAGGCCAGTAGAAGTCAACCTCGAATCCATTGACCATCTGGCGCGTCAGGGGGACCGGGAGGCCAACCTGACGGACAATCGGTAGGAAGCGCCGTTCGAGCTGCTCTCTGGTGAGGCGAAAGGTGCGGCGATCGAGGATCCTGCGAAGTCGACGGACACCGGGTTCGCCATCCCGCTTCTCAAGTGCCTTGCGCAGCTCCGGTGGATGCGCCAGGTCGTATTTGTCTGCCTCGTTGATCGCGCGCTCCAGACCCAACCGGCCGAGACGGGGCGTGAGGTCGATCAGCGTCTGAGCCGGGCTGGTGACAGGGATGCCGTCATAGGTGCCAACGTTCGAGGCCCCGAGAGATGGCCGTCGGTGAAACACCAAGCCACTCTTGCTCCGGTGCGAGCGACTGGGCAGAGAGACCTCCACGAGGCCCAGCCGCTCGGGTGCGATGCGGAAAAGCGCCGCAGCACTGCTATGGCTCAGGACCGCGCCGCTCCCACCGCAGAGAACTGCCGCCATCCATCTCCCGTGGCCGCCGAGGACGGGGCGACCCACGGCATAGACGCCCCTGTGAATCGGATGCAGCCGCCCGGTCGTGAGTCGGTGGTCGATTGCATGGCGGCTGAACCCAAGGTCGACAAGCTGCCCCCGTGTCACCACCCCATGCTGCGCGCGAACGAGCTCCCAGACTGATCCGCGTCGCCCGTGGCGAATTGACCCGGCCATAACCGGGTTAAGTCGCCAAGGACGTTGAAGTCGCCCCCTGGCTTAGACCATGCCGAGGCCGCCGGAGACGCCGAGGGTCTCGCCGGTGACGTAGGTGGCGTCGTCGGAGGCGAGGAAAGCGGCGGCGGCGGCTACCTCGTCGGGCTGGCCGAGGCGGCCCATCTGGGTCGAGGACTTCATCGTCTCGATCACCTTCTCGCCGATCTCGCCGAACTCCTTGGCGCCCATCAGCAGCGGCGTCTCGATCGGGCCGGGGGCGATAGCGTTGACGGTGATCTCGTAGCGGGCGTTCTCGCGGGCGATCGCCTTGGTGAAGCCGACGATGCCCGCCTTGGCGGCCGAGTAGACGGCCGAGCCCTTGGAGCCGACCCGGCCCGCCTCGGAGGAGATGTTGACGATGCGGCCGTACTTCGCCGCCTGCATCCCCGGCAGCGCCGCGTGGGTGCAGTTGAGGACGCCGCCGAGGTTGATCGCCAGCACCCGCTGCCACTGCTCCGGCGTGGTGTAGGTGAAGAAGCCGAACTCGTCGGTGCCGGCGTTGTTGACGAGGACGTCGAGCGTGCCGCCCATGGCTGCGACGGCGGCGCGGGCGGACTCGAGGTCGGTCACATCGAGCTCCAACGCGTGGCCGTTGACCTCGCCGGCGACGCGCTCCGCCCCGGCGGTGTCGATGTCGCCGACCCAGACCTCGGCGCCCTCGGCGGCGAGCCGGGCGGCGATCGCGGCGCCGATGCCGCTGGCGCCGCCGGTGACCAGCGCTTTGCGTCCCTCCAGTCTCATGCGACCGGCAGCATAGACTGGCGCGCCTTGGCGGAGATCGAACCGATACCGATCGTCGGCGGCACCGGTGCTCTAGGAGCCGGGCTGGCGACGCGCTGGGCGCAGGCCGGGGTGCCGGTCGTGCTCGGCTCGCGCTCGGCCGAGCGCGCCGAGGAGGCGGCGGCCAAGGTGCGCGCGACGGTGCCCGATGCCGACGTCACCGGCCTCGAGAACGGCCCCGCTGCACAGCGGGGCGAGATCGTCTTCCTGACCGTCCCCTTCCGCGCCCAGTCGGAGAACCTCAACAACCTGCGCGAGGCGCTGCGGCCGGGCCAGATCCTGGTCGACTGCACGGTGCCGCTCGCGGCAGCGGTCAGCGGCAAGGCAACGCGCTCGCTCGGCGTCTGGCAGGGCTCGGCCGCCCAGCAGGCGCAGGAGATGGTCCCCGAGGGCGTCACCGTCGTCGCCGCCCTGCACACGGTCGGCGCCCCCACCCTCGCCGACACCGGCGCCGAGCTGGGCGAGGACGTGCTGGTCTGCGGCGACCGCAAGGCCGACAAGGCCCGGGTGGCGCGGCTGATCGAGCTGGTCCCCGGCCTGCGTGCTGTCAACGCCGGCGCCCTGGAGATGGCCCGGATCGTCGAGCAGCTGACGCCGATGCTGATCTCGGTCAACAGCCGCTACAAGGCGCATGCCGGCATCCGCCTCACCGGCCTGCCCGACGGCGACCACTGGGCATAGGCAGCGCATGAGGGTCGCGCTCCTGGCTGGCGGCACCGGCGGCGCCAAACTCGCCGCCGGGATGCAGGAGGAGCTCGGGGCGGAACTGACCGTTGTCGCCAACACCGGCGACGACGTCGAGGCCCTCGGCGTCCACGTCTCCCCCGACCCCGACCTGGTGACCTACTGGCTCAGCGGCGAGATCGACGAGGAGCGCGGCTGGGGCATCCGCGACGACACCTTCACCGTCTTCGAGCGCCTGCAGCAGCTCGGCGCCCCGAGCTGGTTTGGCCTCTCCGACCGCGATCTCGCCGTCTGCCTCTACCGGCGCCAGTTCGTCGAGGAGGGCGGGCGGCCCACCGATGCCCAGGCCCAGATCGCGCGCGGCCTCGGGGTCGAGGCGACGGTGCTGCCGATGTCGGACTCCCCGGTCCGCACCAAGGTCATCACCGCGGCCGGCCGGCGCGACCTGCAGGAGTACCTGATCGTCGACCGCGGCGAGCCGGACGTGCTCGGGGTCGAGCTGGAGGGGATCGAGGACGCCGAACCGAGCCGCGAGGTGCAGGACGCGCTGCGCACCGCCGAGGCGATCGTGATCGGGCCCTCCAACCCGGTGATCAGCATCGGCCCGGTCCTCGCCGTGCCGGGGATGCGCGACGCGATCGCCGCCTCCCCCGCTCCCGTCGTCGCGGTCAGCCCCTACGTGGCCGGCGCGGTCGTCAAGGGGCCGACCGACCGCTTCATGCGCGCGCTCGGACGCCCGACCACCGCGGCCGGCGTGAGCTCCCTCTACGCGGGCCTGATCGACGGAATGGTCGTCGACGACGGCGACCCCGACCCGCCACCGGCGGAGGTCCCCACTCTCGCCGTGCCAACCCTGATGGAGGGCGCCAGCGGTCGCGCCCGCCTGGCCCGGATCGTGCTCGACTACGCCGAAGAGTTGCGGCGATGAGCAGTCGCCGCGGCGGCGGCGCTACCCTCGCGTCGAGTTGAAGGCGACCGCGGTCCTCCCCGTCAAGCGCTTGTACGCGGCCAAGCAGCGGCTCGCGAGCGGGCTCAGCGGCGAGCAGCGGCGGACGCTCGCCGCGGCGATGGTTGCCGACGTGCTCGGGGCGATCGGCGCGGCCAGGACGATCGAGCGCACGATCATGGTCAGCGGCGACCCGGTCGCGCAGGAGCTGGCGGCCGGCGCCGGCGCCGAGGTGGTCCCCGACCCCGAGGACGCGGGCCACGTCGAGGCGGCGCTGGCGGGCATCGCCCGGGCCGAAGTCGAGGGCGCGGAGTGCGTCGTCCTCCTCCCCGGCGACTGCCCGCTGCTCGACCCGCGCGAGCTCGACCGGCTGCTGACCGGTGTCCCCGAGCGCTACGCCGGCATCGTCCCCGACCGCCACGGGACCGGCACCAACGCGCTGGTGCTGAGCCCGCCCAGTGCGATCGTGCCCGCCTTCGGTGAGGGCAGCCGCGACCGCCACGTCGCCGCCGCCCGCGAGGCCGGCGTCCCCTTCGAGGTCGAGGAGGTCGCCTCGCTCGGCCTCGACCTCGACACCCCAGCCGACGTGATCGCGCTCACTCGCGAGCTCGAGCGGCGCCCGGGCCGGGCCCGCCACACCGCCAAGGCGCTGGGGATATGAGCGCGGCGCCGGGCGAGCTGCGGGTCATCCCGGTCGCCGGCCTGCCGGAGTTCGGCGAGGGAATGCGGGTCGGCGAGGAGATCGCCGCGCGTGCCGAGCTCGAGGACGGCGTCGTCGTCGTCGTCGCCCAGAAGGTCGTCTCCAAGGCCGAGGGCCGGGTCCGCCGGCTTTCCTCGGTGCTTCCGAGCGCGAAGGCCCGCAAGCTCGCCGCCGTCCTCGGCAAGGAGCCGAACCTGGTCGAGCTGGTCCTCTCCGAGAGCAAGGAGGTGCTTCGAGCCGAGCGCGGCGTCCTCGTCGTCGAGACGCACCACGGCCTGATCTGCGCCAACGCGGGCATCGACACCTCCAACCTGCCCGACCGGGACACGGTCTGCCTTCTCCCCGAGGATCCCGATGCCTCGGCCCGTCGCATCCGCGCCGAACTCGCGGCGGCGACCGGGGCCACGGTGGCCATCGTCGTCTCCGACAGCTTCGGGCGTGCCTGGCGGCTTGGTCAGGTCGAGGTAGCGATCGGTTGCGCCGGCCTGGTACCGCTCGACGACTGGCGCGGCCGAAGCGACGCCTTCGACCGCGAGCTGGAAGCCACCCAGATCGCAATCGCCGACCAGGCCGCAGCGGCGGCCGACCTAGTCCGCAACAAGACCAGCCGTGTCCCGGCGTCGATCGTCCGCGGCCTCGCTCGCCACGTCATCGCCGAGGACGGCCCCGGCGCTGCGGCCGTCCATCGGCCTCGCAACGAAGACCTCTTCCGCTGAGAGCCGATCCCGGTAGGGGTGAAGCGTCTTGTACTTTTTCGCCACTCTGGCCAAGGCGCCAGCCCACGAGCGCCTCTCGAAAAAGTTAAGCGAAACCCCTACCGGGATCGGCTCTCCCGACCTGGAGGACCGCGGCGCCGCGGAGGCTGCCGGAGCGGATCGCGTCGAGGGCCTCGTTCGCCTGCTCGAGCGGGTAGGACTCGACCTCGGTCGTCACCGGCACCTGCGGGGCCAGGGCGAGGAACTCCTCACCGTCCCGGCGGGTCAAATTGGCGACCGAGGCGAGCGAGCGCTCCTCCCAGAGGTCCGCGTAGGAGAAGGATGGGATGTCGCTCATGTGGATGCCGGCGCTGACGATGCGGGCGCCCTTGTCGCTGGCCGCCAGCGCCGCCGTCATCAGCGCCCCGACCGGGGCGAAGACGATCGCGCCGTCGAGCTTCTCGGGCGGTCGCTCGGCCGAAGACCCAGCCCACTCGGCGCCGAGCTCGCGGGCAAACGCCTGCGTGTCCTCGTCGCCCGGCCGGGTGAAGGCGAAGACGCGGCGCCCCTGGTGGACGGCGACCTGGCAGAGGATGTGGGCGGAGGCGCCGAAGCCGTAGAAGCCGATCCGCTCGGCGTCGCCGACCAAACGCAGGGCGCGGTACCCGATCAGGCCGGCGCAGAGCAGCGGCGCCGCCTGCGCGTCCGAGTAGCCGTCGGGGACCGGCAGGCAAAAGCGCTCGTCGGCGACCACCAGCTCGGCGTAGCCGCCGTCGAGGTCGTAGCCGGTGAACTTCGCCCGGTCGCAGAGGTTCTCGCGGCTGCTGCGGCAGAAACGGCAATCGCCGTCGGTCCAGCCGAGCCAGGGGACGCCGACCCGCTCGCCCGGGCCGAAGCGCTCCGCCCCCTCGCCCGGGCCGACCACGGTGCCGACGATCTGGTGGCCGGGGACGAGGGGCAGCTTCGGCTCGTTGAGCTCGCCGTCGACGATGTGGAGGTCGGTGCGGCAGACGCCGCAGGCGTGGACCGAGATCAGCACCTGGCCGGGGCCGGGCGTGGGGTCCGGGAGCTCGACCGGCCGGAGCGGCTCGCGCGCGTGCTCGAGGAGCATCGCGCGCATCGCTAATAGGTCTCGACTATCTCGTAGAGCGTGGTCCGCTGTGCCGGCTCGCGACCGGCGGCGCGCGCCGCCTCGACCAGCTGCTCGGGCTCCAGCCGCACTCCGTGCTGGGAGCCCGCCATGCGCGAGATGTTCTCCTCCATCAGGGTACCGCCGAGGTCGTTGACGCCCCAGCGCAGCGCCTCGGTCGCCCCCTCCAGCCCCATCTTCACCCAGCTCGCCTGCAGGTTGGGGACGGTCCTGCCCAGCGCCAGGCGGAAGGCGGCGGTGTGCTTGAGGTTCTCGGCCATCGCGATCTCCTCGATCCCGTGGGTGCGGCCCAGCATCGTGTTGAAGGGGATGAAGCTGAGCGGGACGAACTCGGTGATCCCACCGGTGCGCTCCTGCAGCGCCCGCACGACCCGCATGTGGCGGGCCAGCTCGCGCGGCTCCTCGATGTGGCCGAACATCACCGTCGAGGTCGAGCGCAGGCCGGCGCGGTGCGAGGCTTCGATGATCTCGACCCAGCGATCGGCCGGCAGCTTGTTCGGGGAGATCCGCTGCCGCACGCCGTCGTCGAGCACCTCCGCCGCGGTGCCGGGCGTCGAGCCGAGCCCGCACTCGAGCAGGTACTCGAAGACGTCCCCCGGCCGCTTGCCCGAGCGCTCGCACATGTAGTGGACCTCCATCGGCGAGTAGGCGTGCAGGTGCAGCTGCGACGCCACCTGCTTCGCCAGCCGCAGCCACTTCCCGTACTCCTCCAGGGTCAGGTCGGGATGGATCCCCCCCTGCATGCAGAGCTCCGTCGCCCCGAACTCGACCGCCTCGCGAATCCGCTCGGCGAAGTCCTCCTCGGAGACCTCATAGGCGTCGGGCGACCGCTTCCCCTGCCCGAACCCGCAGAACGCACACCCGACCACGCAGATGTTGGTGAAGTTGATGTTCCGGTTGACGACGAACGTCGCCCGGTCCCCGTGCAGCTCCGCCCGCAGCTCGTCGGCCGCGACCCTCATCTCCTCGATCACCTCGGGCCGCGTCTCCGCGAACAGCGCCGTCAGCTCGTCCTCCGTGAGCTCGGCCCCCTCGCGACCCTTGGCAATCGCTTCGGGGGCAAGCCCAGGATCAAGCGTCTCTTCGCTCCGCCTCCCGGACCCCTTCCGCGGGATGAAGCTCCAGTACTTCAGCTTGATCACGTCGAGGACGCCCTGCTCCATCCACTCCGCATCCATGTACTGGGGGTAGACGCACAGCCGCTCGGTTAACGCGTAGCCCTTGGGCGCCAGCTCCTTCCGCACCTGATGCGGACTCGGAAACGGCTCCTCCGGCGAAATGTGGTCGCCATTGGCAGACAGCCCCCCCAGGTCGGTCGCCCCCGCCTCGACCAGCTCCGGCCACCAATCCGACAGGTTCGGCGGCACCTGGATCCCGACGTCCGGCATCAGTCGTTTGCACTCGGCGATCAGCCGCTTGATGTCGTCGATCGAGACCGAAGAAGCCCAGGCGGGGGTGGGCAACGGGGATGCCCCT
>DASTNW010000010.1:0-50601 GCA_035762685.1 Solirubrobacterales bacterium | reverse complement strand
GCGTAGTTGGAGAAGCGGTGGCTGCCGACCAGGGCCAGCTCGGCCGGGGCTGCGGCGGCGGCGACGTGGAACCCGGGGAGCGCGGAGCCCGGCTGCAGCGGGCGCGGGCCGGACCTCTGGGTGTCGGCGCAGCCGAGGGCGCGGGCCATCGCCGGCGCCGCGCCGGCGCTGACGAGCCCCTCGACCGCGCGCAGCAGGGCCTCCCAGGTCTCCTCGCGGGCGGCCTCGACGACGAGCGAGTGCTCGTCGACGTACGGCAGCCGCTCGCTCTCCGCGCTCATTGCGCCGATGCTATGCCCCCGCATCCGCAGGGCGCCGGCCCGAGTGGCTAGCTTTGCAGCGTGAGCGACGGGGACACGCTGTTCGAGACCGATGCGGGCGCTCACTCGGCCACGGTCGAGGTGCTGCGCGTGATCTTCAAGGCCGAGGACGGCGGCTACGCGGTGCTCGAAGTGCAGGACGCGGAGTCGCGCGACAAGCATCCCCTGATCGGGCCGATCGCCCACCTCAACCCCGGCGACCGGGCCGAAGTCAGCGGCGACTGGCAGAACCACTCGACCTACGGCCGGCAGCTGCGCGCGCAGCGGGCGGTGCCGATGGACCCCGAAGACCGCGAGGGGCGGATCGCCTACCTGACCTCGCTGCGCCACATCGGCCCGGCCCGCGCCAAGCGCCTGGTCGACGAGCACGGCGAGGAGGTGATGGCGACGATAACCGCGAACCCGACCAGCGTCTTCGCGGCGCTGGGCGGGATGACGACGCCGCAGGTCGACGCCGCGGTCGAGTCCTGGCACGCCAGCCGCGCGATCCGCGACCTGCACGTGCAGTTGGCCCCGCACGGGCTGGCCCACCTGGCGGCCCCGATCCACGCCCGCTTCGGCGAGCGCGCGATGGCGGTCCTGCACGAGGACCCCTACCGGCTGACCGAGGTCGCCGGGGTCGGTTTCGCCCGCGCCGACAAGATCGCCCTCGCCGGCGACGTGCCGCCCGAGTCCTCGCGCCGCGCCCAGGCGGCGGCGTTCTTCGCCCTGGCCGAGGCAGAGCAGAGCGGCAACACCTTCCTGCCCCTCGACGAGCTGGCGCAGCAGGCGTCGCGGCTGCTCGGGGTGGCGGCCGACCCCGACGTGCTCGCCGTCGCCCCGGGCCTGGTCGTCGAGGACGGCAACGCCTACCGCAAGAGCACGCTGGCTTCCGAGCTGGCGGTCGCCCAGACCCTCCAGGCCCGCCTCGCCGCTCCCCCCCATCTCGAACACGACCCCGGCGACTCCCCCGACCCCGGCGACGAGGCCCAGAGCGGCCTGACCGAGGAGCAGTGGGCGGCGGTGCGCGGCACCTTCCTCTCGCGGATCTCGGTGCTGACCGGCGGCCCCGGGGTCGGCAAGACGATGTGCACGACGGCGATCGTCGACGAGGCGCTGAAGGCCGGATACCGGGTCGCCCTCTGCGCTCCCACCGGCCGCGCGGCGCGGCGGCTGGAGGAGGCCACGGACGGCCACGAAGCGCAGACCATCCACCGCATGCTCGAGTGGGCACCCGGCAGCGAGCCGACGTTCAGGCCCGGACACCCATTGCCCGCCGACGTGGTGGTCGTCGACGAGTCCTCGATGCTGAACCTGCGGACGATGGAGGTACTGCTGAACGGCCTGGCCGAGTCGACGCACGTCGTCTTCGTCGGCGACGCCGACCAGCTACCGCCGATCGGGGCGGGAAAGCCGTTCAGCGACCTGATCGCCTCCGAGGCGGCGCCGGTGGTGCGCCTGACCCTGGTCTGGCGCCAGGCGGCGCGGTCGATGATCATCACCGCCGCGCACGAGATCAACCGCGGCCGCCCGCCCCACCTCGAGCCGGAGGCCGAACAGGAGCGGGACTTCTTCTTCGTCGACCGCGCCAGCCCCGAGCGAGCGCGGGACACGGTCGTCGAGGTGGTTGCCGAGCGCACCCCCGAGCGCTACGACCTCGACCCGGTCCGCGACGTCCAGGTGCTGGCGCCGATGTACCGGGGGGCGGTCGGGATCGACGCCCTCAACGAACGGTTGCAGGCCAGGCTCAACCCGGCCGGGGAGCCGGCCCTGGGGGAACGTTTCCGGGTCGGCGACCGGTTGATCCAGACCCGCAACGCCCACGACCTCGGGTTGATGAACGGCTCGATCGTCTTCCTCCGCGAGGACGACCCGGAGGCGGAACTGCTCACCGTCGACGTCGACGGGGGCGGCGGTCTGGAGATCCCCTACGACGACGCCGCCGACCTCCGGCTCGCCTACGCGATCTCGGTCCACAAGGCCCAGGGCTGCGAGGTGCCGGTGGTGGTGATGGTCTGCCACCGCTCCCACTACCGCATGCTGAGCCGGCCGCTCGTGTACACCGGGGTCACTCGCGCTCGCCGCGTCTGCGTCGTGGTCGGCGAGCAGGCGGCGATGGCGATGGCGGTCGCCCGCGACGACAGCGGCGACCGCCATTCGGGCCTGGCGCAGCGGTTGCGATGAGGGGGCGGCCGATGCGAGTCCCCTGGCGCGAGATCGCGATCACCCTCGCCGGGATCGCCCTGATGGCGGCCCTGGTGCTGGCGGTGCCGGCGTTGCGCGAGGCCAGCGCCGCCGCCATCCGGGGAGACACGGCCGAGGTCCGCAGCGAGCTCGACAGCCTCGGCGTCGCCGGGCCGCTGCTGATCCTCGCCCTGGCGCTGCTCCACACCGTCGTCTTCTACCCGGCCGAGATCGTCGACGCCGCCGCCGGCTTCGTCTACGGCTTCTTTCCCGCCCTGGTCCTGGTGATGACCGGCTGGCTGCTGTCGGGGCTGCTCTGCCTCGCGATCGGGCGCTCGGTGGCGCGGCCGCTGCTCGACCGCTGGCTGGGCGAGGAGCGTTTCGAGCGGATCGAGGCGATGATCGAGCGCGGCGGCGCGATCCTGCTGCTGTCGATGCGCCTGATCCCGATCATCCCCTTCAGCCTCGTCTCCTACGCCGCCGGCGCCGCCCGCGTCCCGGTCTGGCGCTTCCTCTGGACGACCGCGGTCGGCTACCTGCCGATCACCGCCCTCTCCGTCTACTTCGGCACCCGGCTCGAAGGCCTCTCCCCGACCGACCCGCTCGTCTTCGGCAGCGCCGCGGCGCTGCTGGGGCTGCTGCTGGCGGGGCACTGTGCGCTGCGGCGCCAAGCGGCGCGCGGCGCGCGCTAACGGCGAGCGGGACCGGCCGCTCCGCCGACCCGCTCGACCCGGAAGCGGAAGACGGCCGGGGTGCGATCGAAGTTGCCGATTTCGTCGTGGGCCTTGACGCGGACGGTGTGCGTCCCGGGCGCGAAGAGACGCGATATCCGCGCTGGACAGGACCGCAGCGGGCCACGGTCGACCTTGCACTCGAAGCCGACACCGGCCTCGTCGGCGCCAAACCGGAACGAGACCCTCGCCCTGGCCTGCCGGGTGCGAACTATTCCACGCAGGCGGGAGGCGAAGAAAGTCTGGGGGGGCCGCGTGTCGACCGCGAAGGAGGCCGTCGCGACGGCGACGTTCCCGGCCAGATCGGTGGCGAGGACGCCGAACCCGTGGCTGCCGTCGGCGACGGGGTTGCGAACCAGGAAGGGCGAGGTGCAGGCCTGGGCCGCGACCCCGTCGATCGAGCAGGCGAACGTCACCGGCTCGTTGGCCCCGAAGGCGAACGTCGGGGTGGGGTTGGCGGACTTCGCCGGTGGCTGCGCCGACAAAGTCAGTTTCGGCGCAACCGTGTCGACGGTGAAGCTGACCGAGGCGCTGCCGCTGTTGCCGACCTGGTCGACGGCGGTCAGCTCGAACCGGTGCGAGCCGTCGGCGAGCGCCGAGAGCGCAGAGGGCGAGTGGCAGTGCGGCGTGACCTGACCGTCGATCGAGCAGGTGAAGTCGGCCGGCTCGTTGGCACTGAAGGCGATCGACGGGCTGGCGTTCGAGCCGATGGCGGGCGGCGCGTTGGCGAAGGCGATCGCCGGCGGCGTGGTGTCGACCGTGAACGCGAAGGAGGCGCTGCCGGTGGCTTCCACCGCGTCGACTTTGAACAGATGCGGCCCGTCTGGCAACGGGCTCGCCACAAAGGGCGAAGTGCACGGCTGGGGCACACCGTCGACGGAGCATTCGAAGTTCGTCGTCGGCGGAGTTGATTCGAATTCGAATCCGGGAGTGCTGTCGGCGGTGCGGCTGGAGGGATGGCCGGTGATCGCGACCGTCGCCGGCGGGAGCAGGCTCGCGATCGACGCGTCGGCGTCGAGCAGGCCGGCGCCGACCGCGGTCGGCCCGAACGAACCCACCGGTTTGGCGGTACCGGTCTGCGCGTTCCGAAGCTCTTCCACCGTCGCCGCCGGTTTCGCCTCCAGCTCGAGCGCGGCCACCGCGGCCGCGTGCGGGGCGGCGGCTGAAGTGCCGCAGAAACGCCAGGCGTCTTCGCCGGGGACGAAGAAGGCGAAGAACGTGGTCTCGCCGCAGTCGGTGGCGGCGATGTCGGGCTTGGCGATCGTTTCGGGCGATCCCAGCGCGGTGGCTGGGGTGATGCCGTCGACCGGTTCGAAGTGGTGGGTGGCCGGGCCGCGCGAGGAGAATTTCTCCAGCTGGTTGGGGTTGCTGTAGTTCACGGCGGCGGTCGCGACGGCGCCGCTGGCAGCGGCGTGGCCGAAGATCGTCGGCCCGAAGGTGTCGCTGCTGGCTTTCGCCGGATACTCCGTTTTGGTCACGCCGCCGCCGTTCTGCAGCAGTGCGAACTTGAGCAGGGGCGTTCCCGAGCCGGCGGTCATGTTGCAACCCGCGGCGCAGCGGTTGATCGCCAGGTACACCTCTTCGCTGCTGCCGCTGTCGTTTTCCCACTGCAGCAGCTCCACCGGCCGCTGGGTGTTGCCGACGTTGTCGCCGTCCTCGACGGCAAGCAGGTCGCCGCCGGCGTCGAGCAGGTAGGCGTCGAGGTCGGTTTCCACCCCGAACCACGGCTCCGCCCACTGCAGGTCGAGGTTCAGGGTCGCGCCCGCCGAGACCGTGATCCCGAACGTGTCGTCGACGCCGGCGCCGGGGTCGAAGTCCATGCAGTTCCCGCTGCCGATGCCGGGCAGCACCAGCAGCGCCGCAGGGCAGCCCCCGGAGTCGCGGAAGCTCGGCGCTTCCCAGGAGGCGATCGCGTTGCTGGCTTCGAACAGGTTGTTGTTGCCCGCCGCCGAGAAGTACGCGGCGCCGTCGGCGACGACTTTGTCCACCGCCACGGCAACCGGCCCGTCCTGGAAGAACGGCTCTTCGAACCAGACGACGTCGTCGACGATCACTTCGGCGCCGGCGCCGCCTTCGATCACCGGCCGCGCCAGCCGTTCGATGTTCTGGGCAAAGGAGAGTTCGCTGAAGAAGGCGGTGGCGAAGGCCAACTCAGCACCGGGGGCGACGTCGTGGACGGTCTGCAGCATCGCCCGTCCCTCGTCGCTCGCTTCGGGACCGGAAAAGTCTTCGACCACGCGCACCGGGGCTTTCTCGGCGGCGCAGGGGTTGGCGGGGCCGGAGAGGTCGCCGCTCGCGACGTCTTCGCCGGCGTGCGTGGCGACAGGACCGCTTTTGTCGGCCGCGGCCGAAGCCTGGTCGTAGGAGTCGGAGAGGACGCCGACGGTGACGCCGCTCCCGTCGACCCCGTATTTGCTGCGGGCAGTGGCGGCCTGTAGCTGCGCGACGCCCTCGGAGACGACCGAGCCCCCTTCGCACTCGGCCCCGATGGCGGCGGTCGCGCGCGAACCGCCGCCGAAGAGGAGGGGCGCCCGCTTCTCGCTCACGCCTTCGACGCCGGGAACGGCAGCCAGCGCGGGCAGGCGGCTGGGGGCGATCGCGACGGTGACGGTCTGGTAGCGGCGGCTGGGGGTGACGATCTCGGCGCCCGCAGCCCGCAGTTCGTCCAGCGCCGCGATCGCGCCGTCGGCGAAGCGGACGTCGACGAGCACCCGCCCGCCGTCCCGCAGGAGGCTGCCGGCGCCGCTCGAGGCCAGGCCGAGCTCTTCCGCCTGAGCGTCGGGGGGCAGCGAGCGGACCGCTGGCGTCGCCAACTCGGCCAGCCGCGGCGAGAGGTCGGCGTCTCCCGCCCTGGCCATCGCCGAGGCCGACGCCGGCGCCAAAGCGCAGACGGCGAGCAGCGCGGCAACCGGCGCGCGCAGCGCCCGACGGCGGCGGAAAATGGACCCACGGATCATTTGAGGCGAAGTATCGACACGACTGGGCAATCCTGAAACACGCCCAGACCGTATTCCGAGCGCAGCGGGAACCGCCGATCCTGCTACGGTGCCCTGCGTTAGGGCCGGTAATACCGGCAAAGTTCGTGCGTAGCGCTCGCGTCGTTGCTTCACCGCATCCTCCGCGTTCGCAGCACACTAAGTGGAGGCAATGCATGCCCACTGGAACTGTCAAGTGGTTCAGCGACGATAAGGGCTACGGGTTCATTACGCCCGACGACGGCTCGAAGGACGTCTTCGTTCATCACAGTGCCATTCTCGGCGAGGGCTTCAAGTCCCTGACCGAGGGCGCCAAAGTGAGCTACGAGTCCGAAGAAGGCCCCAAGGGCCCGGCCGCCGCGAGCGTCCAGCAGACTTCGTAGCGACGAACCACGCTTAAACCAGTCTGCGAAGCCCGCCACATGGCGGGCTTCGTCTTGTTAGAGCCGGTTTCCCTACTCTCCCTAGCCGACATGACTGCCACTCGAAAAGATCTGCGCAACATCGCCATCATCGCCCACGTCGACCACGGCAAGACGACGCTGGTCGACGCGATGCTGTGGCAGACCGGGACCTTCCGCAAGGGCCAGGACGTGGCCGAGCGGGTGATGGACTCGATGGACCTGGAGCGCGAGAAGGGGATCACGATCCTCGCCAAGAACACCGCGGTCAACCGCGGCGACGTCAAGTTCAACATCGTCGACACCCCCGGCCACGCCGATTTCGGCGGCGAGGTCGAGCGGGCGCTGACCATGGTCGACGGGGTGCTGCTGCTGGTCGACGCCTCCGAGGGGCCGCTGCCGCAGACCCGCTTCGTCCTGCGCAAGGCGCTGGAGGCGAAGCTGCCGGTGGTCCTCGTCGTCAACAAGGTCGACCGCCCCGACGCCCGCATCGCCGAGGTCGTCGACGAGGTCTACGAGCTCTTCCTCGACCTCGACGCCGACTCCGACCAGATCGAGTTCCCGATCGTCTACACCAACGCCAAGGCCGGCTGGGCCTCGCTCGAGGAGGGGGTCGAGGGAACCGACCTCTCCCCCCTGCTGGACCTGATGCTGGAGCGGATCCCCGCCCCCGAGTACGACCCCGAGGCACCTCTGCAGGCCCACGTCACCAACCTCGACGCCTCCCCCTACGTCGGGCGCCTGGCGCTCTGCCGCGTCCACAACGGGACGATCCGCTCCGGCCAGCAGATCGCCTGGTGCCGGGCCGACGGCAGCGTCCAGCGGGCCACGGTCTCCGAGCTGTACGTGACCGAGGGGCTGGAGCGGGTCAGCGCCGCCGAAGCCGGGCCGGGCGAAATCATCGCCGTCGCCGGCCTCGAAGAGGTGACGATCGGCGAGACCCTGGCCGACCCCGACGACCCGCGGCCGCTGCCGGTGATCGAGGTCGACGAGCCCTCGCTCTCGGTCGTCGTCGGCATCAACACCTCCCCCCTGGCCGGCAAAGAGGGCAGCAAGCTGACCGCGCGCCAGATCCGCGACCGGCTCGACGCCGAGCTGGTCGGCAACGTCTCGATCCGGGTCAAGGACACCGAGCGGCCCGACGCTTGGGAGGTCCAGGGCCGCGGCGAGCTGCAGCTGGTGGTGCTGCTGGAGCTGATGCGGCGCGAGGGCTTCGAGCTGACCGCCGGCCAGCCGCGCGTCGTCACCCGCGAGATCGAAGGCGAGGTGCACGAGCCGGTGGAGCGGCTGGCGATCGACGTGCCCGAGGAGCACGTCGGCGCCGTCACCCAGATGCTGGCCGGCCGCAAGGGCCGGCTGGAGCAGATGGTCAACCACTCGACCGGGTGGGTGCGGATGGACTACCTGGTCCCCGCCCGCGGCCTGATCGGCTTCCGCACCGAGTTCCTCACCGAGACCCGCGGCACCGGCATCCTCCACCACGTCTTCGACCGCTGGGAGCCCTGGGCCGGCGAGCTCCGCACCCGCCAGACCGGCTCCCTGGTTGCCGACCGCCGCGGACAGACGGCCAGCTACTCGCTGTTCAGCCTGCAGGACCGCGGCGCCCTCTTCGTCGGCTCCGGCGAGGAGGTCTACGAAGGGATGATCGTCGGCGAGAATGCTCGCTCCGACGACCTCGACGTCAACCCGACCAAGGCCAAGCAGCAGACCAATGTGCGCGCCGCCAGCGCCGACATCCTCGTCCGCCTGGCACCGCCGACCCGCCTCACCCTCGAAGCCTCGCTCGAGTTCCTGCGCGAGGACGAGTGCGTCGAAGTCACCCCCGAGTCGGTCCGCCTGCGCAAGGTCGTGCTCGACAAAATCCAGCGCCTCAAGGCAGCAAAGCGCGGCGACGCCGCTCCGCGGCTGGCCTAGAGATCACCCCTGCGGGGCGGTTTTTGCGGCCTGTGGGGGTTTTGCGCAGGTGGGGGTTAAGCCGCGGGAGCGGCTCTGGCCTCGGGCGTGGAGGCGGTCGAGGGGGCTGGGGTTGGTAGGCGCACCATTCGGAACGAGTTGAAGAGGCCCAGGAGACCGGCCAGGAGGGGGACCAGCAATGCCACCTGGAGGGCGAGCGGCCTGGCGTCGGTGTTGATGCGGACGATCTCCTCGCGGACGTCCTTTGGCTGGCCGGTGAGCAGTTCTTCGAGCTGGGTGTTGCTCATCACCTCGGCGTCGTCCTCCAGCGCGCTGGCGACGCGCTGCTGCTCGGCCGGGGCGAGCACGTCGCTGGCTTCGGCCTTGTGGGTGAAGGCGACGGAGAGCGTGGCCAGCATGATCGCGCCGGCGAAGGCGAGGCCGAAGGACAGGCCGAAGGAGCCCGAGGCGGAGTTGACCCCAGCCGCCTCGCTGACCCGCTCCTCCGAGATCGGCGACAGCGTGTAGTTGTTGAGCTGGGAGACGAGCAGGCCGAGGCCCGACCCGATGACGATCAGCGGGACCACCAGGTACCAGCCCGTGTCGGCCCGCGGCACGATCGGCAGCAGCACCAGCAGGCCCAGCACGAGCAGCGCGAAGCCGACTCGGATGATGCCGCTCGGGCGCCGGTTGCCCGCCTTCCTGCCGGCGAGCAGCGCCACCGCGAACATGCTCAGCGAGAGCGGCGCCAGCGAGAGGCCCGCCTGCAGCGCGTCGTACTCGAGCACCATCTGCAGGTAGATCGGCAGGGCGATCATCGAACCGCCGAGGGCGATCTGCTGCAGCATCTGCTGGGAGATCCCCAGCCGGAAGGGCTTGGCCGCGAACAGGCCCGGGTCGAGCAGCGCCGGCTTGCCCTGCTCCGTCCGTCGCCGCAGCCAAAAGACCAGCCCCGCCAGCGCCAGCGCGCCCAGCACCAGCAGCGCCGCGACCGACTCGCCCCCCTCCTGCCAGACGAGGATGCTGAGCACTATGCCGCCCATGCCGATGACGGAGAGGCCCGCGCCGACGCCGTCGACGCCGCGCGGCCCGGTGTAGGGCACGTCCTGGACGAGCCGGATCCCGGAGAGGACGACGGCGATGATCACCGCCTCGAGCAGGAACCCGACGCGCCAGGACAGGTAGGTGGTGATGAAACCGCCGAGCAGCGGCCCGACCGCGGCGGCGATCGCCGCCGCCGCCCCGACCAGCGCGTAGACCCGGCGCTGCTCCGCCCCCTCGAAGTTGCCGTGGATCAGCGACTGCATCGCCGGCAGCAGCAGCGAGGCCCCGATCCCGCCGACGATCGCCCAGAAGATGATGATCGCGAGCAGGTCCTGGGCCATCGTCATCGCCACGGCGCCGACCCCGTAGCCGAGCAGGCCCAGCACGTAGGCCCGCTTGCGGCCGAAGAGGTCGCCGACCTTGCTGCCGATCAGGATGAACGCGGCGGAGACCAGCGCCTCCAGCGCGATCGCCGACTGGACGCCGCTGACGGTCGTGTCGAGGTCGCGGACCACGGCCGAGATCGAGACGTTCATCAGCGACGTGTCGACGACCAGCACGAACATCGCCATCGCCAGCAGGATCGCCAGCCGCGAGGGGCCCACCGCCTCGTTTTCCACGCTCAGGCGTCCTCGCTCTGGATGCTGCCGACGTCGATCGCCGCCCGCAAGGCAGCGTGGTCGCGTTCGTTCTGGTCGGCGTAGAGGCGGGCGAACTCGGCGATCGCTCCGTCGAAGGAGTCGCCGGACCCGAGGTAGGCGCCGATCGCCACCGAGTCGCCGGAGCGGGCGTGGGCCCGGGCCAGCGTCCAGCCGCACATGCGCGCGTAGACCTCGAGCGCCCGCGGCGTCATGTCCTCGATCTCCGCCGACCCCTTCCCGTCCCAGAGCTGGCGCACGTAGAAGTCGCGCTGCTGCCCGTCGGCCCCGACCGCCGGGCACCAACCGAGGAAGCTGTCGCTGGCCGCCTGCATCAGGCGCTGGCCCTCGACCACCCGTTGCCCGTGGTTGGCGAAGCGGCTCTTGCCGGCGTAGGGCTCCAGCACCGACTCCTGCGCCTCCTTCGCCTGCAGGACCATCGGGTCGTCGTCGTCGCGCCCGGTCAGGAGGACGATCCAGGCGCGGGTGCCGACGCTGCCGACCCCGACCACCTTGCGGGCCAGGTCGCGGAACCGGTAGCTGTCGAGGAGCTGGCGGCGGTCTCCCTGCAGGGTCGAGCGGTAGGACTGCAGCACCTCGAGCACCGTTGCTTCGACCTGGTCCCGCGCGTTTCCCTCGAGCAGCTCGTCGAGCGGCACCAGCCGCGGCGGCTTGCTGTCTATCCGCAGCTCACCGCCGACCTTGCGAGTGAGGCGGTCGAGCGCCCGCAGGCTGTCCTTGGCCCGTGCCTTCGCGACCCCCTTCTCGACCCGCTTGACCGCCTTCTCCCCCTCCGAGCGAAGCAGTCGCAGGACGGTCTCGGCGTCGAGCCGCGCGTACCAGACCTCGAGGTTGCGCTGCCCGGCGAAGCCCCGCATCGCCTCGCGGTAGGAGGTCGCCGCCGTCAGCACGACCTCGCGGCGGCGCCCGCGCTTCAACCCGTTCTCCCGCGCCGCGATCTCGAAGCTCGCCGCCAGGCGCTTCAAGTCCCACTCCCAGGGGCCCGGCAGGCTCTCGTCGAAGTCGTTGAGGTCGAAGACCAACCGGCGGTCGGGCGCGGCGAAGATGCCGAAGTTGGAGAGGTGGGCGTCGCCGCAGGCCTGCACCCGCAGGCCCGAGGCCGGGGTCGGCGCGAGGTCGGCGGCCATCACCGCCGCGGCGCCGCGGTAGAAGGCGAACGGCGAGGCCGCCATCCGCCCGTAGCGGATCGGGACCAGCTCCGGCACCCGCGTGCGGGCCTGCAGCTCGAGCACGGCGACCGGATCGGGCCGGTCGGCGGCCGGCTCCCACTCGCCGTGGGCGGAGCGGGGCGAGACCGAGCGCGCCGCCTTTCCCTCAGCGGCGCGCTCGGAGACGTTCATGGGCTAGACCGTAGCGGCTGCCTGCTCGGACTGGCTGTCACGGGCGGCGTCGGCCTTCTTGGCCTCGGCCTCCGGCGTCGGCTCGTCGGCCTGGCGCGGCAGCAGCACTTCTTTGGCGATCACCAGGCGCTGGATCTGGCTGGTTCCCTCGTAGAGCTGCATGATCTTGGCGTCGCGCATCAGTTTCTCGACCGGGTACTCCTTGATGAAGCCGTAGCCGCCGTAGACTTGGACGGCGTCGACGGTGATCTCCATCGCCGAGTCGGCGGCAAAGCGCTTGGCCATCGAGGAGACCTTGCTGTTGCGCACGCCCTGGTCGAGCATCACGGCGGAGTTCCAGACCAGCAGACGGGCGGCCTCGACCTTGGTCGCCATGTCGGCGATCATGAACTGGATCGCCTGGTGCATCGCGATCGGGACGCCGAACTGGACCCTTTCCTTGGAGTACTCGGTGGCGTACTCGGTCGCCGCGCGACCGATGCCGACCGCCATCGCCGAGACGCCGGGGCGAGTGCGGTCGAGGGTCATCATCGCCAGTTTGAAGCCCTTGTTTTCCTCGGCCAGGAGGTTCTCGGCCGGGATCTCGACTTCGTCGAAGGAGATGGTCGCGGTGTTGGACGCCCGCTGGCCCATCTTGTCCTCCTTCTTGTCGACCGTGACCCCGGGGAGGTCGGCGTCGACTACGAAGGCGCTGATCCCGCGGTGTCCGGCCTCGGGGTCGGTCTTGGCGTAGACCGTGAAGTAGTCGGCGTAGGTGCCGTTGGTGATGAAGCACTTGGAGCCGGTGATGACGTACTTGTCGCCCTTCTTGACGGCGCGGGTCTTCATCCCGGAGACGTCGGAGCCGGCGTCGGGCTCGGTCAGGCAGAAGGAGGCGAGCTTCGGGCTTTCGGTCAGCATCCCGAGGTACTTCTTCTTCGTCTCCTCGGAGCCGCCGAGGGTGATCGGCGCCGAGGCGAGGCCGTTGGCCATCAGCGAGGTGCCGATGCCGGAGCAGCCCCAGCCCATCTCCTCCTCGATCAGGCAGCCGGAGAGGTAATCGAGCCCGGGGCCGCCGTAGGCCTCCGGCACGTGGGTGTTCATCAACCCGACCTCCCAGGCCTTGTCGATGATGTCCTGCGGCCAGGTGCCGTCCTTGTCGTACTCCCAGGCGACCCTGCGCATCTCTTTCTCGGCGAAGCTGTGGGCCAGCTCGCGCAGGTCTTTCTGTTCGTCGGTCAGGGTGAAGTCAACCACCGGTCGGTGCTCCTTTTCGTCAGTGCTCGAGTCTGGTCCTGGAGCGCCGCCAGCGGGGGCGAGCGTTCCGCCGATTGACTGGTCAGTCAACCAGCGTCGAAGGTTAGCGAATGGCCCGCCGGCCATGGGCCGTCTACCCTTGAGCGGTGGATCTCGTACTGGCGATGTCCCCGACCGCAAAGTGCATGGTCGTCCTGCTCTTCACCGGCGTCGCCGCGCCCCTGGCCGGGATTCTCTTCCGCCACGTCGGCGGCGGCTGGAACTCGCTCGGCAAGGGGCCGCTGGCGATCGAACAGCGGCTGCCGCCCGTCGCCCTCCACCTCGCCAGCCCCCAGCCGCTGGTCGATCCGGCGATCCAGGCGGCGGAGGTACGGCAGATGCTGGAGGCGAAGGTGAGCCGGCTGGAACGACGTGGCGAGCCGCCAATCGACGTCGAGGCCGAGACCGAGCGCCTGCTCGCGCCGACCGGCGAGGCCCCCAGCACCGGCGAGCGCCAGAACATGCAGCTACGGGCAGAAGTCCGCCAGCTCGTCGTCAGCCGCAACGAACGACGGATGCACAAGGGACTGGAGCCGCTCGACGTCGAGGCCGAGACCGAGCGCCAGCTCGCCGATTTCATAGGATCGCCGTGATGGCTAGCGCGGAGGACAACCTCTACGAGATCGAGCAGTTGCTGGTCCAGCCCGGCACCTACTTCAACCCCCAGACCGAGGTCGTCATCGTCGTCGACGACTCCACCTCGATCGACCAGGAGGTCTTCAACATGGAGGCCTACGAGGGCGCCGACTGGGTGCGGATCTCCGAGGAGGTCCCGATCGACGAGGACAATCGCGACCGCCTGCTCGAGACCTTCCAGACCCATTACCACCCTGGCTTCACCGGCTCGATCTCCGAAACCGCGCTCGAACAGGGCGACGAGGAGCTCGACGAGGACGAGGACGGCCAGGAGCCCGGCCGCGAGGACTGAGGGACGGATGCTGGCCGAGGGAGACGCGGCGCCCGACTTCACCCTGCCCGACCAGAACGGCAACGAGGTGACGCTGTCGGACCTGCGCGGCGAGACGGTGGTCCTCTACTTCTACCCGCGGGCGGACACGCCCGGCTGCACGACCCAGGCCTGTGGCGTCCGCGACCGCTCCAGCGAGTACGCGGCGGCCGGGGCGCGGGTGATCGGGGTCTCGCCGGACCAGCCGGACGCCATCAAGAAGTTCGACGACAAGCACGGCCTCGGCTTCACCCTGCTCGGCGACGTCGACCACGCGGTTGCCGACGCCTACGGCGCCTGGGGCGAGAAGTCGATGTACGGCAAGAAGTACATGGGGATGCTGCGCTCGACCTTCATCGTCGACGCCGACGGCAAGATCGCCAAAGTCTTCCCCAAGGTGCAGCCGAAAAAGCACGACGACCTCGTGCTCAAGGCGCTCGCCGAGCTGGCCCCCGCCTGAGCGGGGCCGCCGCTCAGGCGCCCAGCGCGACGACGACGATGAAGCTGGCGTAGAGGGCGAACCAGCCGATCACGGCGGGGAGTTTGAAGCGGCGGGCGAGGTGCAGGCTCTCGTAGGCGAGCAGGCCGCCGGCGAGGCCGAGGCCGATCGAGAGCACGGCGTTGCCGCTCAGGGCCCAGTCGGTGAAGATCAGCCCAATCCCGACCGGGACCATCGACTGGAAGACCATCGCCCCGGTGATGTTGCCGAGCGCGAGCGCGTCCTTGCCTTCGCGCACCCAGAAGAAGCTGTTGACCTTCTCCGGCAACTCGGTAGCCAGCGGCGCCAGAACCAGGGCCAGGACCAGGGCCTCGATCCCGAGGCTCTCGGCGATGTGGAGCAGCTCCTCGACGAAGAGGTGGGCGCCGCCGACCATGGCACCGAGGCCGGCCAGGAGCTGGATCACGCAGAGCGCCAGCGCCGGGTCTTCGCGGCGCTCGGCGCGACGCTCGAAGAGCAGCGGGTTGAGCGTCTCTTCGTCCTGGACCTCGCCCCCGCCGCGCAGGGTCAGGCGGATGTAGAGGACGTAGGCGACGAGGAAGCCGACCCCGACCGGGATCCGCACCGCCGCCGGCGGCCCCCAGGCGAGCAGCCCCGCGAGCGCGAAGAGGACGAGGAAGAAGACCAGGTCGCGCTCCAGCGTCGGCCTGTGGACGGTCAACTCGACCCCCTGCTCGCGCTTGTCGCGGTAGAGGTAGGCGAAGAGGCCGACCAGCCCCATCGCCAGCGTGGCCAGCAGGAAGGGCGCGCCGACGATCGCGCCGATCGCGATGTCTTCGGACCCCTCGCTGACGTTGAGCAAAGCGACGATCGCGATCAGCGTCTCCGGCATCGCCGTCCCCACCGCCGCGAGGATGCTGCCGACCGCCCCCTCCCCCACCTTCAGCCGGTGCCCGATCCACTCCACCGCGTTGGTGAACAGCAAGGCCCCGGCCAGCACGACCGCGAAGCTGAGCGCGAGAAGAAGGGCTTCTCCCATTCGCCCAGGCTATTGGTCGGCGTCAGGCGAAATAGAAGGCGAGGCCGAAGACGAGGTAAATGGCGAGCAGCTGGACCCCCTCGAACCAGTTGGACTCGCCGTCCTGGGTGACATGGTTGGCGATCAGGATCGCCAGCAGGATCGCCCCCAGCTCGAAGCCGTTGAAGACCAGCGCCAGCGGGTAGGGACCGAGGAAGAAGGAGGCCAGCACCAGCACCGGGGCGACGAAGAGGGCGACCTGGGCGCTGGAGCCGATCGCGATGTTGACGGCCAGGTCCATCTTGTCCTTCATCGCGACCAGCACCGCGACCCAGTGCTCGGCGGCGTTGCCGACGATCGCGACGACGATCACGCCGATGAAGAACTCGGAGAGGCCGATCGAGTGCGAGGCCTCGGTGATCGAGCCGACCAGCACCTCGGACATCACCCCGACCAGGACGCCGGCGACCGCCAGGGCGATCATCGAGGTCCGGGTCGACCAGCCCCAGGTGTCCTCGTCCTCGTACTCGGGGTTGAAGAGGTCGCGGTGGGTCTTCAGCGAGAAGAAGAGGCCGGCGACGTAGGTGGCGATGAGGACGATGGCGACGGCCAGCGAGAGGTCCTCGACGGTGCCGCCGTAGTGGATCGCCTCAGCCCCGGGCGCCGGCAGCCCCTTGCCCTCGACCAGCTCGAAGATCGCCGGCATCAACAGCGCCGCGGCGGCGAGCATCAGCATCGTCGTCTGGACGCTGGCCCCGGTGCGGCTGAAGGTCTGCTTGTCGCGGCCGATGCCCCCCGCCAGCATCGCCGCGCCGAGCACGAGCAGGATGTTGCCGAGGATCGAGCCGACGATCGAGGCCTTGACCACCTCCTGCAGGCCCTGGCCGAGGGCGAAGAGGGCGATGATCAGCTCCGGCGCGTTGCCGAAGGTGACGTTGAGCAGGCCACCGATCCCGGGGCCCGAGCGCGCCGCCAGCTCCTCCGTCGCCCGGCCCATCAGCGCCGCCGTGGGGATGATCCCGAGCGCCGAAGCGGCAAAGACGATCGTCGCCGTCGCGTGCGTCAACTCCAGCACGACCGCGATCGGGATCAGCGGCACCAGTAGGTAGGGCCACCCGTTCGGGGTGAGGAAGAAGGCCGCGCCGAGTCGCGGCCGTTGCGGGTGCTCCATCTACTGGATCATGCTCGCGCACTTCTGCAGGTCGGTCGGGGTGCGCGCCCCTTTCAGGCATTCGAGGTAGGCCTTCTGACCGCCACCGCCACCGCCGCTTTCGCCTTCCGAGCCGCCCGACGAAGATTCGTCGCCGAACGGGACTTCTTCGGCGAGGCCTTCGAGCAGGTCGCCGAGGCCTTCGCCGCTGCTGACGGCTTCGAGCAGTTCGATCGGGTTGATGTCGAGCTTCCGGAACAGCCCCTCCAGCGGCTTCGAGTTGGCTGGGGGCGAGATGTCCTGTTCCTCGTTGACCCCGCTGAGCGTCAGGTCGAACTCGACTTCGACCTTTTCGCCGCTGGTTCCCTCCGGTTCGACCGTCAGTTCGGCGGCCACCCGGCGGATGATGTCGTCGTCGCCGACGTAGACGTCGAGGTGGGCCTTCTTGACCGAGCTCGTCAGTTCGCCCTTGGCCTCTTCGAGTTCGTCCACCGGCAGCGGCCCGGCCGCTTCCAACTGGGCGCTGCAGGCCGGGTCTTCGGTCAGCTTGATCAGCGCGTCGATCGCGCCGGCGGTGTTGAGGTCGCCGCTGACTTTGGTCGTGCTGGTGCCGTCGACGTCGACGCTGCCTTCGTCGCTGAGTTCGTCGGCGAAGTTGCCGACCTCGAAGCCTTCGGCCGCCTCTTGACAGGCGGTGACGTCGGCCGCGTTGCCTTCCGCGCCCTGGCCCTGGGCTTCTTCGAAGCCCGACCTGATGACGCCGAACGTGGTCGGGTCGATCTCGTACTCGGTCCCTTCGTAGTTGAGGAAGCCGTATTCCGAGAGCAGCGTCAGCCCGCCTTCGAAATCGACGTCATCGCCCTGCGCCTTGCCGTTTGCGCTCGCGGTCAGGGCGAGTTCGGGCAGGTCGCCGTTGCCCCTGCTCTGAAACGGGCCCGAGAGGCTGACGTCGACGTCGCTGCCTTCCTTGCCTTCGGACTTGACCGAGATCGAGGCGTCGATGTTGCCGCTTTCCACGCCTTCCAGGGTCGCGTCGTCGAGCACTTGCTGCGGGTCGTCGCTGCTGCCGCCGCCGCAGGCGGTGAGCGCGGTCGCGAGGACTACTACTGCGGCAAGCAGGGCGAAGGTGCGAAGACGGCTCAAGGGATCGGGCTCCTCGGAAGTCGAAGGCAGAATGAACCGCGATTCTAGAGCGGTAGCGGCAGCGGAGCTAGCCGGTGTCGCCGGTGCGGCTTTCTTCGACCGGCGGCGGCCGGTCCCCGCTGGTCAGGTTCGCCGCCAGCGGGAAGAGCAGGGCGCCGAGGAAGATCAGGACGATGCCGGAGGCAACCAGCCATTTGGTCCGGGTCAGGTGGCCGAGGACGCCGATCGCGAAGCCGATCAGCATCAGCGCGATGTAGGGGCCGGGGCTGTGGGGGAAGAGGTCGGCGAGCGGCGGGGGGAAGACGAGCACGGGAGCCTGATTATCATCGGCGCCATGACCGAAGGCCCTGTGGCTGAGACGAAGGAGGCGCTGGCGCGGGTCGGCTACCTCGCCGACGAGCCCGCGGCGCTGGTCTCCTACCTCGCCCAGGAGCTCGGCAAGCCGGTCCTGGTCGAGGGCCCGGCGGGGGTCGGCAAGACCGAGTTGGCGAAGGCGCTCTCACGCGCGAGCGGTCGCGAGCTGATTCGGCTGCAGTGCTACGAGGGGCTCGACGAGGCAAAGGCGATGTACGAGTGGAACTACCGCAAGCAGCTGCTGCGGATCCAGGCCGGCGGCGAGGCCGGCTGGGAGGACGTGCAGGAGGACATCTTCAGCAACGACTTCCTGCTGACGCGGCCGCTGATGCAGGCGATCTCCAGCCCCGAGCCGGTGGTCCTCCTGATCGACGAGATCGACAAGACCGACCAGGAGTTCGAGGCGATGCTGCTCGAGCTCCTCTCCGACTTCCAGATCACGATCCCGGAGCTGGGCCAGGTCGCGGCGACGACGATGCCGATCGTCGTCCTCACCTCGAACGATTCGCGCGAGTTGACCGAGGCGCTGAAGCGGCGCTGCCTCTACCTCTGGCTCGACTACCCCGGGCTCGAGCGCGAGATGGAGATCGTCCGGCTGCACGCGCCGGAGCTGTCGGAGACGCTGGCCCGGCGACTGGTCGAGGTGATCGGGATGGTGCGGGCGCTGGACCTGAAGAAGCCGCCCTCGTTCGCCGAGTCGATCGACTGGGCGCGGACGCTGCTGCTGATGGGCGCCGAGGACATCGACCAGGAGACCTTCGAGCAGTCGATGTCGATCATCGTCAAGCACCGCACCGACATCGACCTGGTAGCGGAGCGAGTCGGGGTGAAGCTTGCCGACCCCCTACGGACCCAGGGCTGACGCCGGGCCGCCGGGGTTGGCGGCGAAGCTGCTCGGCTTCTGCGAGGAGCTGCGCAGCGAGGGTGTCGCGGTCGGGACCTCCGAGATCCTCGACGCCTTCGCGGCCCTGGAGAGGGTCGAGTGGACCTCGCAGGCCGACTTCCGCGAGGCCCTGGCGGCGACGATCGCCAAGTCCCAGGACGACCGCCGCGTCTTCGAGCTGCTGTTCGACCGCTACTTCTTCCGCGCCGCCGAGGCGGAGGCGGTGCAGCGCGAGATCGGTGAGCGCGGCGAGGGCGGTGGCGAGGCCGGGGAGGGGAGCGAGCGGCTGGACATGGACGAGCTGCGCGAGCAGGTCCGCGAGGCGATCGCCGCCGGCGACGAGGACCGGCTGCGCGACCTGGCGCGGCTGGCGATCGCCGCCTTCGGCCGCGGCGAGGGCTCAGGCGTGGTCGGCGTCGACGTGCAGCGAATCCGCCGCACGCTCGGGCTGACCGCCGGCACGCAGCCGCCGACCGAGGCGGGCGAGGAGCGACCGCCGATCGACCGCGACCAGCTCAACGCCTTCGAGCGCCACCTGCGGCGCGAGCTCGAGCGTGACCTGATCGAGCGCACCGAAGCGCTGCCCCCCTCCCGCCCCCTGGCCGAGCTCGACCGCGCCCTGCCGACCAGCCCGACCCAGGACCTCGCCTCCGTGCACCGCGCGGTCTCGCAGATGAAGCGGCGGCTGGCGACGCTGGGGCACGAGCAGCGCGGCCGCCGCAAGGGCCAGCACGTCGATGTGCGGCGGACGATGCGGGCCTCGCTGGAGACCGGCGGCGTGCCGCTGCGGCTCAAATACCGGCCGAAGCGCCCGCGCCGGCCCGAGATCTACGTCCTCTGCGACGTCTCCACCTCCGTCACCTCGGCCAGCGTCTTCTTCCTCTCGGTCCTGCACGCCCTGCACGACTCGTTCCGGAAACTGCGCAGCTTCGTCTTCATCGAGCGGATCTCCGAGGTGACCGACGTCTTCGAGCACGAGCGCGACTTCGCCGCCGTCGCCCAGAAGATCTCCAGCGAGGGCGGCGTCGCCGACGTCTCCGGCTACACCGACTACGGCCGCGTCTGGCTCGAGTTCCTGACCGAGATCTCCGACGAGCTCGACCCGCGCTCGACCGTGATCGTGCTCGGCGACGCCCGCACCAACGGCCGCGAGCCCCACGCCGAGGTCTTCGCCCAGGTAGCCGAGCGCGCCGGCCGCCTCTTCTGGCTCAATCCCGAGCCGAAGCTCTACTGGAACTACGGCGACTCGGTGATGGCCGCCTACGAGCGCCACTGCGACGGCGCCTTCGAGTGCTGGACCACCCGCCACCTGGAGAACTTCGTCAACGTCGTCGCCGGCGGCGTCCCCGCCGCCGACTGAGGTCGATGGGCCGAAAAACCCACCTATATGGTGGGAAATCGGCCCGTCGGCGGGCAGTTAGCGGGCGAGCCAGGCGTCGGGGGTCGCGGCGAGCTCGGTGACGACGCTTGGGAGTTCGCCGGAGACGAGGTCGGCGAGGGTGACCTCCTCGAGGACGGAGCGCAGGCTGGCGCGGACCGCGATCCAGACTTCCTGCAGGTGCTCGGCGTTGCCGCGGTACTCGATCGCCTCGGGCGGGGTCGACTGGACATGGGCGATCGGGCCCTCGACGGCGCGGACGATCTCGGCAACCGTCACCTCGTCGGCCGGCTTGGCCAGCCAGTAACCGCCCTTGGCGCCGCGGCGGGCGCGGACGATGCCGTGGTGCTTGAGCTCGAGCAGGATGTGCTCGAGGAACTGCAGCGGGATGTCCTGGGCCTCGGCCAGGCGCTCGCCCTTGATCGGGCCCTCCTCGGCGGCAGCGAGCTCGGCCGCGGCCCGCACCGCGTAGTCGGCCTTCGCTGAAACGCGCATACGCCTAGTTAATCAATCAGCCGATCACGTCAGGCGCGAGATCGTCGGAGCGGTCGCAAGCTTGCCGTTCGGCCGCTTCGCGCTTGACTCGCCGCTCGTTCCACCAGCGCGGGAACCAGATCAGCAGGCCGAGGCCGATGCCGGCGACCGCGGCGGCGATCGGCCAGACGACCGGGTCGCCCTTCTGCACGGTGACGATCCCCGAGGCGACGAGGACGACGCCGAGCGCGGTGCGCAGGAACCCGGTCGGCGCCCGCGCCGCGAAATGCGAACCGACGATCACGCCGGGGACGCTGCCGAGCAGGATGTTCCCGGCGAGGACGAAGTCGACGTTGCCGCCGACCCAGTGGGCGATCCCGGCGGCCCAGAGCAGGATCGCGGCGTGGAAGACGTCGGTCCCGACCACTTTTTTCGGGGTCAGGCGGAAGACCGCGATCAGCAGGATCGCGATCACCGTCCCCGAGCCGGCCGAGGTGATCCCGATCACGAAGCCGGTGGTGGCGCCGATCGCCACCGCGGCGATCTTGTGGCGCCGCTGCAGCTCGAAGTCGTCGCGCTCTTCGATCAGGTTGCTGAGGATCAGCGCCCGGGCCAGGGTGATGAGCCCGACCATCAGCAGGGTGCCACCGAGCATTGCGTAGACGATCGAGTCGAGCCGCTCTTCGCCGATCCTGCTCTGCAGGACCGAGATCGCCCAGACCCCGGCCACCGAGGCCGGGACGCTCCCGGCCGCCATCCAGAGGGCCAAGCTCATGTTGACGGTGCCCATCCGCAGGTGGCGCCAGCCGCCGACCGTCTTCGTCACCGCCGCGTAGAAGATGTCGGTGCCGATCGCGGTCACCGGTTTGACCCCGAAGAGCAGGATCAGCAGCGGCGTCATCAGGGTGCCGCCGCCCATGCCGGTCATGCCGACCATCGCTCCGATGCCGAAGCCGAAGATGACTATTGCCGGGTCCATGCTGCCTGGTGCCGCGCGGGGTACTTATCGACTTTCCTGACCTTTTAGGTCAGGAGCGCGGAGTCCGGCAGGATACCAGGGATGTCCGTCTCGATTCGCGGCCTCGGCCACTCCTACGGCGAGCTGCGAACGATCGACCAGCTCGACCTGGAGGCGGGTGAGCGGGAGGTGATCGGCCTGGTCGGGCCCTCGGGTTGCGGCAAGTCGACGCTGCTGGAGCTGATCTGCGGGCTGCAGCAGCCGAGCGTGGGAACGGTCGCGGTGGACGGCGCAGCCGAGGCGGCTGGGCGGCTGGGCCACTGCGCCTACATGCCCCAGCGCGACCTCCTCCTCCCCTGGTACTCGGCGCTCGACAACGCCTCGCTGGCGCTGCGCAACCGCGGCCTCGGCCGAGCCGAGGCGCGGCGACGGGCGGGGGAGCTCTTCACCCGCTTCGGCCTCGCCGGCTTCGAGGCGGCGCGGCCGGCGGCGCTCTCGGGCGGGATGCGCCAGCGCGTCGCCTTCCTCCGCACCCTCTGCGCCGGCAAGCCGCTACTGGCCCTCGACGAGCCCTTCGCCTCCCTCGACGCGATCACCCGGGCGGAGATGCAGCAGTGGCTGGCGGCGGCGCTGCGAACCGACCCGCGCACGGTCGTGCTGGTCAGCCACGACGTCGAGGAGGCGCTTTACCTCTCCGACCGCATCGCCGTCTTCTCCCCCCGCCCGGCCCGGATCGTCGCCGAGCTGCGGGCCCCCGCGCCACGCGCGCCCGACCGCGACGCCGCCGTCACCGACCCCGCCTTCGTCGCCGTGCGCGAGCAGGCCCTCCACGCCCTGCGCCGACGATGAGGCGCTGGCTCCCCCCCACCCTGCTGCTGGCGGCGCTGATCGGCGCCTGGCAGCTCGCCGCCTCGACCGGGGCCCTGGCCGACGTGCTCGGCCTCGAGCCCTTCCTCGTCCCCTCGCCGGCCGAAATCGCCGAGTCGCTCTGGCAGGACCGCTCGCTGTTGGCCGACAACGCCTGGGTGACGCTACGCGAGATCGTCCTCGGCCTCGGCTGTGCGCTCCTCGCCGGGGTCGGGTTCGCGGTGTTGATGCACCTCTCGACCCTGGTTCGCAACGCCTCCTACCCGCTGATCGTCGCCTCGCAGACGATCCCGATCGTCGTCATCGCCCCGATCCTCCTGGTCTGGCTCGGCTTCGGGACCGGCCCCAAGGTCGTGGTCGTGGCGCTGATCTGCTTCTTCCCGATCACCGTCAACACGCTCGACGGGCTGCGATTGGCCGAGCCCGAGGCGATCAAGATGATGCGCAGCCTCGACGCCTCGCGCTGGGGGGTCTTCCGCCGGGTCGAGGCGCCGACCGCGCTGCCGAGCTTCTTCACCGGCGCCAAGATCGCCGTCGTCCTCGCGCCGATCGGCGCCGTCTTCGGCGAGTGGGTCGGCTCCAGCTCCGGCCTCGGCCACCTGATCCTCCAGGACAACGCCCAGCTGGAGGTGGCGCGGGAGTTCGCGGCGGTGGTCGTCCTCTCGGCGATGGCGCTCGTCCTGATCGGCCTGATCGCCCTCGCGGAGCGACGCGTCATCACTTGGCGATAGAACACAGGGGATGAGGCCGACCCGAACCCCGGCGATCGCGCTTGCCGTCGCGCTATTCGCCCTCGCGCTCGGTCTTGCGGCCTGCGGCGAGAAGTCCGAGGACGGGAGCGCCGAGGCGCAACCGCTGACGCTGACGCTCGACTTCTACCCCAACCCCGACCACGCCGGGATCTACCTGGCGCAGAAGCTCGGCTACTTCGAGGAAGCGGGCCTCGACGTCTCGATCGAGACCCCCTCCGACCCCGCGGCGCCGATCAAGCTGGTTGCCGCCGGACAGTCGGACCTGGCGATCTCCTACGAGCCCGAGGTGGCGCTGGCACACGAGAAGGGCCTCGACGTGGTCGCGGTCGGGGCGCTGGTCAACCGGCCGCTGACCTCGCTGATCTGGCTGCGGAAATCGGGGATCAAAGGCGTCGGCGATCTCGAGGGCAAGACCGTCGCGACTGCCGGCATCCCCTACCAGGACGCTTTCCTGGCGACGATCCTGGCCCGGGCCAAGCTCTCCCCCGCCGACGTCAAGGCGGTCAACGTCGGCTTCGGCCTGCTACCGGCGCTGCTCGGGGGCAATGCCCAGGCGATGCTCGGCGGCTTCCTCAACGTCGAGGGCGTCGACCTGCGCCAGCGCGGCAAAGACCCAGTCGTCACCCCGGTCGACCAGCTCGGCGTCCCCACCTACGACGAGCTGGTGCTGGTTGCCAACCGCAGCCGCCTGGAGGAAGACCCGGAAAAGGTCCGCCTCTTCCTCGCCGCCTTGGAGCGCGGCACCGAAGCCGCGGTGAAGAGCCCGAACGCGGCCACCAAAGCCGTGCTCGAAGCGAACGGCGACCTCGAACCGAAGCTGACCGAGGCCGAGGTCAAGACGACGCTGCCGCTGCTCGGCGCGGGGACGCCGGGGCAGCCGTACGGCTACATGGACCCGGCCCAGTGGGAGACCTTCACCGCCTGGATGCGCGACAACGAGCTGATCGGGTCGCTGCCGCTGCCCTCGGAACTGTTGACGAACGACTACCTGCCGGGCGACGAGATCCCCGAATAGCCGAGCGCCCCTTCGCGCAGCAGCCGGCTGACCTTGGCCTCCGGCATCGCCGCGTGAAAGAGGTGGCCCTGCGCGTAGTCGCAGCCGAGTCGCCGCAGCTCCGCCAGCTGGACCTCGCTCTCGACGCCCTCGGCGATCACCTCCAGGGACAGCGCCCGGGCCATGCCGATGATCGCCTCGACGATCGCCGTGCGCTCCTGCTCGATGCCGAGCGCGTCGACGAAGGAGCGGTCGATCTTCAGCGCGTGGAAGGGGAAGCGGTTGAGGTAGGCGAGCGAGGAGTAGCCGGTGCCGAAGTCGTCGAGGACGAGGCGGACGCCGAGCTCGTTCAGCGCCTCCAGCGAGGCGATCGCGCTGGCCGACTCCTCGACCAGGACGCTCTCGGTGATCTCCAGGCGCAGGTGGATCGGGTCGATGCCGGTGCGGGCGATGATCTCGGCCACGGTGGCGGGCAGGTCGCGGTGGGCGACCTGGCGGGCGGAGAGGTTGACGGCGACGTCGAAGGGGCGCGCGTCCGGGCGCCCCTCGTGCCACTCGAGGATCTGGCGGCAGGCATGCTCCTGCACCCAGCGGCCGATCGGCTCGATCAGACCGCTGTCCTCGGCGATCGAGACGAATTCGGCCGGGTCGAGCAGGCCGCGCTCGGGATGCTGCCAGCGGACCAGGGCCTCGAGGCCGGAGATCTCACCGGTGCGCAGGCTGAGCACCGGCTGGTAGTGGAGCGCCAGCTCGTCGCGCTCGAGCGCGTGCCGCAGCTCGCGTTCGATCTCCAGCCGGCGCATCGCGTTGGCCCGCATCGCCGCGTCGAAGAGGACGCAGCGGGCGCGGCCGCCTTCCTTGGCCCGGTACATCGCCGCGTCGGCGTCGCGGATCAGCATTTCGGCGTTGGCGCCGCGCTGGTCGGCGGGACGGGCGACGGCGACGCCGATGCTGGCGGTGACGAAGTGCTCGACCCCGTCGATCGAGAAGGGCTGGGCGAAGGCAGCGGCGACGCGGTCGGCGATCGCGATCGCCTCCTCTTCGTCGGCGAGACGGTCGATCAGGATGCCGAACTCGTCGCCGCCGAAGCGGGCGACGATGTCGCCGGGACGCAGGTGGGCGCGCAGCCGCGGCGCCACCGCCCGCAGCAGCGCGTCGCCGGCGTGGTGGCCGAGGCTGTCGTTGATCAGCTTGAAGTGGTCGAGGTCGAGGAAGAGGATCCCGATCGGCGAGCCGGAGGCCGCCGCCCGCTTCAGCGCCTCCCCCAGAGCGTCGACGAAGCTAAGCCGGTTGGGCAGGCCGGTCAGCGAGTCGTGCAGAACGCGGTGGCGCAGGGCCTGGTCGGCGACATGGCGCTCGATCGCCTCGGCCACCACATTGGCCGCGGCCTGCACGAAGAGCACGTCCTTGGCGCTGAAGCGATTGGGCTCGGTGGCGTGGACGTCGAGCACCCCGAACGGGGCGTCCTTGCCGTCGATCATCACCGCCAGGCTGCTGGCGGCGCCGAAGGCCCGCAGCACGGGGGGCATCGTGAAGCGGTCCTCGCTCGACCAATCGGCGACGATCGTGTGTGTGCCCGACTCGAGCGCGGCACCGGCGTGCGAGTCGCGGGCGGCGGAGACGCGGCGACCGGCGCCGATCACCTCCTGCTCGAGCCCGGCGCGAAGGTTGAGCCGGCGGCCGTCGCGGCCGAGCTCCCAGATGCAGGCGCTGTGGACCCCGTCGACTTCGCCGATCAGCGAGGCGGCGGCGCGCAGCAGCGCCTCCGGGTCGCCGTCCTGCAGCGCCCGCTCGCCCAGCTTGGCGACGACGGCCTGCTGCGAGAGCGCCCGCTGCAGCTCGTCCTCGGCCCGCTTGCGCTCGCTGATGTCGTAGAGCACGCCGTGCCAGACCGGCACCCCGTTCTCGTCGGCCTCGAGCACCGCCTCGTCGAGCATCCAGACGGTGTCGCCGCGGCGGGTGCGCATCCGGTACTCGACCGGGCGCGTGTTGCGGTCGCCGAGGATCTCCTCGGTTTCGTTGTCCAGCGCGCGCTCGCGGTCGTCGGGGTGCAGCAGGCGCGACCAAAGGCCGGGGTCGGCCTTGAACTCCTCGGCCGTGTAGCCGAGGATCTCCTCGACCTGGGGGCTGACGTAGTGCCAGCGGCCGTGCTCTCCGAGCTCGGAGCTGTAGACGATCACCGGCAGCCGCTCGACCAGTCGCCGGTAGTCCTGCCCTCCGGCCGTGATCTGGTCGAGGAATGCGCTGACCTCGTGATCGGGCCAGTTCTTATCCCCTTTGGCCGGCATCGCCTGCTTCATCGACAGATCGTCCAGTCGCTTTACCGCACGTCCGTCCAGGCACGAACTCGTGCAGGCGCGCCGACCGGTCTGTTCAGGCGGCCAGGCGCAGCGGCGGGCCCTGGGCGACCCGCCTGTAGAGGCCGGCGAGCGCGAGCGCGCCGGCCTGCCCGCGAAAGGGCTCGTACGGGGCGAAGAACTCCTCCACCTCGGCGACGGTGGCGCGGCGGCCGAGGCCGGCGAGGCGGCCGACCAGCTTGATGTAGGCGAGGTCGCCAGCCGGCAGCGCGTCCATCTCGCCGCGCCCGAACAGGGCCAGGCACTGGACCGTCCAGGGCCCGATCCGCGGCAGCGCCAGCAGGCGCCGGTCGGCGGCCGGCGAGTCGAGCTGGCAGCGTCCGGCGGCGACGACCTTCGCCACCCGCCACAGCGCCTCGGCCCGGGTCGGGGCGAGGTCCATCGCGGCCAGTTCGGCCGGGGCGCAGCCGGCGATCGTCGTCGCCGCCGGGACGTCGCGCAGGGCGTCGCGGCCGTCGCCGAGCCGCGGGCCCCAGCGGCCGACGATGCGGCGCTCGATCGTCACCGCGCGCCGGGACTCGATCAGCTGTCCGACCACCGCCGCGGCCAGCGCCTCCCACGGCCAGACCCGGCGCCGCGGGCGGAAGCTCGGCAGCCGGCGGATCAGCGGCCCGAGCAGCGGGTCACGGCGAAAGCGGCGGTGGAACTCGCCGAGGTCGTGATCGACGCCGAGCACGAAGCGCATGCGCTCGATCGCGACCTCCAGCTCGGCCCTGCCCGCCGGCGCGACATCGCGGCCGGCGAGGCCCGGCGGCGACTCATCTCCAGCCGCCGCGGCCGGCAGCAGCTCCCGACCGGCAAGCGCTGACGGCGGCGTCACGTCAGCGGGATCGACCGCCTCCGCCCGCAGCACCACCCGCTCCCCGGCCGGCTGCCAAGCCCGCGCCAGCACCGGCCTCCCCTCCACATGCAGCAACCGCGTAGCCACCCCACCGACGACCCGCAACGTCCGATCATCACTCCCCCGCGGCAACCGATAAAGCGCCCGAGGCCCCACCTCTACTTCGAGAGGGCCGATGGGCCGATTTCCCACCCCATACGTGGGTTTCCGGCCCATCGGCCGGGGTTAGCGGCCGAGGAGGTGGACGTCTACGAGGAAGGAGCGGCTGGCGACTACGTTGGGGCGGTCGCGGCGGCCGAGGCGGCGGCGCGGGGCGCGCGTCCTCGAACCGACGGCGCTGACCGCGCGCACGGCGGCGACGGTGGCGGCACCGGCCAGGACGCCACCCGCGGCGGCGATCGCCGCGGTGCGGACCTCGTCCCGCAGCGCCAGCGCGGCTGGTTCCTCGTAGGGCAGCGGCAGCGCCCGCACCGGCTCCGCCTCGCGCGGCTCGGCGTCTTCCTCGGCGAGAACCTCGCCATCCAACTCGAAATCGCTCACCCAGCCGACTCTAGCGAGACCCCAGGTCGAGCCTGGCTGGGTGTTACGTAAACCCCGGAACATGCGGTTTTCGCGCCCCGAGGACCGATCCCGGTAGGGGTGAAGCGTCTTGTACTTTTTCGCCACCGCACCCCCAAGGCGTCAGCCGACAAACGCCCCTCGAAAAAGTTAAGCGAAACCCCTACCGGGATCGGTCCTACGCAGCGGCTGGCTGCAGTGCCCGCTCGTACAGCCGGTACCGCTTGACGACCTTGCCGCCCATCCCCTCCATCGCCCGGTTCATCGGCCCGTTCGTCTCCAGGATCCAGCCCATCTCGCCCCAGTGGATCTCGTCCGGCTTCGCGGCCATCTTGATGTGCTCCAGGTAGAGGCCGGCGGCGACGCCGGTGTGCCGGTAGTCGTGCTTGACCCCGAGCGCGAAGACCCGCAGACGGTCGATCTTGCGCCGTCCGAGCAGGAACTTGAGCCAGCCGCCGGGCAGGAGGCGACCGTTCATCCTCGCCAGCACCTGGTTGATGTCCGGCAGGGTGAGGGCGGCGCCGACGACCTCCCCGTCCTTCTCCGCCATGAAGGTCCACTCCTCGTCGAGCACCTGCTTCAGGTTCTTCGCCTGGAACTCGACCTCGGCGTCGGTGATCGGCACGAAGCCCCAGTTGTCGCCCCAGGCCTCGTTGTAGACGTCCATGAAGCGGCGCACCTCGTTCGCCATGTCGCGCTTGCGCATGTTGCGGATCACGATCCCTTCGTCGCTCAGCGCCTTCTCCGCGGCGGCGTGGATCGAGGGGTCGAAGCGCTCCCCCTCTTTCAGCTCCCCCATCCGCAGCTCCCACATCAGCACGTCCATCGCCTTGACGAAGCCCGCGGCTTCGATCGAGTCCTTGTAGTGGGGCGGGTGCCAGGGCTCGAGGACCATCGGCTGGCGCTCGAACCCCTCGATCAGGATCCCGACCTCGTCGTTGGTGGTGAAGTCCATCGGCCCGAGGATGCGCTCGCGCCCCCGCGCCGCGGCCCACTCGCCGGCGGCGTCGAGCAGCGCCTGCGCCACCTCCGGCCCCTCGGCGCTCTCGAAGAAGCCGAACATCGCGTCGCGGCCGCCCCGGTACTCGTCCCAGCGGTGGTCGAGATGGGCGCTGATGCGCCCGACCGGCTCGCCGTCGCGCTCGGCGACGAAGAACTCCGCTTCGCCGTGCTCGAACCAGGGGTTCTTCTTCGGGTCGAGGAACTGCATCCGCTCGAAGATCAGCGGCGGCACCCACTGCGGGTGATCGCGATGGAGCCCGAACGGGACCTTGACGAAGCGCTTCAGCTCGCGCCGGGTCCGCACCGGCCGTATCGAGACGCTTGCCATGTGGGGCGCAACCTACACTTTGGTCGATGAGCGAGACCGCGAAGGCCCCGGTCGACGTCTTCGAGAAGGCCCGCAGCCACGACCGGCTGGAGCAGCTCGAAGCCGCCAAGGAGCACGACCTCCTCCCCTACTTCCGGCTGCTCACCTCGGAGGCCGGCCCGGTGGTCGAGATGGAGGGCCGGGAGACGATCATGCTCGGCTCCAACAACTACCTGGGGCTGACCGGCGACCCACGGGTAAAGGAGGCCGCGCGCGAGGCGCTCGAGGCCTACGGGACCGGCGTCACCGGCTCGCGGCTGCTGAACGGGACGACGCCGCTGCACGTCGACCTCGAGCGCGAGCTGGCGGAGTGGATGCGGACCGAGGACGCGATCGTCTTCACCACCGGCTACCAGGCCAACGTCGGCTGCATCGGCACGATCCTGGGGCCCGGCGACACCGCGATCTGCGACTCCGGCAACCACGCCTCGATCCTCGACGGCTGCCGCCTCTCCGGCGCCAAGCTGCGCCCCTTCCGCCACAACCGCATGGACAAGCTGGAAAAGATGCTGCAGCGGGCCGGCGAAGACGGCGGCGGCGTCCTCGTCATCGTCGACGGCGTCTTCTCGATGGAGGGCGACGTCTGCGACCTGCCGCGCATCGTCGATCTCTGCCAGGCCTACGGAGCGCGGCTGCTGGTCGACGAGGCGCACGGCGCCGGCGTCCTCGGCGCCCGCGGCGCCGGCGCCTGCGAGCTGTTCGGGCTCGAGGACGAGGTCGACCTGCGGATGGGCACCTTCTCCAAGAGCCTGGCCTCCTGCGGCGGCTTCATCGCCGGCCCGGCGGACGTGATCGAGTACCTGCGGATCAGCTCCCGCTCCTTCGTCTTCAGCGCCAGCGCCGTCCCCGCCGCCGTCGGCGCCGCGCTGGCGGCGCTGCGGGTGGTCCGCAGCGACGGCCCGCGGCTGTTCGAGGCGCTCCTGGCCAACGCCGAGTACCTGCGCGAGGGCCTGCGGCACCTGGGGCTGAAGGTGGTCGAGCCCGGCACCCTGCCCGACGGCAGCGTCGCCACGACCCCGGTGGTGCCGGTGATGGTCGGCGACGACTGGCAGGCGGTGCTGCTCTGGAAGGCGCTCTTCGACGCCGGCCTCTACACCAACGTCGCGATCCACCCGGCGGTACCCCCGGGTGGGGCGCTGCTGCGGACCAGCCTGATGGCGACCCACGAGCGCGAGCACCTCGACGGCGCCCTCGGCACGATCGCCCGGGTGATCGAGGACTTCCCGGAGCTGCCGCGCTCCTAATCCGGGGGTAACGAGTTCTTGACATCCCCCGTCGGGGGTAGTTTCAGGCTTGTTCGATTGGGGACATGGCCCCGGCAGGGCCGAAATTGTTGCTCTTAGCGACCGGGTCGGGGACGGTGACGCCCCCGCCGGTTGACGGCCGCCACCCCCACGGCATAGCTTGACCTCCTCGCCGAACACCCCGGGTGGGGTGAACGAATTGAGAACTCGGTCCGGCTGGGCCATGGCCCCCCAAGAGCCACTGGTCGCAGGTTGGGAGAGAGATACCCAGTTAACCGATTCCTTGAAGGGAGGAGTCCCAGTGGACGCTGCCTCAACGGCAACCGCAACGACGATCGCATCTCCGGTGGAGGCCCCGCAGCACATGCGGGCGCTCGAACGGGCCAACCTGGTGAGGCTCGCTCGGGCCGAGCTGAAGCGCGAGATCGCGCGCGGGGACCGAGATCCGTCGCAGGTGGTGGAGGAGTGCCCCTGGGAGACCGAGAGCATGACGATCGCCGAGCTGCTGACCAGCCAGCGCCGCTGGGGACGCACCCGCGCCCGCAAGTTCCTGATGCCGCTCTCGCTGAACGAGAACAAGCAGCTGGGGACGCTGACCTCGCGCCAGCGCCGCCTGCTCGCAGCCGAGCTCGCCGCCCGCGGCCCCGGCGGCCGCGAGGCCCTGACCGCCTGACCGCAGCTCAGCCGCGCATTCCGCCGACCCGGAAGCTGAGGCCTCCGGAAGCGCGCTGGAATGCGCGGCGCGCCAGGTAGAAGGTGGCCGCGAAGGCGGCGGCACCGACCCCCAACGCGACCGCGAGGAGCTGGTTGGCGAGGTAGAAGAGGCACCCGACCGTGAGCACGAAGACGGCGCCGGCGAGCAGCGTGGTGTGGGAGCGGTAGCCGGCGAAGTGCTCGCGGACCGCGACCTCGAGCCCGCCGAGGCCGGCGCAGACGACGCCGACGCCGATCGCCACCGGGTGGCCGCCGACGACCCCGATCAGCAGCGCGACGATGCCGGCGAGGATGACCAACTCGGCCAGCGGGAAGTTCCCCCAGGGCGCGGGCGGGCGGTCATCCGCGGCGGTGCGGCGCGGTGGGGACGGGGACGCAGCCGGTTTCGGCGCCGGTGCCCTTCTCGCTCGCTTGCCCCTCGACTTCTTGCTCAACGGCCGCAAGCCGCCCGGCTAACGGGCATCCAGAGGAGACCCTGACCCGCCACCAACCCATCAGCATCCCCAGCGGGCCGAGGCGGGGGCGCGAGTGCCAGTGGCCGCAGCCGGGCTCGCCGAGGTCGTCGCGGCTGACCTGGACCCACTTGAAGTCCGCCGGCGAGGCGATCATCTGGCGCAGCAGCTCGCGGTTGTCGGCCTCGGTGCGAGCGCGCTCGCGCAGGGTCGCCCGCGCGTCGGCGATGCGGTCCGCGAGCTCGTCGCGCAGCCGCTCCAGCTCACCGAGGTCGAGTGGGCGCGGCTCCGCCGCCACCGCATCGACCCGGTGCTCGATCACGACCCGGCCGAAGCCCTCGGCTACGAGCCCCGCGAGCTGGCGCTCGAGGCGGCCGACCTGGCGCCGCAGCTCGGCCCGAGCGAGGCGCTCGTCTGCCCCGACGCGGAGCGCCGCCGGACTCTCTCTTGCGAGCAAATCGGGCATCGGCCTTGCTTGAGTGTAGATCACCGCAGCGTCGCCGCAGCCATCCACAGCGCCTCCTCGACAGCCATCTGCGGCACCCCCTTGACCTGAACCGCGACGATCGTCAGGCGACGGCTGTGCGCTTCGACCCCGTGGCCCTCGGCGGTGCCCCCGAAGAGGAGCGCGACCGGGCGGCGCTCGTCGGCCAACACCAGCGTGCCCTGCGCCAGCTCACCGGGCCGGCCGGCCAGCGACTCCCCGGGAGCGGAGTCGCGGATGCAGAGGCGGCCCTCGAGCCGATCGGCGTCGAAGGCGCGCAGGGCGACCCCGGTCTCGACGATCGCCACGTTGAGCGCGTCGGCAGGGAGGCCGTGGCTCTTGAAGGCGCCGTCGTGGAGCCGGTCGAAGGCGAGCTGCTCGATCGGGGTCCGTGTGCGGTCCGGGTCGAGGCCGATCTGGCGGAAGAACACGCGGTAGGCCCAGGGCACCGGCTGTTCGCGCAGGCGGATCGCCTGGGCACCGTAGAAGCGGTCGGAAAGGCCCCTGAGCCGCCGCCGGACCGGCTCCGGACTGCGGCCGGGGCGGGCGTCGACCTCGACCCAGGCGATCCCGAGGCCGGGGAACTCGGCGGCGAGATGGGGCGCCACCCAGCCCTGCTCCGGGGCCGGCTCCCAGCCGATCTGCGGCTCGGCGGCGCCGCCGCTCACGGCGCCCCTTCCGCCGCCCGGGTGGCCTCGAGCAGGTGCTCGACGTGCGCGGTCAACTGGCCGGCGGTGAGTTCGCCGATGTCGGCGCTCTCCAGAGTGCCGCCTGGATAGGCGTAGGCGAAGGTCGGGCAGCCGCCGACCCGGTAGAGGCCGGCGACGGCGCCGTCGCGGTCATAGCCGACGGGCAGCTTCCAGCCGCGCAGGCGGACCAGCTCGCGAACGGTGTCGCGGTCGTCGCGCACGTTCAGCGAGAGGAAGTTCACCCGTCCACGGTAGCGCTCGTAGACAGCGCTGACGACGTCCTGCTGTCGCTCGCAGTCCCCCCCTCTGGAGAACCAGAACGAGATCACCAGGGGGCGGTCGAAGAGATCGCAGACGCGGATCGCCCCGGCGGTCGCGATCCGGCAGGCGGGGGTGCGGCGGGCGTCCTCGGGGCAGGGGACCGCCGAGCTTTCGCAGTCGTCCTGGGCGACGTTGGCGTCTCCTTCGAGCTCGCCGGCCGCGGCCGGCACCGCGAACTCCGGCAACGACCAGTGCGACGGCTGGCGGTCGAGGCCGAGCGTGCCCCCTCCCCCACCGCCCAGGGTCTGGACCGTGGCGACGACGATCACGGCAAGGAAGATCAGGCCGACGGCAACCGAGTAGCGGTCCCTCATCGCTGCTCGCTCCAGCCCAGGACCGCGGGCAGCACCACCATCACGCCCAGCAGCGCCACGGTGAGGTCGACGACGGTGACGAAGCCGAAGTCCCGCAGCATCTGGATGTCGCTGGCGAGGAGGACGGCGAAGCCGGCGATCGCGGTTGCCGCAGAGGCCAGCACGGCGACCCCGGTGCGGCCGTAGGCCCGCCGCAGGGCCTCCTCGACGTCGTGGCCGCCGCGACGCTCCTCGTGGAAGCGCCCGGCGAGGATCACCCCGAACTCGGTCGCGATCGCGATCGTCAGCGCCCCCAGCGCCGCCGAAAGCGGGTTGAGCGGGACGCCGGTGAGCCAGAGCACCAGCGACGCCCACCCGGTCGCCAGCAGCGTCGGCACCAACGGCACCAGCGCCCTGGTGAGGGAGCGGTAGACGAGCAGCAGGACCGCAGCGACGGCCGCCAGTCCGGCGAGAGCCAGCCAGTAGCGGCTGCTGGAGAGGTCCGAGGCCGATTCGGCCGCGATCACGGGCAGCCCGGCCAGCTCGACCTCGACGCCGGCCGGTGGCCCGCCGGGCTCGCCCGGCTTGCCGATCTCCGCCCGCACGCGGTCGATCAGCGCCTGCTGGTCGGCGAGCGACTGCGCCCGGATCCCGAACGAGAGCAGCGCCGTGTGCCCGACCTCGCCGCTCCGGGGGTCGAGCGGCGCCACCTGGCGCAGCGCGTAAGGGGAGAGCGCCGCCAGCGTTTCGTCGATGCCGCGCCGGCTCAGCTGGCCGCCGCGGGTGAGGAAGTCCGAGAGGGCCGGGCCGGGGCAGATCTCGGCCTCGAAGCAGCTCGGGTCTTCGCCGGCGAACCCGTTCGCGCGCAGCACCCGCTGCTTGAAGCCGGCCATCCAGGCGATCGTCGCCGGGGCGGTCAGGTCGGGGGCCTCGACCCTGACGTCGAGCTCGCCGGAGACGCCGGTCGCCTCCTGCAGCTCGTTCAGGTCGCGGATCGCGGCGAGGTCCTGCGGCCCCAGCTCGCGGATGTCTGAGGCGGTCTCGATCTGGGTTCCCACCCCCCACCCGACGGCGGCCAGGGCGAGGCCGACGCCCAAGACCCGCAACGGGTGCTCGAGCGCGAGCCAGATCGTCCAGTCCCGCACCCAGGTGACAAGCGGACGGGGCGACTTAGTCGCCCTATAGGCGACTAAGTCGCCCCGCAGGCTAAGAGCGGCGAAGCCGGCGGTCACTGCGAGGAGGAAGGCGAGAGCGATGCCGGCGACGAGCAGCAGGCCGAAGCTGCGGACCATCGGGACCGGGGAAAGCTGCAGGGCGAGGAAGCCGGCTGCCGTGGCGAGGGCGGCGGTGGCGATGGTCGGGCCGCTGCTCGCCGCCGCCGCGCGCGCCGCCTCGGCGCTGGGAGCGCCACCGCCCTCGCTGGTCCCATGGGCGCCATCGGCGCCCTCCTTTGTCTCGTCGAAGCGGGCCTGGAACTGGATCGCGTAGTCGACGGCGAGGCCGATCAGGATCGGGAGGGCGGCGATCGTGGCCATGGTCAGGGAACCGCCGAGGAGGCCGAAGAGGCCGAAGGTCAGCGCCGCCGCGGCCAGGGCCAGGGCGAGCGGGAGCAGACGGAAGCGGGAGCGGAAGACCAGGAGCAGGGTCACGGCCATCACCGCCACCGCCACCGCGAGCAGCACCAGGAGCGCGTCCTTCAGCGCCCGCGCCAACCCGTCGACGACGACCGGGGCGCCGGAGACGACGTAGCGGCCGTTGTCGAGCTCGAAGCAGGGGGCCGGCTTGCCCTTCTCCTCCGCACAGGCCTCGCGCGGCGTCGTGTCGGCGACCGCGGCCTCGATCAGCTCGATCGCGCGGTGGCGTTCGGCCGTGCTCAGGTCAGGCTCGAGCCTGACCACGATCTGGGCCGAGTGGCTGTTGGGGAAGAGGTGGGAGAGCCGCGCCTTCGGCGTGCCGCGGGCGCGGCTGAAGTCGAAGACGACGGTGGCGACGAATTCCGGGTTGTCGAGGCTGGGGGCGCTGGTGATGCCGTAGCGGGTGGCGACGGAGAGGAGGAATTCGCGGAACCGCGCCGGCGAGACGCGCCGCGACAGCCGCTGCAGCTGGCGGTCGATCTGGACCACGGCCTCGTTGAGGAAGGTCGCCGGGCCGGAGACGAACTCGACCGGGTCGAGTCGGGCCAGCTCCGTGCAGGGCCCCGGGATCGGCTTCGCCCCCTTCGGCACGTTCCCCGAGAGGCAGCCCTCCAGCCGCAACAGGCGGAAGAGGTCGGCGCTGAGCAGCATTTCCTGCAGGTCGCCCCGGGCCAGGACCACGATCGGTTCTTCGCCGAACTCCTCACGCACCTCCTGCGTCGCCCGGTAGGTCGCCGTATCGGTGTCCGTCAGCGTCCCCACCCCCGCGTCGGTCGAGACCCGCGTCGCCCCCACCGCGGCCACGACGGCAAGCACGAGGCTCACCGCGAGCACCCCTCGGGCGTGGCCGCTGGCCCACGCCGCGACGCGGCCGAACCACTGCCCGGCGTTCAACTCAGTCCATCGAGAGCGGGCCGCTTACGTCCGCCCGGAGGAACTGGGACACGAACTGGTTTTCGGAGTCGAACAGCTCGTCTTTGGGCCCCGACTCGACGATCTTGCCGCTCCACAGCACGGCGAGGAAGTCGGCGATCCGGCGCGCCGTGTTGAGGTCGTGGCTGATCACCAGGTAGCAGCCGCCGTTCTCGGCGTGGATCTCGCGGATCAACTCGCAGAGCAGCGCGGTGCGCACCGGGTCGAGGCCGGAGTCGGGCTCGTCGAACATCACGATCGCCGGTTCCAGCACCAGCGCCCGGGCGAAGCCGGCGCGCTTGCGCATGCCGCCGGAGAGCTCGTTCGGCATCTTGTAGGTGGCCTCGGAGAGGCCCACCTCCCGCAGCCGGCGGTTGACGATCTCGCCGATCTCTTCCTCGCTTTTGTCGGTGTGCTGGCGCAGCGGGAAGGCGGTGTTGTCGTAGATGTTCATCGAGCCGAAGAGGGCGCCGTCCTGGAACAGCAGGCCGAACTTTTTCCGCACCTCGAAGAGTTCGTCGTCGGTCATGTTCGGGATCGATTCGCCGTGGACGAGGACGTCGCCGGAGTCGGGGTAGAGCAGGCCGACGATGTGCTTGATCAGCACGCTCTTGCCGGTGCCGGAGGGGCCGAGGACCATCGAGACCTGGTTCTCGGGCAGGCCGAGGTTGAGGCCGTTGAGGATGCGGGCGCGGCCGAACTGTTTGACCAGGTCGATGATCTCGATCGCGTCCTCGCCACCGTGGTCGCGCTTGCGGCCGGTGTGGAAGCGGTAGGGGTCGTCCTCCCTGGGGTCGACGCCGGGGATGACGAAGTCCCGGCCCATCACGGCGCCGTCCTCGCTCACGTAGGGCTCGTCCGAGTGCGAAGAGGTCGGTTCGGGGGCGATCTCCGGCGGCGCTTCGGCGCTGCTCGCCGCCTCGTCTTGCAGCTCCTCTTCTTCGATGCGGTTCTCGTCGTCGATCTGCACGTCAGCCTCCTATTGGCGCCCTCGGGTTGGCCCCCCAGAAGACGAGGGTCCCGAGCATCCCGATGATGTGGACTAAGACGATGTTGAGGACCATCGATTTCGCCGTCGCGGTCCCCACCCCGACCGGCCCGCCCGAGGCCGTGTACCCGTAGTAGCAGCCGACCAGCACGATCGCGGTCGCCATCACCATGCCCTTGACCAGGCTGAAGATCAGGTCGGGGGGGTTCTGGAACATCCAGAAGATCAATAGGTAGCCGCCGGAGGAGACGTCGCCGATCTGCTCGACGACCGCCAGGTAGCTGGCCAGGTACATGATCCCGATCCCGGCCAGGTACATGAACGGGAAGGAGATCCAGGCGGCGAGCAGCCGCGTCGCGCAGAGGAAGGTCACGGGCGGCACGCCCATCACCTCGAGCGCGTCGATCTCGTCGGAGATCCGCATCGCCCCGAGCTCGGCGACGATCCCGGTCCCGACCTTGGCCGCGAGCATGTAGCCGAAGGCGTAGGGCATGATCTCGCGCAGGTCGCACCAGGCGGAGAAGACGCCGGCGTAGGCGGGGGCGCCCTGGGCGCGCAGCAGGTAGGCGCCCTCGATCCCGCACTGCAGGCCGAGGGTGAAGACGAGCCCCCAGATGATCAGGGCGGAGCCGAGGATGAGGATGCCGGCCTGGCGCAGGCTCTCGCCGAAGAAGCGGAAGACGCGGCCGCTGTAGACGAGGCCGGCGACGCGGGAGCCGAAGCGGGCGATCTCGCCGAGCGAGTCGAGCCAGCCGCGCGGGACTTCGAGCCAGGCGTTCATCGGATCGTCTGCAGCTCCGGGTTGGTGGCGAGCAGGGTCTGGGTGAAGACGTAGTTGAAGGCGAAGACGCCCATGAAGGAGATGACGACGGCCTCGTTGACGGCGCGGCCGACGCCGGCGGCGCCGCCGGACGCGGTCATCCCTTTGTATGAGCAGACGACGGCGATCAGGGCGCCGAACAGGGTGCACTTGACGACCGAGCCCCAGAGGTCGGTGATCGAGGCGTTGGAGAAGAGGGTGGCGAAGAAGCCGCCGAGCGGCTGGTTGTAGAGGATCTCGGTGAGGACGCCGCCGCTGATCCCGAAGACCAGGGCGTAGATGTCGAGCAGGCCGGTGATCAGCATCAGGGCGAGGAAGCGCGGTACGACCAGGTTCTTGATCGGGTCGACCCCGAGCACCTGCAGGGCGTCGAGCTCCTCGCGGATCTTGCGGGCTCCCAAATCGGCGGTGATCGCGGTGCCGGCGACGCCGGCGACGACGACGGCGGTGACGAAGGGGGCGAACTCGCGGATCGAGGCGAGCACGAAGAAGCCGCCGAGCCGGTCGAGGGCGCCGAACAAGGAGAGGAAGTTGGCCGCCTGCAGGCCGGGGGCGCCGAAGCCGAAGGCGACGGTCGAGACCAGCAGCGGGAACCAGCAGAGCTGCAGGGCGAAGAGGAACTGGCCGATGAACTCCTCGCCGTAGGGGTAGGGCGGCTTGACCGCGGAGACGAGCGTGCGCGCGGTGAGGATCATCATGTCCCCCACCACTTCGAACAGCGACTTGGCGGGCAGGAACGCCCTGTTGACCGCGGATCCGACCATCTGCTCCTCCGACCGAGCTGCGCCGCACGCGCGCGACGCCCCACTCGACAACGGAGTCTATGGGATGGCCCAGCCCCAACCGTTAGCCGAGTGTTGAGATCCGGCTAACCCGCTCCGGCGGTCCAAAAAGCGGATCGATGCAGGCAAACCCCGTGCTATGTTGCGGCCGCTTTGCGGGGGACCGGAACACATTCCCGGCGTTCCCGCCTCCGAGCCACCGCGACCGGGGTTGCCGCCGTGGCCGTGGCGGTGCTGCTGGCCGCCTGCGGCGACGACTCCTCCTCGGAGGCGAACGAGCCGTCCGGCACCTACGACGTGCGCGTGACCCAGGCCAGCTTCCCGAGCGAGCAGGACGTCGGCCAGACCTCGCTGCTGCAGCTCGGCTTTCGCAACAACGGCGAGAAGACGGTGCCGACGCTGGCGGTGACGATCTCGATCGCCGGCAAGCAGGGGCAGACCTCCTCGCTGCCGTTCGCGGTCCACGATCCGACGCCGGGCCTGGCGCAGGCCGACCGGCCGGTCTGGGTGCTGGCCGCGACCTACCCCCGGCTGCAGGGCGCCTCCAAGGCAGGCGGCGCCTCGACTTTCAACAACAAGACCTTCGCCTTCGGCCCGCTGAAGCCGGGGCAGACGACCAACGCGGTCTGGAAGCTAAGCGCCGTCAAAGCGGGCCATTACACCCTGCGCTACAACGTCGCCGCCGCTCTCAGCGGCACGGCCAAGGCACGGACCAAGGGCGGCGTCACCCCCGGCGGCTCCTTCGTGACCGAGATCACCACCGAAGTGCCGGACACCGAAGTGACCGACAGCGGCGAAGTGATTAAAAAACCCCGGTCGAGATGACTGCGGCCCGGATACGACCGGGGAAATGGGTGGCTGGGCTGGTGGCACTGCTGGCGCTCGCGCTTCCAGCGTGCGGCTCAGCCCGTCAACCAGCCAACGACATTGCTCTGAAGCGGGTTGGCGTCTTCGACCAGCCGGTCTATGTGACCGGCGCCCCGGGCCTGCCGCAACTGCTGTTCGTGGTCGAGCAGCCGGGGCGGATCGAGGTTCTCAGCGGCGGCCACCGCCGCGGCACCTTCCTCGACCTGCGCTCCCAAGTCGGCTACGGCGGCGAGGAGGGGCTGCTCTCGGTTGCCTTCCCGCCCGACTACCGGCAGAGCGGCCGCTTCTACGTCTATTACACCGACACCGGCGGCAACATCCGCGTCGACGAATTCAAACGCCGCAGCGCCACGCGGGCGGCGCCGGGCTCCCAGCGCCATGTGATCGAAGTCCCGCACCCGGTCAACTCGAACCACAACGGCGGCCAGCTGCAGTTCCTCGGCGACCTGCTCTACCTCGGCACCGGCGACGGCGGCGCCGGCGGCGACCCGCCGAACAACGCCCAGAACAAGGACGTGCTGCTGGGCAAGCTGCTGCGGATCGACCCGCGGCCGGCCGGCGGCCGCCCCTACTCGGTGCCGTCCTCCAACCCCTTCGTCGGCCGCCCCGGCCGCGACGAGATCTACAGCTACGGCCTGCGCAACCCGTTCCGCTTCTCCTTCGACACCGTGACCGCAGCGCAGCCGCGGATCGCGATCGGCGACGTCGGCCAGAACGAGTTCGAGGAGCTCGACTACACGACCGTCGCCGCGGCGTCCGGCGCCAACTTCGGCTGGGACGCCTTCGAGGGCTTCGCCCCCTACAGGGACGAGGACGGCGACACCGCCGACCCGGGCGGCACGGTCAAACCGGCCTTCGCCTTCAGCCACGCCCGCGGCGGAAGCTGCTCGATCATCGGCGGCTACGTGGTCCGCGACCGCAGCCTGCGCTCTCTATACAGGCGGTATGTCTACGCAGACCTCTGCGAGGGACAGCTGCGGAGCCTCGTCCCACACCTGAGCCGAGCCGGCGGCGAGCGGCGCCTGGGACTCGCCGTCCCCAGCCCGAGCTCCTTCGGCGAAGACAGCCGCGGACGGCTCTATGTCTGCTCGCTGGAGGGGCCCGTCTTCCGCCTCGTCGCGAGGTGATCCGGCTCCGCGGTCTTCCAGTACACGGCATTCCAATACACCAGGTTTTGTTGACAAGTGGGAACAGGTACCCATAGAGTTTCCCCTTCGCACAGAGGGGGTGGGTCGATGGACTACAACTCGGGCGTGCTGGAGAGGGTCGCGCAGAAGTTCCGGCGCGACATGTGGAAGTCGGTCGTCGCCGAAGCGGTGACCGAATCGGGCGTCGAGCTCGAGCAGTTCGGGCCGGTGCAGGCGACCGCCTTTGGCGACCTGCCGGAGGTGCACTGCCTGAACCAGGTCCAGGGAGCGGCGGAGCCGGGCGCGATCGAGGACGGCCACCTGGCGCAGGCGATCGAATGGATGCGGGCGCGGGAAGTCGACTACCGGGTGCCGGTGGCCGAGAGCCGGCCGGGCACGGCCGAGGCCAAGGCGTGGCTGAGCGAGCGCGGCTACGAGCGTGGCAGCGGCTGGGTCAAGCTGGTCCGCGCAGCGACCTGGCCGGACCTGCCGGAGGATCCCGGGGTGACGATCTTCGAGCTCGGCGAGCACGAAGTCGACGGCGAAGGGCTGAGCAACATCGCCGCCGAGGCACTGGAGCTGCCGATCACCGCCGGCACCCTGTTCTTCTCGCTGCCGCAGGAGGAGCACTGGCGCTGCTACACCGCGGCGCTGACGTCGGATGAAGGCGTCGTCGCGACCGGCTCGATGCTGATCCAGGACGGCGTCGCCCAGCTTGGCCCCGGCACGACCCTCGAGCACGCCCGCGGACGCGGCTGCAACACGGCGCTCCTGCGCCGCCGCCTGATCGACGCCGCCGAGGCCGGCTGCCACACCGTCTTCGTCGAGCTAGGCGAATTCGACGACCACCAGATCGCCGGCACCTACCGCAACCTGCGCCGCGCCGGCTTCGAGGAGGCCTACGCCAGCCACAACTGGCAGCGCCCGGCGCTGCACCCGGCGCGCATCTACTGAGCAATTCACCCTACAGGCAGGCCCTCAGCGCGGTCCGAAAGGAGGCCAGCCCACAGGCCCAGCCTCCAAATGCTCAAATTTCCTTAGATTCCGTATGTGGTCGTGCCCAGCGCCATTGATGGTTTGTGGTGGTTGCGCTCAGGAGCCCGAACCGCTGGCCAGTGGAGATCGCGGCAGCGGGATGCCCGGACTCGGTCCGCGGCGGCATTCGCAACACCTTCAACCTCGTTCCCAACGCCCCGGTCTCAAAGATCACCTAGGAGTGAAGGACGACGAAGGGGGAGCACGCAGTCGGAGACGCGCTAGCGAGGCGTGCTTGTCTCGCGGGCGTGGAGCTGCGCGGACGGGGAACGGGCATGCTTTGGTTTGCGGGGTACTTTGCTCCGACTTGACGCTCATCGACCGCCCCGAAGCACCCCTACACCTCGGTTTGTTGTCGACACACCTTCTGAGCGCTAAGCCTTGTGCAACAGCCGAGGCGCACCAAGCGCCCGGGCAACGCAAGGAGAGAGGCATGCGAAAGGCAACCTTTTGGGCAATGGCAGCTGCCATCGTCGCGATGTTCGCGATCCCGGGCCCGGCTTCGGCATCGTGGACAATCCACCATGTGCCAAATGCCAAAAACGTCGAACTCCAAATCACAGGCACAGACCTGTTCTTTGAAACCTCCACCGGAGGCGTGACATGCAACACCACGATCTCCAAAGTCCTTTTTGAAGGCGGCAGTACAACAGGTACAGTTAACACGTTCGAACCAGAGGGCAACGTCACAACCAATTGCCAAGGCAGGGGCGCGCTCCAACATTGCGACGTGCATTCAATGGTGGCCGACAACCTGCCGTGGACGATCCACACATTTGGCACAGAGGCAAACGGTGATGCCACAGTGACGATCACAACCGGAACGATCACAAGCACATTGAAAGGCATATTTTGTCCCCACATAATCGACCTGCAGCAAGGCACGGTGTCGGTGACGGTGGGGGCCGGAGAAGTGAAAACAACCTCGACAGCGTCGCTGAGCGGGATACTCGTTGCAACATACACAACCCCCAGTCACGTCACCGTGAACGCGTCGGTGAGTGGCACGGTACACGTACTCGGCACGATCACATACGGGGTCTAGCGAGCATGAGGCACAGAGCTCTCTCTCGGTTGAAGGCCTTAAAGAAGACCGGGGCCACAGGCCCCGGTCTCTGAGGTAATAGTGCTGCGACGCGATAGCCATTCGTCACACAGGCGAGGCAACGGCTCATGCTTAGCGAACAGCAGGCACAAGTGCTGATCCGCGTGCTTCTGAAAGTTAGCTGAGCCAGGGCTCAGCGGCTGAGCTCGGGCGTGGCGGCGGCTGAGTCGTCCTCTTCGGGGTCGGACTCGGGGGGGAGCTCGCCGCCGCGGGTGGTGCCGGCGATCAGTTCGTCGGGGGACTTGTCCTCGGGGACGAAGCCGGACTTCATGCCGAAGTAGACGGCCTGGGGGTGGTGGGCGACGATCGCCACGGTCGATTGCTCGGGCATCACGGCGAAGCCGTCGGAGAGGGTCATGCCGATCTGTTCGAGGTCGAGCAGGCGCCAGACCTTCTCGTGCTCTGACTGGTCCGGGCAGGCGGGGTAGCCCCAGGAGTAGCGCCGGCCCTGGTCGAGCTCGATGCCGAGTTCGCGGCGGACGTCGGCGTGCAGCCACTCGGCCAGGCCCTCGGCCGACTGGACGCCGAGGCCGTGGACGTAGAGCTGCTCGGCGAACTCGCCTTCGCGCTCCAGGCGTTCGATCAGCTCAGTCACCTCGGGGCCGACGGTGACGCCCTGCAGGGCGACGACGTCGCGCTCGCCGGAGTCCAGCGGCCGGAAGAAGTCGGCGAGGCAGATGCGGTCGTGCTTGGGCTGGCGCGGGAAGACGAGCCGCTCCAGCTCACGCTCCGGGTCGTCGGGGTCGAAGACGACCAGCTCGTTGCCGTCGGCGTTGCAGGGGAAGTAGCCGATGCGGGCCCGCGGGCGCAGGTAGTCCTGCTCGCGCCACATCCGCTCCAGCCGCGGTGCGAAGCCCTCCTCCTCGTCGGTGCCCTCGACCAGTTCGCGCCAGGCCTCGCCCTTGACGCCCCGCCCGCCCCAGTGCAGCTTGAAGAGCACGTGGCGGTCGAGGTAGGGGAAGACGTCGTCGAGGTCGACGGGAACCTCCTGCACGCCCCAGAAGGGCGGCTCCGGGACCGGGGCGTCGGTGCGGGTGGCGGAGCGGACGCTGGCGTCCGTGACCGGCGGGGCGTCGTCGACCACGACCGGCTTCTCGCGCAGCTGCTTCGCCTCGGCACGGATCCGCTCGACCAGGGCCGCGCGCGCGTCGGAGTCGATCAGCGCGTCCATCGTGTCGAGGCCCTGGAAGGCGTCCTTGCAGTAGAAGACGCCGGGCTCGTAGACCTCGTCGGACTCTTTGCCGTGCGGGTAGAGCGTGCGGCGGCCGAAGTCGCGGTTGATCGCGGCGCCGCCGATCAGCACCGGGAACCCGAGCCCGCGCTGGTGCAGCTCCTGGACGCAGGTCGGCATCTGCTTCGAGGTCGAGACGAGCAGGGCGGAGAGGCCGATCGCGTCGGCCTCGTTCTCGACCGCGGCCTCGATGATCGTGTCGACCGGGACCTGCTTGCCGAGGTCGATCACGGTGTAACCGTTGTTGGTGAGGATCGTGTTGACGAGCGACTTGCCGATGTCGTGGACGTCGCCGAAGACGGTCGCGATCACGACCTTGCCCTTGGTGTGGCCGTCGATCCGGTCGAGGTAGTTCTCCAGCTGCGCCACCGCGCGCTTCATCACTTCGGCCGACTGCAGGACGAAGGGGAGGATCAGTTCGCCGGCGCCGAACTTGTCGCCGACCTCCTTCATCGCCGGCAGCAGCACCTCGTTCAGGGTCGGGACGGCGCCGATCTTCTCGACCGAGCGGTCGATCCAGTCCTCCACCCCGTCCTTCTTGCGGCGCAGGATGTGCCAGTGCAGCGCCTCCTCCGGCTCCATGCCGGCGGTCGGGTCGGCAACCTCAGCCTCGGCCTCCTCCCCCTGGGACTCGAAGTGGGAGATGAAGCGCTCCAGGGCGTCGTCGCGGCGGTTGAAGACGAGGTCGTCGGTGAGCTCGCGCTCCTCGTCGGAGATCTCGCTGTAGGGGGTGATGTGGTTCGGGTTGACCATCGCCAGGTCGAGCCCGGCCTCGACGCAGTGGTGCAGGAAGACCGAGTTGAGGACGGCGCGCGGGCGCGGCGAGACGCCGAAGGAGACGTTGGAGACGCCGAGCGAGGTCTTGACGCCGGGGATCTCGGCCTTGATCCGGCGGATGCCCTCGATCGTCTCCACCGCCGAGGGCTTCCACTCCTCGTCGCCGGTGGTCAGGGTGAAGGTCAGGGCGTCGAATATGAGCGCCTCGGGGTCGAGGCCGTGCTCGTCGCAGGCGATCTCCTTCAGGCGCTGGGCAATCTCGAGCTTGCGCTCGGCCGTCTTCGCCATCCCCACCTCGTCGATCGTCAGCGCGATCAGGGCGGCGCCGTGCGCCTTGGCCAGCGGGATCACCACGTCGGCCTTGTCGCGGCCCGCCTCCAGGTTGATCGAGTTGACGATGGCCCGCCCAGGCACCGTCTCCAGCGCGGCCCGGATCACCTCCGGCTCGGTCGAGTCGACCTGGATCGGCGAGGGCTGGGTCAGCGAGACGCGCTTGACCACCGCGCTCATCTGCGCGTCCTCGTCGGAGCGCTCGGTCAATGCAACGCAGACGTCCAATACGTGGGCGCCGCCTTCGACCTGGTCTTCGGCCACCTGGACGAGGCCGTCGTAGTCGTCGGCCAGCAGCAGCTCCTTGGCCTTGCGCGAGCCCTGCGAGTTGACCCGCTCGCCGACCAGGGTCGGGCGCGGCTCCTGCACGAGCGGGGTCGAGGTCATCATCGAGGAGACCTCGATCGGGCCGGGCGCGGGGCGCTCGCCGGGCCTGTGGCCGCCGCAGCGCTCGCGGATCGCGGCGATGTGCTCGGGCGTGGTCCCGCAGCAGCCGCCGACGATGCCGACGCCATAGCGCTCGACGAACTCGCCCAGGGTCGCGGCCAGCGGCTCCGGCTCTTCGGGGAAGATCGTCTCGCCGTCGGGGCCCTGCAGGGGCAGGCCGGCGTTGGGAATGCAGTGGACCGGCAGGGGGCTGTTCTCGCCGAGGAAGCGGATCGCGTCGCGCATGTCCTCGGGCCCGGTCGAGCAGTTGAGCCCGATCACGTCGACGTCGAGCGCTCGCAGCGTCGTCAGGACCGCCTGGATGTCGGTCCCGAGCAGCATCTTGCCGCCGTTGGGGAGCAGCGAGACGCTGGTCATGATCGGCAGCGTGCGGCCGCTTGCGGCGAAGGCCTCGCGGGCGCCGAAGATCGCCGCCTTGACCTCGAGGATGTCCTGCGCGGTCTCGATGATGATCAGGTCGGCGCCGCCCGCGACCAGGCCGCCCGCCTGCTCGGCGAAGACCTCGACCAAGCGGGCGAAGGAGATGTCGCCCAGGGTCGGATCGGTCGATGCCGGCAGGAACCCGGTCGGGCCGATCGAGCCGGCGACGAAGCGGTCCTCGCCGGCCGCCCGGCGGGCGATCTCGGCCGCCTTGGTGTTGATCTCGAGCGTGTGCTCGCCCAGCCCCCACTCTTCGAGCTTCAGGCGCGAGCCCTGGAAGGTGTCGGTCTCGACCACCTCCGCCCCGGCCTCCAGCATCGAGCTGTGGACGCCCTCGATCACGTCGGGCCGGTTCAGCACCAGCGCCTCGTGGCACTTGCCCTCGAGGCCGCCGTAGTCCTCCTGGGTGAGGTCGAACTGCTCCAGGGTCGCGCCCATGCCGCCGTCGAAGACGACGACGCGCTCGCGGGCTGCGGCTATGAAATCGCGCTCGGCCATGAGCTAGAGAGGCTACCGGGGCGCCCAGCCACGCCTATCCGTCCAGAAAGTTCTCAAGATATACGCAAGTTTCTTGACGAATCACGGGTCATACCCATAGAGTCCCGCAACAGGGCAGGGGCTTCACGCAATTTGGGGGGTGGACCCATTGAAGTACGACCCAGCGGTACTCGAGGGGGTCTCGAAACAGCTCCGACACGACATGTGGCGGACGGCGACGCACGACGCGGTGGTCGAGTGCGGGATCGCGGAACGCTGCTTCGGACCGGTGCAGGTGACGGTGATCGAGGCGCTGCCGGGCTTTCCGGCGCTGAACCTGGTGCTGGGCGCGGCCGAGCCCGGCGCCGTCGAGGAGGGCCATCTGGCGGCGGCGATCGAGTGGGCGGACGGCTTCGGCGTCGACTACCGGGTGCCGGTGGCGCGCTGCCGCTCCGGGATGGCGGCGGCCGAGGACTGGCTCAACCGGCACGGCTTCGAGCAGGGCCACGGCCTGGTCAAGTACGTCCGCGACGCCTCGCTGCCCAGCTTCCCGGGCGTCCCGGACGTCAGGGTCTGGGAGATCGGCCGCGAGAACGAAGACGCCGCCGGCGAAACGATGGTCTTCGAGGCGGCCGAAGCGCTCGGCCTGCCCGCCGCCGCTTCGAGCCTGCTCTTCGCGCTGCCGTTCCTCGACCACTGGCGCACCTACACGGCCGAGCTCGAAGGCGAGATCGTCTCCTTCGGCTCGATGCTGATCCACAACGGCGTCGCCGCGATCGGCCTCGACGCGACCTTCGAGGACGCGCGCGGGCGTGGCTGCAACCAGGCGCTGCTGCGGCAGCGGTTGCTGGACGCGGGCGAGGCCGGCTGCGGCGCGGTCGTGGCGGAGATGCCGGAGCGCCAGGACGCGGGCATCCGCGCGACCGTGCGCAACCTGCTCCGGGCCGGCTTCGTGCCCGCCTACCGCAGCATGAACTGGCAGCGCCCCAGCTACCGCTGAGCGCGCAGGCCGAGGCGGCGCCGGAGGTCGCGGGCGTTGAAGGCGCGGGCGATGCGGCCGACGAGGCCGCGGCGGGCGCGCGTGTAGGGGTACCAGGTGGGTTCGCGCTTGCCGGCGAAGCGGGTGATCACGACCGACTCGGTGCGGCAGTACTTCTTGATCCCCGGCTCGCCGTGGCGGTAGCCGATCCCGGACTCCTTCCAGCCCCCCATCGGCACGTCGGAGGCGAGGTAGTTGACGAGTACGTCGTTGACGTTGACGGCGCCGCACTCGACCCGGCGGGCGACCCGCTCTGCGCGCTCGCGCTCGCCGAAGACCGAGCCGGAGAGACCGTAGCGGCTGTCGTTGGCGAGGCGCAGCGCCTCCTCGGAGTCGCGCGCCCGCATCACCCCGACCACGGGGCCGAAGGTCTCCTCCCGCATCACCTTCATCGAGTGGTCGACGTCGACGAGCACGGTCGGTTCGAAGTAGTCGCCGGGGCTCGGGACCCGCTTGCCGCCGGTCAGGGCGCGGGCGCCGGCGGCGAGGGCGTCCTCGACGTGGTCCTCGACGATCGCGGTCTGGTTGGGCGAGGTCATCGCACCGACGTCCTTGGGATGGGCGGCGTCATCGGCGCCCTGGCGCAGGCGGCCGACCTCGGCGGTCAGCTTGGCGACGAATTCGTCGTAGGCGGGCTCCTCGACGTAGATCCGCTCCACCGACATGCAGATCTGGCCGGAGTTCATCATCCCGCCCCAGGCCGCAGCGTTGGCGGCGCGGTCGAGGTCGGCGTCGGCGAGCACGATCATCGGGTCCTTGCCGCCGAGCTCGAGGCTGACCGGGGTCAGGGTCTCGGCGGCGCGGGCCATCACCCTGCGGCCGGTGCGGTCGGAGCCGGTGAACTGGATGAAGTCAGCGTGGTCGACCAGGGCCCCCCCGGTCTCGCCGATCCCCTGCACGCAGTCGAGCACGTCGGGGGCGCCGATCTCCTCCTTCCAGGCGGCGACGACCTCGGCCAGGCCGAGGGGGGTGAACTCCGACGGCTTGATGACGACGGCAGCGCCGGCCTGCAGGGCCGGGATCGCGTCGCCGAGGGCGAGGATGAGGGGGAAGTTCCAGGGGCTGATGATCCCGACCACCTGGTGCGGCCGGTACTGGACCCGCAGCTTCTTGCTGGCCAGCAGGGCCGAGTGGGGCCGGATGCCCTCTTCGCCGATGAACCCGGCCGCGCGGGTGCCGTAGAAGTTGATCAGGTCGGCGAGGTAGGCCGGCTCATTCGAAGCGTCGGCCCGCACCTTGCCGGTCTCGAGCTGCATCGTGTCGAGCACCTGCTCCTGGTTGTCGAGCAACCAGTCGCGCAGCTTGGCCAACCAGTGGTAGCGCCCCTCGATCCCGAGCGCCTCCCACTCCGCCTGGTTGGCCCGGACGCGAGCGACGGTCTCGGCAACCTCCTCGGGAGAGGAGATCGGCAACGTCGCGATCAACCCGCCGGTGGCGGGGTTTTCAACCTGAAGGGTGGCTGGGGGCGGCGCGTCAGCGCCGCTGGGGGTCGTCTCCGGATTCGTCTGGGCGGTACGGATCTCCACTGGTCGGTCCCTTCTCGCGCTCTTTGGCTGGCCAGCCAAAGAGTACCGGCTCAAACGAAAACCGCCCCGGACGGCGAAGCCGTCCGGGGCGAGATGCCGAGCGCTTCCGGCACGATTGCAGAGACGTCCCTATGGGGCCGTCACTGCAAACGTGCCTCGAGCGAAGGTGCCTTTTTCCGAGGCGGTGCCGCGCAGGAGCGCGCCAGATGGAGATGCGCCCTCCCCGAGGAGTTCGTTCGCTCCTATTTTGTTTATCAGGAGTTTTGGCGACACCCACCCGGTAGCGCTTTCATCTGCCGTGTATACGCAGAGGAAGCCCTGGTCCGCTTTCGGGTCTTCCGAGGTGCCCCCCGTGCAGCCCGTTTTCGGTGCTTCGCCCTCTTTCATGAACTGAACGTGGGATTCGTCCAGACCTGCGGCAAGCGGAATCGACCAAGAGACCGAGGCCCAGATATCTGACGATGCTTCGGATATGGCCTTCAGGGGTGGAATGGCCCAAGAGCCCGTCTCAGTCACACCGCTAGGAAGGGTCGGGCCCAGTGGGCCGGTGGGGCCCGTATTGCCGGTCGGGCCCGTAGCACCGGTCGTGCCCGTAGCACCCGTTGCCCCGGTCGCCCCGGTCGCCCCTTTCGGGCCGGTCGGACCGACAGCGCCTTTTGCACCGGGTTCTCCGGACGAACCAGCGTCCCCCTTCGGGCCAGCGACCCCCGCGGAGCCAGCCGGGCCCACGGGACCGGTAGCGCCCTTGAGCTTTTTCAGCACGCTAGGCTTGATCTGGTTGGTCGAAGTGATTACGTATTTTTTGGCGGCCCAGGCCCCCCCCGCCATCGCAAACACCAGCGCGAACAGGGCGAGAATCCCCGGCACCCCCAGCCTCTTCCTGACTAACGAGAACATGCTCTCCTCCACTTGATTGGTTGGTCGGTCTGCGTGGAGGCAGTGGCACGAGCCCCGAAGGCCCGGCGATCCCGATCCATCCCGGCCCCTGCCACTTGACGGTCCTCCTCCGCTCCGGCTCGGTCCCACCCGAGCCGCGAAGACGCTTTTGAGAACGCTTCGTTCTTCATCAGAAAACTACCATGCGCTGGCGCTGCTGTGGGCTCGAAGCCGGCAAAGCCCTGCGACCGCGCCGGCTTAACAAGACGCTGGGGGCCGAGACTGTGCCAGGTCGCGACGGCAATATTGAGGCCGGGCGGCCATCGCGCCCGGCCCCCAAGCCTCTCAAGCAAATACGAGCGTCCCCTTTTCCTACCTTCCTAGACCCCGTATGTGATCGTCCCGAGCACGTGGAACGTGCCGCTGAAAGTCAAGTTCAGGGTGATTTTCTCGTCTATGAAGTCCGAGACGAGCGTCCCGCTCAACGTCGCTGTCGAGGTTGTTTTCACTTCCGCGGCTTTCACCAGCATCGACAACGTGCCCGGTGTCAGATGGATTGTGTGCGGGCAGAGGAAGCCAGTCAGTGTTGTTGTGATTGTCCCGGTTGTGATCGTCACTGTGGCGTCGCCATTGACCTCTGTGCCAACTGTGTGGGCGGTCCATGGCAGGCCGTCTGCTTTTGCTTCATGCACGTCGCATTGTTGGATCGCGCCCCTGCCTTGGCAGTTG
>DASTNW010000009.1:0-6766 GCA_035762685.1 Solirubrobacterales bacterium | reverse complement strand
GGGCCGATCTCCGCCCGGGCCGCGCAGAGCATCAGCCGCTCTGAGTAGAAGCCGACGTAACGCCAGCGCTTGCGGGTCTGCCCGAGGCTGCGCAGCGGCATCCGGGCGGGAGGGAGCGGAAGGTCGGGGCGGTCGTCGCCGGGGCCGCGCCAGGGGAGCTGCTCGTCCAGTCTCACCTGGCGATGCTAGCCGCGCAGCACTTCGACGGCGATCTTGGCCGTCTCGGTCGGGCTTTCGCCGACCCGCACGCCCTTTGCTTCGAGCGCGTCCTTCTTCGCCTGGGCGGTGCCCGAGGAGCCGGAGATGATCGCCCCGGCGTGGCCCATCTGCTTGCCCGGCGGCGCCGTGAAGCCGGCGATGTAGGCGACCACGGGCTTGGAGATCTCGGCGGCGATGAACTCGGCGGCCCGCTCCTCGGCGTCGCCGCCGATCTCGCCGACCATCACGATCAGCTCGGTCTCGGGGTCCGCCTCGTAGAGCTTGAGGATGTCAATGAAGTCGGAGCCGATGATCGGGTCGCCGCCGATGCCGACGATCGAGGAGTTGCCCTCCCCCGCCTGTTTCAGCTCGTTGCCGATCTGGTAGGTCAGCGTCCCCGACTTGGAGACGACGCCGATCTTGCCCGGGTCGAAGAACTGGGCGGGGATGATCCCCACGTTGGCCTTGCCGGGCGAGAGCACGCCGGGGCAGTTGGGCCCGATCAGCCGCACCCCGGCCTCCTGCGCCTTCCAGTACGTGTTCAGCATGTCGAGGACCGGGATCCCCTCGGTGATCGCGATCACCGTCTCCACCCCCGACTCGATCGCCTCGTCGATCGCGGCGGCGGCGAAGCGGGCCGGGACGAAGATCATCGAGGTGTTGGCGCCGGCCTCGGTCACGGCCTCCTCGATCGTGTCGAAGACGGGCACGCCCTCGACGTCCTGCCCACCCTTGCCCGGCGTCACGCCGGCGACCAGGTCGGTCCCGTAGGCCTTGTTGCGCAGACCGTGGAAGGAGCCCTCGCGCCCGGTCAGGCCGGAGACGGCGAGCTTCGTGCGCTCGTCGACGATGATGCTCACGAGGCGCTCCCGGCGAGCTCGACGACGCGGCGCGCGGCGTCCAGCATCGTCTTCTCCTGGTGCAGGTCGGGCAGGTCGGCCTCGGCGAGGATGCGCAGGCCCTCCTCGGAGTTGGTGCCGTCGAGGCGGACGACCAGCGGCACGCCCAGGTCGATCTGGCCCGAGGCGGTGACGATCCCCTTGGCGATCTCGTCGCAGCGGGTGATGCCGCCGAAGATGTTGAAGAGGATCGCCGTCACCTTCTGGTCGGACTTGATGACTTCCAGCGCGTTGACGATCGCCTCGGCTTTGGAACCGCCGCCGGCGTCGAGGAAGTTGGCGGGGGCGCCGCCCGCCTGGGCGACGACGTCGAGCGTCGACATGCAGAGACCGGCGCCGTTGGCGAGGATGCCGACGTTGCCGTCGAGCTTGACGTAGGTGAGGCCCTTCTCCTTCGCCATCTGCTCCTGCGGGTCGTCGACCGTGTCGGCGATCTCGGCCAGGTCCTGGTGGCGGAAGAGCGCGTTGCCGTCGATCGTCACCTTGGCGTCCAGCGCCACCACCTCGCGACCGGCGGTGACGATCAGCGGGTTGACCTCGATCAGCGTCGCGTCCTCCTCGCGCGCCACCTCGGCCAGCTTCACCAGCACCTCGGCGGCGGCGTCGAGCGCGTCCTCGGCCAGGCCGGCGTCGGCGACGATCGCCCGCGCCGCGGCGGCGTCGAACTCGCGGGTCGGGTCGATGTGGCGCTTGACCAGCGCCGCGGGATCCTCCGCCGCGACCGCCTCGATGTCCATCCCGCCCTTGGCGGAGACCAGCGCCAGCAGCTTCTTCTCGCTGCGGTCGAGGATGACCGAGGCGTAGTACTCCTCGGCGATGTCGGAGCCGCCCTCGACCCAGACCTGGTCGACCCGGAACGGCCCCTCGCCGTGGGGGCCGACGATGTCCATGCCGAGGATCGCGCCGGCCTGCTCGCGCGCCTGCTCGGCGTCGGCGGCGATCTTGATCCCGCCCGCCTTGCCGCGGCCGCCGATCAGCACCTGGGCCTTGATCGCACACGGATAGCCGATCCGCTCCGCCGCCGCGACCGCCTCCTCGACGGTGCCGGCGACCTCGCCGCTGGGCACGGCGATGCCGTGCTTGTCGAACAGCTGCTTGCCCTGATACTCGAGAAGGTCCATAAAAAGGGCGCTCTTGGAGCGCCGGCCGGGCAGCCTATCCAAGACGAGGGGTGACGCGCCGGGACGGTAGCGATGGCATAATGCCGCGCTCGCAGATGGCCCTTCCCAGTCTCAAATCGATCAATTGGGTTACCGCCGACTGTTACGGCACCCTGATCGACTGGGAGAAAGGCATCGTCGAGGCCTGCAAGAAAGAGGCGGCCAAAGACGGCTTCAGCTTCGACGAGGGGCCCTTCCTGGCCCGCTTCATGGAGGTCCAGGCCGAGATCATGGCCGGCTCCTACGAGCTCTACGCCGAGGTGCTGCGGCGCACGATCGTCAAGGTGGCCGGCGAGATGGGTTGGGAGGTGGAGCCCTCGCGGGCCCAGTTCCTGCCCAACAGCGTCGCCTACTGGCTGCCCTTCCGCGAGGCCAACGCGGCGATGGACCGGCTCGGCAAGAAGTACGAGGTCGGGATCATCACCAACACCGACGACAAACTGCTGGGGATCTCGCGCCGCCACCTGCGGACCGAACTCGACCTCGTCGTCACCGCCCAGCAGGTGCGCAGCTACAAGCCGGACCCGGTCCACTTCAAAGAGTGCGCACGGCGGATCGGCGGCAAGAAAGGCTGGCTGCACATCGGCTCCAACTACGCGACCGACATCGCCCCGGTGCTGAAAATGAACGTGCCGGTGATCTGGGTCAACCGCCACGGCGAGAAACTGGAAGGGCGCAAAGCCCCCAGCGCCACGGTCAAAAACTTCCGCGAAGCAGCGAAAAAGCTCGGCGCGTCCTGAGCGTTTTCTAGCTTTCAGGCGCAACTCCGGCGGGAGGCGCCGGTTTCGACCCCTAGTCGTTTCCTATGAATAGGTCCGGGTACCCCAAGACTCAGATGCGTGCCTTCTCTGGCCCTCGGCTGGCGCTGGCCGCCGCCTGTGTCCTGGCGCTGCTGGTCGCGCTCGCCGGCGCCGGCCAGGCCGCGGGCGCCGCGCCGGCCTCCGCCTCGAAACAGCGCAACGCCCTGCTGCCCGCCGGCCAGCGGCCGAACTTCGTCGTGATCCAGACCGACGACCAGACGCTGGACCAGCTCTACGCGACCTACACGCCCCCGGGCGGCGCCCCGATCCAGGCGATGCCGAACACGCTGGCCTCGATCGCCGCCAAAGGCGTCACCTTCAACCGCTACTACGTCTCCTACCCGCTCTGCTGCCCGTCGCGGGTCAGCCTGCTGACCGGCCGCTACGCCCACAACCACAACGTCCGCGGCAACGTGCCGCCGAACGGCGGCTCAACCGGCTTCGGCTTCCGTCAGGCCAGCAGTCACAACGTCGCGACCTGGCTGCAGGCAGCCGGCTACCGCACGATCCACATCGGCAAGTTCCTCAACGGGTACGGCGACGAACCGTACGACGACGGCAAATACGTCCCCCCCGGCTGGAACGCCTGGCACTCGGTCCTGAAGGCCGACACCAACCACTACTTCTACGGCTACACGCTCAACAACAACGGCGTGCTGGAAGGGCCGATCGGCGACCCCGGAAGCTGGGACACGCGCGAATACGGCGAACGCGACGACTTCGGCTGCCCCTTCGCGCCGCTCGAAGGCCGGCCCTGCCTCTACGCGACCGACGTCTTCACCCGCATCGCCAGCGAAGAGATGTTCGGCACGCCTGCCGGCCAGCCCTTCTACGTGCAGCTCGACTACACCGCCCCGCACGGGGACTTCCGCCGGCCCGCCGGCCCGGAGCCGGCGACCCGGCACTACGACTCGTTCCTCGGCGCCCCCTACCCACACGGGGCCTCGCAGGGGTTCAACGAGGGCAACGTCAACGACAAGCCGCGCTTCATCCGCGAAGCCTCCTACCTCTCGCCGACCGAGACCCACACCTACCGCGTCTACTACCAGAAGGCGCTGGAGTCGCTGCGCGCGGTCGACGACGGCGTCCAGCAGATCGTCAACGCGCTCGGGGCGATGGGCCAGCTGCGCAACACCTACATCATCTTCACCTCCGACAACGGTTTCTTCTACGGCGAGCACCGGCTGACCGGCGGCAAGTTCCTCGCCTACGAGCCCTCGACCCATCTGCCGCTGTTGATCCGCGGCCCGGGGATCAAGCCCGGCACCGCGACCGGCGAGCTGGCCGGCAACATCGACCTCGCTCCGACCATCCTCGAGCTCGCCCACGCAGCTCCCGACAAAAGCATCGACGGGCGCTCGCTGGTCCCGTACATGATCGACCCGAGCCTGCGCACGCGCCGGCCCCTGCTCTTCGAGTCCTTTGTCGAGACCGCCGACGTCGAACAGCAGGGGGGGCAGCCCCTGGGCACCCCCCGCGCGGGGACGAGCGGCGCCGGGCGCGGGGACGGGGCGAGCACCTCGATCGTCGCGCCCCCCAAGGACTACCTCGGAATCCGGCTCGGCCCCTACAAGTACATCGAGTGGCCGAGTGGCGAGAAGGAGCTGTACGACGTCAACAAAGACCCGTACGAGCTCAACAACGAGATCCGCGACGGCAACTTCGCGCCGATCCGGGCCTTCCTCCACAGCCAGCTGGTCCGCCTCGAGGCCTGCGTCGGCCGCGGCTGCCAGGAAGTGGCGCCCAGGTTCCCGCTGACCCGCGAAGAGCAGCGCAAGGTCGACAAGGAACGGCGCGAAGAGGAACGGCGCAAACAGAAGGAACAGGAAGAAAAGAAGCACCCGAAAGGGCGCTAGCGACCGGCGCTACTCGATGGTCGCGAGCGTGTCGCCGCTGGAGACCGCGGCGCCCACCTCGACGTTCAGGGAGGTGACCTTGCCGCTGCGGTGGGCGGTGATCTCGTTCTCCATCTTCATCGCCTCGATCACGCAGATCAGGTCGCCCTCGGAGACCTCCGTGCCCTGCTCGACGTTGACTTTGAAGACGGTGCCCTGCAGCGGTGCGAGAAGGGCCTCGCTGGAGGCGCTGGCCCCGCCGCCGGCCTTGCGCTCGCGCTTCGGCGGCTTCTTGCCGCCGGCCGCCGGGGCGGGCCCGCCGGCAGCGGCCTCGCCGATCACCTTGACGTCGAAGAGCTTGCCGGAGACCTCGACCTTGTAGTCGCGGCTGACGACCTCACCGCCGTCCTCGCTGGGCTCCGGGGCGGAGACGTCCTCCGGAGCGGTCGACTTCAGCCACTCGCGGTCCTCCATCAGGTCGCGGCAGGTCTCCCCCCGCGCCCACTGCTCGGTTGCCAGGATCGCCTTGTGGAAGGGGATCAGGGTGGTGAGGCCGCCGACCTCGTACTCGTCGAGCGCCCGCAGCATCCGCCGCGTCGCGTGCTCGCGGTCGACGTCCCAGACGATTAGCTTGGCCACCATCGGGTCGTACATCGGCGTCACCTCGGAGCCGGCTTCGACGCCGGAATCGACCCGCACGCCGGGGCCGGCGGGCTCGCGGTAGGTGGTGATCGCGCCGGGCGCCGGGGCGAATTTCTTGTGCGCCGCCTCGGCGTTGATCCGGCACTCGATCGCGTGACCGCGCAGCTCGACCTCCTCCTGGGAGAGCGAGAGCGCCTGGCCGGCGGCAACCAGCACCTGCTCGCGGACGATGTCGACGCCGCTGACCATCTCGGTCACGCAGTGCTCGACCTGGACCCGGGTGTTCATCTCGAGGAAGAAGTACTCGTCGCCGACCTGCATGCCCTCGACCGTGCCGGCGCCGCGGTAGCCGACCGCGGCGGCCGCGTCGGTGGCGATCTTGCCGATCCGCTCGCGCATCTCGGCGTCGACCTGGGGACCGGGCGCCTCCTCGATCACCTTCTGATGGCGCCGCTGGATCGAGCAGTCGCGCTCGCCGAGGTGGATCACGTTGCCCTGCGAGTCGGCCAGCACCTGGACCTCGACGTGGCGCGGGTCCTCGAGGTAGCGCTCGACGTAGACGCGGTCGTCGGAGAAGAACTTCTCGCCTTCGCGGCCGGCGCCCTCGAAGGCCTCCTCGAGGTCGTCCGGCGTCAGCGCCACCCGGAAGCCCTTGCCGCCACCGCCGCCCGCCGCCTTGCAGGCGACCGGGTAGCCGGCCTCCTCCGCCTGCTTGCGGGCCTCGCCGACGTCCTTGGCCGGCTCCGTCGCCCCCGGGACGATCGGCACCCCAGCCTCGGCCATGATCTCCCGCGCCTTGGTCTTCGACCCCATCGCTTCGATCGCCTCGGGCGGGGGCCCGATGAAAGTGATGTCCGCCTCGGCACAAGCACGAGCGAACTCCGCGTTCTCGGCCAAGAAGCCATACCCCGGATGAATCGCCTCCGCACCGGCCTCCTTGGCGGTCTCAATGATCTTGGCGATGTTCAGATAGCTCTCCGCGGGGACCGCAGGGCCGATCAGGAACGCCTCGTCGGCCTCGCGCACGTGAGGAGCGTCCCGATCAATCTCGGAGTAGACCGCGACGGAGCCGATCCCCATCTCCTTCAACGTCCGCGCAACCCGAATAGCAATCTCGCCCCGGTTGGCTATCAGCACCTTCTCGAACACGGCGGCGCAGTCTATTTATGTGGGCGGCGTAGGGGAGGGAGGCGGACACCCCTGCCGGCTCAACTTTTTTGTGGATCGCTGGA
>DASTNW010000008.1:0-36752 GCA_035762685.1 Solirubrobacterales bacterium | reverse complement strand
CCTCCCGTCAGGCCCAAAAGCGGCTCAGACACGACTCCGAGCGCAAGAGATGTCCGTGCTTCCGAGCCTCTCAGGAGCTGTCCCAACGCGACGCCGGGGGCTTGGGGTAGGGGTGAAGCGTCTTGTACTTTTTCGCCGCCGCGGCCCAAGGCGCCAGCACAACCCCGCTCCACGAAAAAGTTAAGCGAAACCCCTACCCCCAGCCCCCGGCGCCAGCCCTACTACGCACAGACCCAAGCAGAACCTCCGGAATCTGCCCAGATTTCGGCAGCGATGCGGTCCTGTTCCTCTTTGGGCGCACTCTGCGGCGCCCCCTGGCCGCCGTAGAGGTCCCAGGTGCTGGGGAGGATCTGGTAGGCGCCACCCGCTCCGGAGGAGGGGTTGAGGGCGCTGTAGTTGCCGCCGGACTCGCACATGACGATGTAGGTGGGGATCGAGTAGGGGCCGCCGAGCCAGCGGCCGACCTCTTCTTCGGCTTCGGCCCGGCTCGCGGCGCGGGCCGCTTCGAGGTCTTCGACCCACTCGGCGATGTCGGTCTTCAGCGTCTCCAGGGCCGCCTGGCGTTCGGCGGCGATCGCTTCCTGTTCGGCTGCCGCCGCCTCCGCCGCGGCGCGCACGGAGGCGATTTCCGCGCGGGCGGCGGCGAGCCGTTCGTTGTAGGCGACGGCCCGCGCCTCCAGCCCGGCGACGAGCTCGACCTCGCGGCGGACCTCGTTCCGCACCTGCTCGACGCGGTCGGCGAGGGCGCTGTCGGATTCCTCGATCGCCCGCAGGTAGTCGGCCCGGGCGCTGAGTTCGTCGTAGTCGCCCGAGGCGAAGACGAGGGTGGCGGTACTGGGCATGCCGCTTTCGTAGATCGCCACCAGGCGCTCGGCCAGCGCTTGTCGAGAACGGCGCAGGCGCGCGCGCTCGACCGCCAGTTGCTCGCGGGTGGCCCGCAGCTTTCGGCTCAGCTCGGCTGCGCGCTCCTCGCCCTCGGCAAGCAGGGCGGAGAGGCGTTCCTCCCGGGCCGCGGCACGGGAGGACTCCGCTTCGGCCGCGGCGAGCCGTTCCTGGCTGTCGCGCAACCCGGCCGCGAGCGTGCCCGCCTCGTCGCGGGCGCCCGCCAGCTTCGACTCCAGCGCCCCGATTTCGGTCGCGCCCGCCCGTGGGGCGAGCGTCAGCACGGCCGCTACCAGCAGGCAGAGCAGCGCCGCGGCGGCGCTGCAAGCGACAACGTCCTTTCTGGCGCGAGCCGGCACCACGGGACGGCCGAGGCTAGCGGCCGTATTGACGGGCCCTCGCAGCTTGTCGATAACCCGCAACGGATGTTGCGACCGGCTCAGCCCTCGGGGACGTTGCGGCTGGCCAGGTAGGCGCCGACCGCGACGACAGCCGCGGCGACGCCGATCCCGAGCCTGATCTCGCGCCGGTAGCGCCGGCGCATGTAGCGGTAGGCGAAGCGCACCGCGGCCTTGCCGACGGTGTCGTACATCAGCTCTCCCCCGCCCCGCCGCTTTCGCGCAGACGGTGTGCCAGGCGCGACTGCAGCGACCAGAGCTCGATGAAGCCCGGCGAGGCCGCCTGTGAGAAGAGGCCGCCGGACTCGGCGAAGCTGGCGAGGCTGACGTCGTAGACGGCGTTGGGCGAGGAGCGGGTGACGACGCGGACGCTGCCTTTGTAGAGACGCAGGCCGATCTCGCCCGTTACCTGGGCGTTCACCGTGTCCATGTAGGCGTCGAGGTCGCTGCGCAGCGGCTCCCACCAGAGCCCGGCGTAGACGAGGTAGCCCCACTTCTGGTCGAGCGCCGGCTTGAACTGGTTCTGGTGGATCGTCCCGACCAGCCGCTCCAGCTCCTCGTGCGCGGTGAGGACGATCGCGGCGGCGGGGACCTCGTAGATGTCGCGCACCTTGAGGCCGACGATGCGGTCCTCGATGTGGTCGACGATGCCGACGCCGTGGCGACAGCCGATCGCGGCCACGCGTTCGAGCAGCTCGACCAAGCCCAGGCGCTCGCCGTTGAGCGAGACCGGCACCCCGGCCTCGAAGCCGACGGTGACCGTCTCGGCCTCGTCGGGGGCCTCCTCGGGGCGGGTGACGAGCTGGAAGACGTCGTCCTCGGGCGCGTGACCGAGGTCCTCGATCCAGCGGCCCTCCGAGGAACGGCCCCAGAGGTTGTCGTCGATCGAGTAGGGCGCGACCTCGGTCCCGCCCTTGACCGGGATCCCGTGCTCACGGGCGTAGGCGATCTCCTCCTCGCGGCCCATCTGCCAGGAGCGCACCGGCGCGATCATCCGCAGCTCCGGCGCCAGGGTCGCCACCGTCGCCTCGATCCGCACCTGGTCGTTGCCCTTCCCGGTGCAGCCGTGGGCGATCGTGTCGCAGTTCGTCTTGCGCGCGTACTCGACCGCCAGCGCCGCGATCAGCGGTCGGCCCAGCGCGGTGAAGAGCGGGTAGCCGTTGCCGTAGATGGCGTTGGCCTTGATCGCCGGCACCACGAACTCGGCGGCGAAGCGCTCGCGGGCGTCGACGGTGTGGACGTCGACGGCGCCGAGCCGGCGCGCCTTCTCCTCGATCACCTCGTAGTCCTCCCCGGGCTGGCCGAGGTTGACGGTGAGGCAGACGACCTCCGCGTCGTAGGAGTCCTGGATCCACTTCAGCATCACGCTGGTGTCCAGCCCGCCCGAGTAGAGCAGGAGAACACGATCGACCTTGGCGGGGTCGGCCTCGTAGCTGGCGGTGACGTTCAAGGGGCTTCGAGGCCGCCGCTGCCGCCTTCTTCGGGCGGTGCGGTCGTTTCTTCGGTAGTGGTCGTTTCCGTCGTCGTCGGCTCCGTCGTCGTCGTGGTGCTCTCGGTCGACTCCGTCGTCGTCGTCGGCTCCGTCGTCTCGGTGCTTTCCGTCGTCTCCGGGGAAGTGGTCGTGATCGATTCGGTGCTGGCGTCGGTCGTCGAATCGCCGCTGTCGTCGCTGGCGATCACCACCACGGCAACGACCAGGCCGACGATGACCGCGACCAGGCAGGCGACGACGAGACGCATATTGCCGTGCGGCTTGTGTCCGTCCGGCCCGCGGTCGTCGGGCCCCATCAGGCGGGTCGGATCCTCGTGCATCCCTACTCCTCCGGCCCGAGGATCGCGTCGAGGATCGAGTCGGTGTCCTCGATCTCGAACCCGTTTCGCAGCCGTGCCTCGATCTCCTCGCGGCTGCTGCCGGAGACCGCCATCTGCGTCGCCAGCAGGCGCGCGCCCGCGGGCGTCCCCTCGCCGGGGGCGGGCGACCCGCTGTCCCCGGGGACCGCACTCAGATGCGAGCCCCGGACGGGCTCCAGCGCCTCGCCGCGCTCGGGCTCGCCGGCAGCGCCACCGCCGGCGAGGCGCCGCTTCGCCGCCTCGAGCATCGCGACCAGGCGATCGGACTCGGCCTTGACCGCGTCCGCCTGGGCCACCAGGGAGTCGGTCAGGTCGGTGAGCGAGGCGAGACGATCGGCGGCGAGCCGCTCGGCCTCGGCCTGCGCTTCCTCGAGGTGCTGAGCGGCCTGCTTTTCGGCGTCGTCGATCACCGCCACGGCTGCGCGCTCGGCCGCCTCGACGATCGCGCCGATGCGCTCCGCCGTGCTGGTGGCAAGCGATTGCGGGGGGGCTGGGCGGTTCTTGCGCTTCACGTAGGCGACAACCCTAGAAGCGATTCGCCGATCAGTCCAACCGCCCGCTCGATCTGGGAGGAGTCGACCAGCAGCGGCGGCAGCAGACGCAGGGTCGACGGCGCCGGCACGTTGACGACGAGGCCGCGCCGCAGCAGGTCGGCTCCCACCGCCTGGGCGTCGATGCCCTCGGCGAGGCCGACGCCGATCATCAGGCCGCGGCCGCGCACCTCGGCGACGCCGTCGAGGGCAGCGAGCGAGTCGGACAGCTCCCTCCCCCGCTCGCGCACCTGGCGCAGCAGCGCCGGGTCGTCGACGACGTCGAGCACGGCCAGCGCCGCCGCGGTCGCGACCGGGCCGCCGGCGAAGGTCGAGCCGTGGTCGCCGGGCTCGAGCACGTCGGCCGCGGCCGGGCCGGCGATACAGGCGCCGATCGGGACGCCGCCGCCGAGCGCCTTGGCGCTGGTGATGACGTCGGGCCGGACCGGCGTCTGCTCGTAGGCCCAGAGCGACCCGGTCCTCCCGATCCCGGTCTGGATCTCGTCGAGAATCAACAGGGCGCCGACCTCGTCGCAGGCCTCGCGGGCGGCCAGCAGCGCCTCGTCTGAGATCGGGTGGATGCCGGACTCGCCCTGGATCGGCTCGAGCAGGACCGCGGCCGTCCGCTCCCCCACCGCTTCGCGCAGCGCCTTCGAGTCGTTGCGGGGAACGGCGCGGAAGCCGGGCAGCATCGGCCCCAGCGCCTCGTTGGCGGCAAGTTTCGGCGTCGCCGAGAGGGCGCCGTAGCTGCGTCCGTGGAAATCGTTGTCGAAGCTGACGATCTCCGGCTCGGCGATGCCGCGCCCGTGGGCGTGCTTGCGGGCCACCTTGATCGCGCACTCGTTGGCCTCGGTGCCGGAGTTGGCGAAGAAGACGCGGCCACCGAGGCTGGACTCGGAGAGACGCTCGGCCAGGCGGGCCATCGGCTCGGTGTAGAAGAGGTTGGAGACGTGCATCAGCTGCCCCGTCTGCTCCTGGACCGCCGCGACCACGGCCGGGTGGCAGTGGCCGAGCGCACAGACCGTGATCCCGGTCAGGAAGTCGAGGTACTCCTTGCCGTCGGCGTCCCAGAGCAGCGCCCCCTCGCCGCGGACGAAGTCGACCGGCGCCCGCTTGTAGGTCCGCATCAGGTAGCGGTCCTCCAGGGCCTGCGTCCCGGCCAGGCTCATGGCCTCACCATGGTGCCGATGCCGGCGTCGGTGAACAGCTCCAGCAGGAGGCTGTGCGGCACCCTGCCGTCGATGATGTGGGCCGACTGGGCACCGCCGCGAATCGCGTTGACGCAGGCCTGGAGCTTCGGGCGCATGCCGCCCTCGACCCCGGCCAGCATCTCTTCGACCTCGCCGACGGTCGCCTGGGAGATCAGCGAGCCCTCGTCCCCCGCGTCGGCGAGCCAGCCCTCGACGTCGGTGAGGAAGATCGCCTTCTGGGCCCCGAGCGCGGCGGCGACCTTGCCCGCCGCCTCGTCGGCGTTGACGTTGTAGGACTGGCCGTCGCGGTCGGAGGCGGAGGAGGCGATCACGGGGATGTAGTCGGCGGCGATGTGGTTGAGGACGTTGACGTCGACCCGCTCGACCGAGCCGACGAAGCCGACCTGGTCGGCGTTGGCGGCGGGGGCGACCTCGAACAGCGTCCCGTCCTCGCCGGCGAGCCCGACCGCAGGCTGACCATGGCGGTTGAGCCGCTGGACGATTTCGGAGTTGAGCTTGCCGACCAGGACCATCTTCGCCACCTCGACGGTGTCGGCGTCGGAGACCCGCAGGCCCTCGTGGAACTTCACCTCGAGGCCGAGGCGGTCCATGTAGCGGGTGATCTCGGGACCGCCGCCGTGGACGATCACCGGGTTGAGCCCGACGTACTTGAGCAGGACCACGTCGGCGGCGAACGCTTCGCGCAGGTCGTCGTCGAGCATCGCCGCGCCGCCGTACTTGATCACCACCGTGCGGCCATGGAACTCGCGGATGTAGGGCAGCGCCTCGAGCAGCGTCTCGACGCTGGCCCCGGCCGCCCGCGACTGCGGCGCCTGTTCGGTCATCGATCGCTCCTCTCGCTTGCCATCAGGTCGTGTACTCCGCGTTGATCCGCACATACTCGTAGCCGAGGTCGGAGAACCAGACGTGGGCGCGGTGGTCGCCGCGGCCCAGCCGCAGGCCGATCTCGGCCTCCTGCTCCTCGCCGCCGAGCTCGGCCGCGTCGATCGAGTCGGCCCCGATCTCCTCCAGGTCCTCGCCCGCGAGCGCAGCGCCGGCGGCCTGGGCGATCCGGCCCCAGTTGGGATCGCGGCCGAACAGCGCCGTCTTCACCAGCGGCGAGTTGGCGACGGCGCGGGCGACGCGCTCGGCCTCGGCGGCCGAGGCCGCCTCGCCGACCTCGATCCGGGCGACCCGGACGGAGCCCTCGCCGTCGCGGACGATCTCGATCGCGAGCTGCTTCAGGACCGCCTCCAAGAGGCCCGGCGGCAGCGGCTTTCCGGAGGCGCCGGTGGCCTGGAGCAGGACCGTGTCGTTGGTGCTCATCTGACCGTCGACGGTGATCCGGTGAAAGGAAGCGTCGACCGCCGCCCGCAGCGCCGCGTCGGCGTCCTCGACTACGGCGTCGGTCTGGACGAAGCAGAGCATCGTCGCCATGTCCGGCTCGATCATCCCGGCGCCCTTGGCCTGGGCGGAGAGGGTGACGCCGCCCGCCCGCAGGGTGCAGCGCTTCGGCCACCGGTCGGTGGTCACGATCGCGTCGGAGAAGTCGCCGCCGCCGCGCTCGGAGAGCCGGTTGGCTGCCTCGCCGATCCCGCCCAGCACGGCGCTGACCGGCAGCGGCACGCCGATCGTCCCGGTCTCTGCCACGGCGACGCTCGCCGCCTGCAGGCCGAGCGCGTCGGCGGTCCGTTCGCACATCGCCAGGGCGTCGGCGTAGCCCTTCTCGCCGGTCTCGGCGTTGGCGTTGCCGGAGTTGACCACCGCGGCGCGGACGCGGCCGCTGTCGCAGCGGTCGCGGCAGACCCGCACCGGGGCGGCCGAGGAGGCGTTGCGGGTCAGCAGCAGGGACGAGGTCACCGCCTCCTCGTCGCAGACCAGCAGGCCGACGTCGGTCTTGCCGCCGCCCTTGAGCCCGCAGTGGGCGCCGGCGGCGCGGAAGCCCGGCGCGAGCCGGTCCGGATCGAGCTCCTCGATCCCGTCCGGGGGCTGCACCCAGCGCGAGCTGAAGAACGTCGTGTCAGCGGCCGGCGGCATCAGAGCAGGCCCTCCGTCTCGTCCAGGCCGAGCATCAGGTTGAGGTTCTGGATCCCCTGGCCCGAGGCCCCCTTCCAGAGGTTGTCGATCGCCGAGAAGGCCAGCACCCGGCCACGCTCCTCGACGGTGACGTGGACATGGCACTCGTTGGTATCGCGCAGGTCGCGCAGCCCCGGTGGACCGTCGACGACCTTGACGAAGGGCTCGCCGGCGTAGCGCTCGCGGTAGAGGGCCTGGACCTCCTCCTTGGCGACCGGCTCGGTGGTCTGCGCGTAGCAGCTCGCCAGCTCGCCCTGGTCGAGCGGCAGCAGGTGGGGGACGAAGGTGACGGGGGCCGGGCTGCCGAGCGCCGCCAGCTCCTGTTCGATCTCCGGGCGGTGCCGGTGCCCCTCCGTCTTGTAGGCGAAGGCGTTCTCGTCCATCGCGGCGTAGTGCATGCTGTCGCCGCCGCCGCGTCCCGCGCCGGAGACGCCCTGCATCGCGTTGACGACGACGTCCGCCAGCAGGCCCTTCTCCGCCAGCGGCGCCAGGGCGAGGACGCTGGCGGTCGGGTAGCAGCCCGGCGTCGCCACCAGCTTCGCCCCGCGCAGTTGCTCGCGATAGAGCTCGGTCAAGCCGTAGACGCCCTGGCCGAACAGGTCGGGGGCGCCGTGCTCGCCGTACCAGCGCTCGTAGGTGTCCATCTCCCGCAGCCGGAAGTCGGCGGAGAGGTCGACGACGAGCACGCCCTGGGCGCGGAGGGCGGCCACGGTCGGCGCCGCGGCGCCGTGCGGGTAGGCGACGATCGCGGCGTCGATGCCCTCGACCCGGTCGAGGTCGAGCTCGGTCAGCTCCAGCGGCACCCGGTAGCGCGGGTAGAGGCGGTCGAGCCGGGTTCCGGCGTCGCTGCGCGAGGTAACGGCGACCAACTGCAGCCGCGGGTGGCGCCAGGCGATCTGCGCCGCCAGGGCGCCGGTGAAGCCGGAGGCGCCGGCAACCAGCACCCGCGCCGCGGGCTCGCCGCTGAGCGGTTGGGTGGCGGCGTCATTCACGCAGACCGCCCCCGATCCCCTCCAGCTCGGCCACGATCGAGTCGCGCAGGCCGGCGACCTCCTCGTCGGTGAGCGTGCGGTCGGCGGCTCGGAACTCGAGCCGCAGGGCGAGGCTCTTGCGCCCCGCGCCGAGCTGCTCGCCCTCGTAGAGGTCGAAGGCCCGGGCCGAGCGCAGCAGCTCGCCGCCGCCCTCGAGGACCGCGTCGTGGACCGCGACCGCGGTGACGTCGGCCGGGACGACGACGGCGATGTCCTGGTGGACCGCCGGGTAGGTGGTGACGTCCTCGAAGGCCTCTTCGCCCACCGTCGCGGCGCCGACCAGTGCAGCGGTGGCGATTTCGAAGCCGGCCGCGGCCTCGACGTCCCACTCGCGGCAGACCAGTGGATGGACCTCGCCGATCCACCCGATCGGGACGCCGGCGATCGAGATCGCGGCGGCCCGGCCCGGGTGCAGGAACGGCTCCGGCGCCGCCTCGAAGCTCAAGCCCACGCCGAGCTGCCCGGCCAGCGCTTCCAGCACCGCCTTGAGGGAGAAGTAGTCGGCCGGCTCGCCGCCGCCGCGCCAAGAGCGCTCGACCAGCGCCCCGGAGGCCAGCGCCGCAAGCCGATGCGGCTCCCCAAAAGGCGCCGCCCGCTCCCCCACAAACACCCCCGCAAGCGGGTCGACGGGCCGATTTCCCTCGATATGCGTGGCATTTCGGCCCATCGGCGGGAGGTTTAGGTAGACCTGGCCGGACTCGAAGAGGGCGACGGCGTCGGCGTCGTGCGCGAGGTTGCGCGAGGCGACATCGAGCAGGGAGCCGAGCAGGCTGGTCCGCATCGCCGACTGGTCTTCGGAGAGGGGGTTGGCGAGCAGCACCGGCTCGGCGCGGGGATCGCCCTCGGGCAGCCGCAGCCGCCCGCCCTCGCCGGGGTCGGTGAAGCTCCAGCCGACGACCTGGTCGAGGCCGAGGTCGCGCAGCACGTCCTCGGCCCGCCGCCGCAGCTGCTGCTCGCGGCTGAGCCCGCCGACCTTCTCCGCCACCGCCGGCAGCGTCGTCGGCAGGTGCCGGTCGAAGCCGTGGACCCGACCGACCTCCTCGATCAGGTCGACCTCGCGGGTGACGTCGTGGTGGCGGTCGGGCGGGACTTCGACCCGCAGGTCGTCCCCATCGGGCTCGACACCGAAGCCGAGCCGCTCCAGGTAGGCGCTCTGGTCGGCCTGCGGGACCGCCATCCCCAGCAGGCCCTCGACCCGGGCGGCCCGCAGCCCGATCGACGGCGGCGCGGGAGGCTCCGCGGCGACGTCGAGCGTCCCCGGCACCAGCTTCGCCCCGCAGAGCTCGACCAGCAGCCGCGAGGCGATCCGCTGCGCCCGCATGCACAGCGCCGGGTGGAGCTGCTTCTCGAAACGAGAGGAGGCCTCGGAGCGCAGGCCGAGCAGGCGCGAGGTGCGGAGGACGTTGGTGCCGTCCCAGTTGGCGACCTCGAGCAGCACCCGCGTCGTCCCCGCCGAGACCTCCGAGGACTGGCCGCCCATGATGCCGGCGATCCCGCTCGCGCCGTTCTCGTCGCAGACCAGCACCGTCTCGGCGTCGAAACTGCGCTCGACCCCGTCGAGGGTGGTCATCTTCTCGCCGGCGCTGGCGACGCGAACGGTCAAGGCCCCGTTCGGCACCTCGTCGAGGTCGAAGGCGTGCAACGGCTGCGCGGTCAGCAGCATCACGTAGTTGGTGATGTCCACGACGTTGTTGATCGGCCGCTGGCCGGCGGCGCTCAATCGCGCCTGGAGCCACAGCGGCGAAGGGCCGACCTCGAGGTCGGTGAAGACGCGAGCGGTGAAGCGCGGGCAGAGCTCGGGGGCTTCCACCTCCACCGAGGCGTAGTCGGAGACGTCCCCCGCGCCCTCGGCGACGGCGTCCTCGCTCCATGGCTCCGCCGCCAACGGCGCCGCCGAGATCGCGTGGACCTCGCGCGCGACGCCCCAGATCCCGAGGCAGTCGACCCGGTTCGGCGTCACCTCCAGCTCCAGCACCGGCTCGGCGATCGGCAGCACCTCGGCCAGCGGCGTCCCCGCCGCCGGCCCGTCCTCGAGCACGAGGATCCCGTCGGCGTCCTCGCCGAGCTCGAGCTCGGAGACCGAGAGCACCATGCCTTCGGAGACGACCCGCCGCAGCTTGGCCTGGCGCAGCTTCTCGCCGTTCGGCATCGTCGCCCCCGGCAGCGCCACGGCGACGGTCTGGCCGGCGGCGACGTTGGGGGCGCCACAGACGATCGTGCGCTCGCCGTCGCCGCTGTCGACCTTGCAGACCCGCAGCCGGTCGGCGTTGGGGTGCTGCTCGGCGCTGATCACCTTGCCGACGACGAAGCCGTCGCCCGAGGGCGGGCCGACGCCGCCGATCCGCTCGACCTCGGTCCCGGTCATCACCAGCCGCTCGGCGATCTCCTCGACCGCGACACCGGGGTCGCAGTACTCGCGCAGCCATGAGTAGGGCACCCTCATCCGAACTGCTCCAGCATCCGCACGTCGTTGTCGAAGAAGCGCCGCAGGTCCGGGACCGCGTGGCGCAGCATCGCCACCCGCTCGATCCCGATCCCGAAGGCGAAGCCCTGCACCCGCTCGGGGTCGTAGCCGCCCGACTCGACGAAGCCGAGCACGTTGGGGTCGACCATGCCGGCGCCGAGGATCTCGATCCAGCCCTGGCCCTTGCAGAGGTTGCAGCGCTCCCCGGAGGCCAGCGAGCCGCTGCCGCCGCACTGGAAGCAGGAGACGTCGACCTCGACACTGGGCTCGGTGAAGGGGAAGAAGTGGGGCCGCAGCCGCACCTCGCGCTCGTCGCCGAAGATCGCCCGGCAGAGCGCCAGCAGCGTCCCCTGCAGATCGGCGAGGGTGATCCCCTCGGCGATCGCCAGCCCCTCGATCTGGTGGAACATCGGGCTGTGGGTGGCGTCGGAGTCGCGCCGGTAGACCTTGCCGGGGACGATGATGAAGATCGGCGGCGGCTGCGACTCCATCGAGCGCACCTGGACCGGCGAGGTGTGGGTCCGCAGCAGCACGTCGGGGTGCGACTGCACGTAGAAGGTGTCCTGGAGCATCCGCGCCGGGTGGCCGGGTGGGTGGTTAAGAGCGGTGAAGTTGTAGTAGTCGTGCTCGATCTCCGGCCCCTCCATCACCCGGTAGCCGAGACCCACCATCACGTCCTCGATCAACCGCGTGGTGCGGGCGATCAGGTGGGCGTGGCCGAGCGGCCGCGGCTGCGCCCCGGGCAGGGTGACGTCGACGCGGTCGCCGGCGAGCCGGCTCTCCAGCTCGCTGGCGTCGAGCTGCGCGGCGCTGGCCTCGAGCAGCGCCTCGAGCTCCTGCCGGGCCCTGTTCGCGGCGCCGCCCACCTTGCCCCGTTCGTCGGCCGGCAGCTCGGCGATCCCGCGCAGGACCGACGTCAGCTCGGCCTTGCGACCGAGGTAGCGCACCCGCAGCTCCTCCAGCTCGGCGCTGGAGGAAGCCGCCGCGATCGCCGTCGCGGCCTCGCCCCTGATCTCCTCGATCCGCTCAAGCATCGGGCCGCGCCTCCGACATGGCGAGCGACGATAGCCGCTCGCAGGCTATGGCCGCCGCGGCGGCGACGTTGAGCGACTCGACGCTCGGGCGCAGGGGAATCGTCACCTTCACGTCGCACTGCTCCAGAACGCTTGCCGGCAGGCCCTCGCGCTCGGCGCCGAGGCAGATCGTCGCCGCGCCTGCCAGCGCCTCGAGGCCGGTGCCGCCGTGGGCCACCAGCGCCGCCCGTCCCCCGGGGGTCGCCTCGACCCCGGCCCGCAGCGGAGGCCGGGTGAAGATCGAGCCCATGCTGGCCCGCACCGCCTTCGGCGAGAAGGGGTCGGCGCAGTCGGGACCGAGCACGACCGCGCTGCCGATCAGGGCATCGGCGCTGCGGGCGATGGTCCCGACGTTGCCGGGGTCCGAGACGCCGTGGAGATAGAGGCACGGGGTCGCCGGGGCCTCCGACCAGCGCAGCGGCCAGACGGCGATCGCGCGCGTGCCCGAGCCGAGCGAGGAGGTCGCGGACAGCAGCTCTGGGTCGACCTCGTCGCCGCCCCACCGCTCCGACAGCCCCGAGCCGGCGGCGGTCAGCAGGAAGCCCGGCTCGAGCCCCGCCGCCAGCCCGGCCTCGACCAGGTCCTCGCCCTCGCTGGCGAACAGGCCCTCGCGCTCGCGGTGCTTGCGGTCGCGCAGCTTGCGGACCAGCTTCAGCTTCTCGTTCGTTGGGCTGACGATCATCTCGGTGTCCTCTGGTGGGTTCGCGTCTGTCTCTTCTGGTCGGTCGTTTCTTCTCCTGGAACGAAAAAGCGGGCCGTTCTCACGGCCCGCCCGGGAAGGTCAAGTGTCGGCAGCGCCCCTAGGCGGCCGCACCCTCCCGGGCCAGCTCCACGAATCGGCGGAAGGCGTCGCGGTCAGAGACCGCGATCTCGGCCAGCATCTTGCGGTTGACCTCGACCTCGGCTTTGTTCAGGCCGTGCATCAATTCGGAGTAGCTCATGCCCTCCAGCCGCGCGGCGGCGTTGATCCTGGTGATCCAGAGGCGGCGGAAGGTCCGCTTGCGGTTGCGCCGGTCACGGTAGGCGTACATCCCCGACCGCTGCACCTGCTCTTTGGCGAAGCGGTAGGAGGAATGCTTGCGGCCGAAATAGCCCTTCGCTTCCTTCAGCACCTTGCGGCGCTTCTTGCGCGCGTGGACGGAGCGCTTGACGCGGCTCATCTACTTGCCTCCAAGCAGCTTGCGCACCGTCGGCGCGTCGTTCGGCGAGATGTCCACCGGCCGCGCCATCCGCCGCTTCCGCTTCGGCGACTTCTTCTCCAGGATGTGGCTGGAGTAGGCGCGACGGCCCCGGAGCTTGCCGGTGGCGGTCTTGCGGAAGCGCTTCTTGGCGCCGGAATGGGTTTTCATCTTCGGCATCGGGCTCGCTATTGAAGCAGACGACGACGCCTGAGCGGAGTCGCGGCCACCGCCGTGGGTACGCTGGCGCCGCGATGCGGATCCTCTACGTGGTCGGGACGCGGCCCAACTTCGTCAAGACGGCGCCGGTGATCGGGGCGCTGCGCGCGCGCCTGCCCGAGGGCCGGCACGCGATCGTCCACACCGGCCAGCACTACGACCGGCTGATGTCGGAGGTCTTCCTCGAGGAGCTGGGCGTGCCCGCCCCGGACCACATGCTCGAGGTCGGCTCCGGCAGCCACGCGGCGATGACGGCGCGGACGATGGAGCGCCTGGAGCCGGTCCTGCTCGAGGAGGCGCCGGACCTGGTGATCGTCCCCGGCGACGTCAACTCGACCCTGGCCGCGGTGCTTGTCGCGGTGAAGCTGGGGATCCCCGTCGCCCACGTCGAGTCGGGCCTGCGCAGCTTCGACCTGACGATGCCGGAGGAGGTGAACCGGATCGTCGCCGACCGCTTCTCCGAGCTGCTCTTCCTGCACAGCGAAGAGGCGAGCGCCAACCTGCGCGCCGAAGGCATCCCCGACGAGCGCATGCACATGGTCGGCAACACGATGATCGACACCCTGGTCGCGCTGGAAGACCGCTTCCGCTCCGCCGGGGCCGCCGCCAAGCTCGGGGTCGAGCCTGGCGCCTACGCCTTAGTCACGCTGCACCGCCCGGCGCTGGTCGACGGGCCGCTGCTGCCGCAAACGGTCGCGCAGCTAGCCGCCCTCGCCCGCCAGATGCCGGTCGTCTTCCCGGTCCACCCCCGCACCCGCAAGATGATGGAGGGCATCGACTCCGAGCACCCAGGCTTGGAGCTGGTGGAGCCCCTCGGCTACCTCGACTTCCTCTCCCTCCTCGCTGACGCCGGCGCCGTGCTCACCGACTCCGGCGGCATCCAGGAGGAGACGACCTACCTCGGCGTCCCCTGCTTCACCCTCCGCGCCAACACCGAGCGCCCGGTGACCGTCAACGCCGGCACCAACACCCTGCTCGGCCTAGACCCCGCCGCGATCGCCAGCATCCCCTCAGCGCTGGCCGCCCGCAACCCAGCCCCACTCGAGCCGCCTCCCCTCTGGGACGGCCAAGCCGCCGAGCGCATCGCCGACGTGGTCCTCGCTCGCGCTTAGCCCTCAGCCGCAGGAGCGTCAGCGGCTGAGTCCTCAGCCGAAGCCGCCTCACCCGCGTCTCCCTCAGGAACCGCCCCATCGAGCTTGTCGACCTCTTTGCTCGGCGCCAGCAGCATGCTCATGTTGCGCCCTTCCTGAAGCGGCGCCGACTCGATCACGGCGATCCCGCCGAGGTCCTCGAAGAGCTTCTGCAGCAGCGCCCGGCCGCGCTCGGGATGGGCCTGCTCGCGGCCGCGGAACATGATCGTGACCTTGACCTTGTCGTGGTGCTTGAGGAAGCGCTCGACGTGGCCCTTCTTGGTCTCGTAGTCGTGGGTCGCGATCTTCGGCCGCAGCTTGATTTCGCGGATGTTGACCTGCTGCTGGTGCTTACGGGCCTGCTTCTGCTTCTGCTCCTGCTCGTACTTGTACTTCGAGTAGTCGAGCAGGCGGGTGACCGGAGGCTTCGAGCCGGGCGCCACCTCGACCAGGTCGAGGTCCGCGTCCTGGGCGCGTTTCAGCGCCTCGTTGATCTCGACGATCCCGAGCTGCTCGCCGTCGGCGCCAATCAGCCGCACCTGCGGAACGCGGATGCGCTCGTTGATCCGCGTCGTGTCGCGCTCTGGTGGGCGCCGATCGAACCTGCGAGGGACCGGCACTATCGAGAGGAGCGGTGGAGCTTCAAGAGGACGAGAGGTCGGGACACAGGCACGGGGCGCTCAGCGGCGGCGGTGATTTGGCGTGCCAGCAGTCAAGTCGGCCGGAGTATAGAGCCCGATCGGCGGTTGGCAAGCCCGGCTGCGCTCAGGCAGCGGCGGTCTCGGCCCTGACGCGGTCGGCGAACTCGGCGTAGGACATCTCCCCCAGCTCACCGTCGGCGTGGGAGCGGACCGCGACGGCGCTGTTCTCCTGCTCGCGGTCGCCGACCACCAGCATGTACGGGTAGCGGCCGATCGCGGCGTCCCGGACCTTCTTGCCGATCGACTCGGAGCGGTCGTCGATGGCGACCCGCACGCCGAGTTCGCGCAGCTGCTCGTAGGCGCGGTGGGCGTAGGGATTGTGGCGGTCGGAGATCGGCAGGACGATCGCCTGCACCGGCGCCAGCCAGACCGGGAAACGGCCGGCGTAGTGCTCGATCAGGATCCCGGCGAAGCGCTCCATCGAGCCGAGCAAGGCGCGGTGGATCATCACCGGCCGGTAGGGGGCGTCGTCGGCGCCGGTGTAATAGAGGTCGAAGCGCTCGGGCATCTGGAAGTCGAGCTGGCAGGTGCCGCACTGCCAGGAACGGCCGAGCGCGTCGGTGACGTGGAAGTCGATCTTCGGCCCGTAGAAAGCGCCGTCGCCGGGATGCAGCTCGTACTCCCTGCCCTGCTGCTCGAGCGCCGCGGCCAGCGCCGCCTCGGCCTTCGCCCACTGCTCGTCCGAGCCCATCGACTTCTCCGGCCGGGTCGAGAGCTCGACCCGGACGTCCTCGAAGCCGAAGCGGGCGTAGAGCTCGTCGATCGCCTCGCAGATACCCGCCACCTCACTCGTTATCTGCTCCTCGGTGCAGTAGACGTGGGCGTCGTCCTGGGTGAAGGCGCGCACCCGCAGGAGGCCGTGGAGGACGCCCTCGCGCTCGTTGCGGGAGACGCGGCCAAACTCGGCCAGGCGCAGCGGCAGCTCCCGGTAGGAGTGGCGATCGGAGCCGTAGACGAGGCAGGCGCCGGGGCAGTTCATCGGCCGCAGCGCGAAGCGCCGCTCGCCGTCCTCCATGAAGTACATCTCGTCGCGGTAGTTGTCCCAGTGGCCGGAACGGTGCCAGAGCTGCTCGTCGAGCACCTGCGGGGTGGCGATCTCCTGGTAGCCGCGCTTGCGCAACTGCCCCTGGACCTCGGCCTCGATCAGGTGCAGCAGGGTGGTCCCGTTCGGCAGCCAGAACGGCATCCCCGGCGCCTCGTCACGCAACATGAAGAGGCCGAGCTGGGGACCGAGCCGGCGGTGGTCGCGGGCCTTCGCCTCCTCGATCCGCTCCAGGTGCTGGTCGAGGTCCTTCTTCGCGAAGAAGGCGGTGCCGTAGACCCGGGTCAGCCGCTCGCGGTCCTCGTCGCCGCGCCAGTAGGCGCCGGCGACGGAGTTGAGCTTGATCGCCTTGATGCGCCCGGTCGAGGGACCGTGCGGGCCGCGGCAGAGGTCCTCGAAGGGCCCGTTGCGGTAGAGCGAGACGGTCTCGACCCCTTCGTCGCGGACGAGGTCTTCGATCAGCTCGACCTTGTAGTCCTGGCCCTGTTCCCGGAAGACCTCGATCGCCTCGGCGGCGGACACGTCGCGGCGGCCGAACTGCTCGTCGGCGGCGATGTGCTCGAGCATCGCCGCTTCGATCTGCGGCAGGTCGTCTTCGGTGATCTTTGTATCGGCCGGGAACTCGAAGTCGTAGTAGAAGCCGGACTCGATCGGGGGGCCGATCGTCACCTTCGTCCCCGGGTACAGCTCCAGCACCGCCTCAGCCATCACGTGGGCGGCGTCGTGGCGAATCAACTCCAGCCCGTCGGAGTCGCGGTCGGTGACGATCCCGATCTCGGCGCCGCCCTCGGGCAGCGGCGCGGAGAGGTCGCGCAACTCGCCGTCGACGCGGATCGCCAGCGCCGCCTTGGCCAGCCCCGGCCCGATCGCCGCCGCCGCGTCGGCACCGGTCGCGCCCGCGGGCAGCTCCAGCGGCTTGCCGTCCGGCAGCGTCACGGTCAGCTTCTCGGTCGCGGCCTCCATCTGGGGCCATGGTACGTGCCCCGATGCGGTCGCCGCTTGCATCCGCCCGGCCGCACCGCAGCCGTGCTCAGCGTGCGGGGCCCTGGCGCGCCTGGCGGACGGCGATCAGCGGACAGGGGCTCCTGTCGCGGACCGGTCCGGTCGCCTCCCAGAGAACGTAGGGAGGCGCCACCCGGTTCACGCGGAGGGCCGGGAACGGAGGCTGCCCGCCGGTGCCGCGGGCGACGACGAAGCGGACGCCCGGCGGCGGCGCGTCGAGTTCGCCTTCGGCCGCGATGCAGACGCGGCCGCCGCGCAGCTCCCAGGAGATGTAGGGGCCACCGTGCTGATCGGCGAGCAGCTCCTCCGGGGCTAGCACCAGGATCGAGTCGGCGGCAACCAGCGGCCGCAGGCCAGTGAGGGCCGGTGAGTAGGAGGTCGGCCCGACCGGGGCGTTGGCAAGGGCGAGCAGCGAGCAGACGGCGGCTCCGAGGAGGAACCCCGCCGCGGCGAGGCCGGCAAGTGCCGCCGGCCACCGCTCACGCCAAGTTGTTGGTCCTTTTGTCCGGTATAGGGACAAAAGGACCAACAACTCTGAAAGCAGCGGCAGCAGGATGACGACCGCCGCCAGGGGGGCGGCGATCTCGATCGCCTTGGCGGCGGTGTAGGGCGTGCCGCCGACGCGAGCCGCGGCGTAGGCGAGTGCCGCGGCGCCAAAGCCAGCGAGCAGCGCCAGCTCGCGGCGGCGCCAGCAGCGCACGATGCCGTGGAGGAGCAGCGCCAGGGCGCAGGCGATGCCGAGGTAGTAGCCGGCGGCTGGCATGGCGCCGTCGCCGGGGGCGAGGCGGAAGTCGCCGGATGGCCAGATGCCGAGCGCCTCGAAGGGCGAGACCTGGCCGAAGAGGTTGCCGAGGCCGGGGCCGTTGGGGTCGAAGGTCTCGAAGCGGTGGAAGTCGATCATGCGGCCAATCTCGGGAGCGACCAGAACGGCAAAGGCCAGAACAGCGAGGAGGACGGGGCGTAATACCGCGGGGCCTGTCGGTGTGGCATCCCCCACGGTGCTCGGATGCTTCGCATCCTCCGCGCCGCGGGGGGCCCCCGCCACACCGCCACCCGCGGGTGATCCGCGGCGGCTGACGGCGAATTGCGCCAGCGCCCAGATGGCGGCGGTCCCGATCAGCCAAATCAACCCCGGGAAGCTGTAGGTGTAGACGCTTCCCACCGCGATCAGGGCTGCTGGGAGGAAGCGGAGCGGTAGGTCTTTCCAGCTTCTGGTCGACTCGCGCAGGGCCAGGGCGAAGGCGAGGACGAAGAGGGCCTGCATCGTCTCCTTGAAGGCGCCCTGGGCGAAGTAGGAGGCGACCAGGTAGGCGAGGCCGACGGCGAGGGCGCCGGCCGTGCGGGGGATCGGCTTGAGATTTGCGAAGGCGGTGAGGGCGGTCAGCGGGGCAAGCACCGCGACCGCCACGGTCAGGCCGCCGAAGCCCTGGACGAGGCCGATGCCGAGGCCCTTGTGTAGCGCGACGACGATCGAGTGTGGGCCGAGCGGGTAGCCCTGCTGGAGCAGTTGCGACCCGTGTCCGTGCGCGAGCCGGTCCGTCGCCAGCAGGTGCTGCGACATGTCGGGGTTGAAGCTGGTGCCGAGGATCCCGAAGTGGCCTTCGACCGCGAAGGGAAGCGAGGCCGTCAGCAGGGCCAGGAGCGCGACCGGCCAACCGGCGCGCAACGCCTCCCCCGCGCCCTCGACCCGTCCGCGGAGATAGGCGACCGAGGCGATCACGAGCGCCACCACCGCAACGACCGAAAAGACCCCGTCGCCTCCCAGTCGCACCGTCCCCCAACAGACCGCGCAGAGCAGTGCCAAGCCGACCGCCGGCGACAGCCACGACCAGCGGCGAGCGCCGCAGAGCCCGATCGCCGCCTGCCCGATCGTCAGCGACGCCCCGCAGACCGCCAGCACCGCTGCATAGGTCCCAATCACGAGGCGGCGAGCCTAGAGGACGAGCAGCGGCCAGATCGACGGTCCGTTGCGAGCGCTGCACCGCGATCCGCAGAGTGGGCGTTACTGGGCTCGAACCAGTGACCTCCAGCTTGTCGAGCTGGCGCTCTCCCAACTGAGCTAAACGCCCGGGAGGCCTGAATCTAGCAGCGGGAAACCGGAAGCCGAGCGGCGGTCGTCGCCCGGCTAAAGGTTTCGCTGCAAGCGCCGATGCAAGCGGTGCAACTTTTCAGTCCCGCGGGTGTTTATCAATACGTTCGCACGCCGCGACAGCCGAACTTCAAAGCTCGAGGACCGACGAGCCAGCGGACTTCGATTTCTCTGGTGGTACGTCCTTCGGAAACAAAGGGCCCCTAACGGGGCCCTTTTCCGTTCTTCGAGGGCCGTGAATAAACTGGGCGCTCGAATGACGGTCTTGGGGAAGGTCTTCAGCCGTGCCGCCCTGGTCGCGCTCGGGTCATTGCTGCTTACCGCAGCACCGGCCCTGGGTGCGGCCGGACCAGTCGATCGCGCCTTCCCCGGCGGGACGATCAGCCAGCTGGCGATCAACGACGGGCCGACCGAAGGGTGGTTCGCCGACCTCTCCTTCCAGTACTCGGACTGTGGAAAAGCGGCCGGCGAGACTGCTTGCCACTGGCGGATCGACGTCGGCCTCGCCCCCGAAGGGGCCGAACTATGCCCCTCTGCCTCCAATCCCTTGATCTGGAGCAGCGGCGAGCAGAGCGGTAACGGGGCCGTCTCCAGCGGCCCTCAGAGCTTCGGTCTGCGGGGGACGCCGGGCCAAGTCCTCTGCGTCCTGCTGACGCGGACGTCCGAAGGCGAATGGGAAGGGGGGAAATTCAAAAACGGCGGGTTGGAGGGCCTCGAGGCGGTCCTGATGGGACCGGAGCTGATCTCCCCGATCGAGGCAATCGAACGAAAGATCATCAACGCGAGTCCGGCGGCTTCGGTCGCGCCGCCGCCCCTCCAGCCCTCCTTCCGCGTCGACTCGAGCTGCCGCAGGGCGACGGTCGGGAACGCGGTCTACGTCTTCGTCTACCGCCAGCTCGGCTGCCGCAAGGCAAAGGACTTGGCGAGCATGGCCCACCTCTCCGGGACCGCCCCCAACGGCTACCGCTGCGCCGCCAGGGCGAGCGGCGGCATGCGCTGCTGGCGCCGCGGGCACCCCAGGAAGTACGTCGAATGGCACGTACCGGGATGGCGTGCCGCCGACTCCACCTGAGACCGCGCTCAGACGTGTTCGTGGGGCAGGTGCCAGCGGCGCGGGGCGATCAGCTGGTCGATCGCGGGCGGTCCCCAGGAGCCGGGTTCGTAGGTCAGCGCCGGCGGTCGGCGCTCGAGGACCGGCTCGGAGATCTCCCAGAGGCGCTCGATCGCCTCTGAGCTGGTGAAGAGGGTGCGGTCGCCGACCATCACGTCATGGATCAGGCGCTCGTAGGCGTCGAGGACGCGTTCGGCGCCACCGAAGGTGTCGGCGTAGCTGAAACGCATGTGGGCCTCGCCGAGCTGGATAGTCGGCCCCGGCACCTTGGCGAGAAAGGAGGCGGAGATGCTCCCCGGGTCGCCGAGCTCGAAGGTGAGGTGATCGTGGCCGAAGGACTCGACGATCTGGTCGCAGTCGAGCGGGAACATGCGACGCGGTGGTTGCGCGTAGGCGATCGTCAGCAGGTGGCGGCTCTCGGCAAGTCGCTTGCCCGAGCGCAGGTAGAAGGGAACGCCCTCCCAGCGCCAGTTGTCGACGAAGGCCTTGACCGCGACGAAGGTCTCGGTGTCCGAGTCCGGGGCGATGCCGTCCTCGTCGCGGTAGCCGGCGTACTGGCCGCGGACGACGTTCTGCGGCGACAGCGGCTGCATCGAGTCGAAGACCTTCTCCCGCTCGATCCCCAGCGCCTTCGGCTCCAAAGAGGTCGGCGGCTCCATCGCGACGAACCCGAGCACCTGGAACAGGTGGGTGACGACCATGTCGCGGTAGGCGCCGGTCTGCTCGTAGAAGCTGCCGCGCATCTCGATCCCGAGGGTCTCGGGAATGTCGATCTGCACGTGGTCGATGTGGTTGCGGTTCCAGACCGGCTCGAACATCCCGTTGGCGAAGCGCAGCGCCAGCAGGTTCTGCACCGCCTCGCGGCCGAGGTAGTGGTCGATCCGGTAGATGCAGCGCTCCTCGAAGACCGAGTGCAGCAGCGCGTTCAACTTCCGGGCCGAGGCAAGGTCGGTGCCGAACGGCTTCTCGACGATCACCCGGGCGCCCTCGCCGAGCCCCGCGGCGCCCAGCGCCTCCACGGTGGGCGGAGTCGCGCTCGGCGGCAGCGAGAGGTAGTAGAGGACACCCGCCTCGCCACCGAGTTCCTCGCGCGCTCCTCCAACCGCCTCGCCGAGCGGCTGGAACCCGTCCCCCACCCCGACGAAGCGCAGCGATTCGGCAAAGGGGCCCCAGGTCGCGGGCGACATGTCCTCGCGGCCGGATGCCTCGATCGCCTGCCGGGCAAACTCGCGGAACTCCTCGAGGTCGACCTCGTGCCGCGCCGCGCCGAGGATCCGGAAGCGCTTCGGCATCAGCCCCGCCTGCGCCAGGTGGAACATCCCGGGCAGCAGCTTCCGCTTCGCCAGGTCTCCGGTCGCGCCGAACAGCACGATCACCTGGTTCTCGGGGATCTGGCTCGCCGGTGACGCCTCAGCCGGTGCGGGTGCGGTCGCCACGCTCATATGCTGGCAGCAGCGATGGCGTACGAGGAAACGGCAGGCGGAGCCAGGTACGACCGCGAGGCGCTCGACCGGAGCGAGCGGCGCTTCTGGCGAGACGTCTGGGAGTCGGTGCCCGGCGACGTCGCCAGGGAGAAAGGCGTCGAGCTGCGGGAATTCGGGCCGGTGCAGGTGTCCATCGTCACCGACCTACCCGGGGTCGGGATGATGAACCTCGTGCTCGGCGCGACTGAGCCGGGCGCGGTCGAGGGTGGGCACCTCGCCGCGGCCACCGAGTGGGCAGCGTCGCGCGGCGTCGAGTACTACGTCCCCGTCACCCCGAGCCTGCCCGCGACCAGCCTGGCCGAGGGCTGGCTAGAAGCGAACGGCTTCGGTAAGGGCTATGCCTGGATGAAGTTCGTCCGCGACCCGCACCCGCCGCGCTTCCGGGCACCCGACGTCGAGGTCTTGGAGCTCACCGCCCCGGACCAAGGGCCGTTCGGGATGATCGCCGCCACCGGCTTCGGCCTGCCCGCCTGGGCCTCGGCCTTTTTCGCCGACCTGCCTGGCCGCGAGGGGTGGCACTGCTATGTCGCCCGCATCGACGGTGAGGCGCAGGCCTGCGCCGCCATGCACGTCCACGACGGCATCGCCGAGTTCGGCATCGCCGCCACCCTCGAGCCCGCCCGCGGGCGCGGCTGTCAGCTCGCCCTCCTGCACCGCCGCATCGTCGATGCCGCCGATGCCGGCTGCCACACCCTCTTCGTCGAGACCGGCGAGCGCGTCCCCGACCGCCCCAGTGCCAGCTACCGCAACATCCTCCGCGCCGGGTTCGAAGAGGCATACCTGAGACCAAATTGGAAGGGACGAGCGCTCACGCCGGGAAGTTGAGTAGTCAGGGCTTCGAGTATCTTCGCGCGATGAACCGCAGCCCATTCGCCCTCGTCGCCTTCCTCGTCGCGTTGTCGGGGGCCACCTCCGTCGCCCAGGCACAGCCGTCGATCTTGCCGTCCCCACCGCCACAGAGGGGAAAGACCGGGCTACTGGAGGTGGCGGCGCCCGCCGCTGCGTCCTCCTGCTCGCTTTCCCTGCGCGGCGGCGGTCGGCGCTACGGTCCCTACTCCGTCAGCCTCGGCGGCCCCACCCGGATGGTCAGCTGGCGTGTTCCGAAGCGTGCGTCCGGGACCTGGAAGGCCCGCCTGACCTGTCGCGGGGCGGCGCGGCGCGGAGTTCGCGGCGTCAAGGGCCGTTCGCTCGGCACAGCTGTCCACAGGGTCGTGGTCGGACGCCCTGGCCCGGCTCGAGGAAGGCTGGTGGCGCGACGGTCGCTGCGCGTCAGCGCCGGCTCGATCCCCGAGATGCCGGTCGAAGCGCAACTCAGCGTCAGCAACCCCTTCGCTGACGATGTCGACACCAAGCGCCGCGACGAGCCCTTCGTCCGCTGCGACAACAGCAGCTGGATCGCGTCGACGAGGACGACCGGCGAAGGAGTCGGGACGCTGATCCAGTTCGAGCCCACCGGCCTGGCGCGGGCGAACGGGTACTACTTCTGGACGCCCGATGCCGACAACGAGAGCAACCCGGTCTACGGCGCGATGTGGGAGGACCTCAACCGCTGCGCTCATTTCAGCGCCGACATGACGACCGAGCAGCGACACGTGATGTACATGCAGATGGCCTGCCACGCCCGCTACGGGGCGGTCAGCGCGCGCTTCGCGGGGGGCAACACGTGGGACTTGGAGGCCTGGCGCGCCAACGTCGACTGGGCCCGGGGCCTCTCCGTGGACGGGGGTTGTGGCCGCAGCTACGGCATCGTCGACACCGAAAGCACCGGTAATTTCCTGGTCGGCCGCATCGTCAACAGCCGCGCCTATCCGCGGCCCACCCCCGCCGAGGAGATCAAGGCCTGGCTCGTCTTCCCCGGCAGCCCCGACAGGCCGAAGCCCTACCGTCGCCACATCACGACGCTCAAGGCCTACAACTGCCTGGTTGCCGCCGGCAGGCCCAAGGCAAGCTGGTTCCCGCACGACTTCCTCGACACCTATATCGAGAAAAGCGGCAGCGACATCGGCAACGCGGAGGCCTGCTCCTCGCCGCGCCTCCCCGCCCCGGCCGCACCAGCCGCGCCGGGGACGCCGGGGGCCAAGCCAGGGGCGGCGGCGCCCCCGGCCGTCTACGTCGAGCAGCAGGGCTCCTTGGGCGCGAACACCTTCACCAACCCCTACAACGCCTCTGGCATGGGACCGAAGGTCCCGCCCTACGGATACGTCGAGGTCAGCTGCAAGGTCTACGCGCCTCAGATCGTCAGCGCCAATCCCGACGGCTACTGGTACCGCATCCATTCCGCACCCTGGAACGACGCTTACTACGCGGTCGCCAACACGTTCTGGAACGGCGACGTCCCCGGCCAGAAACCGTACGTTCACAACACCGACTTCAACGTACGCGACTGCTGATCCGGCCGCGGCTCCTGCTCGACGAGCAGGGCGAGGTCGAAGGCGCCTACCGGAATCGAACCGGTGTAAACGGCTTTGCAGGCCGCTGCGTAGCCACTCCGCCAAGGCGCCGAGAAGCCGTCCAAGCCTAGCGGCGGCCCCGGGAGTCCGTCCGCAAGCCCGGGCGTCGTCGGAAGAGCAGGGCTCAGGCGGCGGCCGGCTCCAGCGGCCGGCCCTGCGGCGCCGGGCTGGGGAACTGCATGGTGCCGTCCTCGATCGGGCCGTGGCGCAGCATGCGCAGGTCGAGCGGGTAGTTCTGGCGCAGTTTCCACGGTTCCTTCGAGCCCTGTTTGGGCAGGTGGTCGAGCGAGCGCAGGACGTAGCCGGAGTTGAAGTCGAGCAGCGGCTCCTCGGTCACGGAGGGGTCGGTGACGCGGGGGACGCAGACGCGGTGGCCGCCGGCGTCCATGTGCCCGAGCAGACGGCAGATGTATTCGGCGGTGAGGTCGGCCTTCAACGTCCAGGAGGCGTTGGTGTAGCCGAGCGTGTAGGCGAAGTTGGGGAAGTCGTTCAGCATCATCCCCTTGTAGGTCAGGGCCCGCGCCATCTCGGGCTCCTCGCCGTCGATCGAGATCCGCATGCCGCCGAGGAAGAGCAGGTTGAGGCCGGTCGCCGTGATCACGATGTCGGCCTCCAGCTCGGCCCCGGACTCGAGCTCGATCCCCTTCTCGCTGAAGCCGCGGACGCGGTCGGTGACGATCTCGGCGCTGCCGTCGCCGAGCGCCCGGAAGAGGTCGGCGTCAGGGACCAGGCAGAGGCGCTGGTCCCAGGGGTCGTAGCGGGGCTTGAAGTGGGTGTCGACGTCGTAGCCCGGCGGCAGCGCTTTCATCACGCCTTTGCGCAGCAGCTTTTTCATCAGCTCCGGACGCTTGCGGGAGAGCCGGTAGCTGACCCCCTGCAGGAAGACGTTCTTCCAGCGCACGATCGCGTAGGCGGCCTTGTCGGAGAGGAAGCGGCGCAGACGGATCGCGATCCCATCTTCGCCCGGCATCGAGACGACGTAGGTCGGCGAGCGCTGCAGCATCGTCACCTTCGCGGCCTCTTTGGCCATCGCCGGCACCAGCGTCATCGCGGTGGCGCCGCTGCCGATCACGACCACCCGCTTGCCGGCGTACTCGAAGTCCTCCGGCCAGTGCTGGGGGTGGACGACCCGGCCGGAGAACCCGTCGATGCCGGGGAACTCGGGCGTGTAGCCCTCGTCGTAGCGGTAGTAGCCGCTGTTGACGAAGAGGAAGCCGCAGGTGAGCCGAACCGGCTCACCCGTGTCGGCGCGCTCTGCCTCGACCGTCCACTGAGCCTCGGCGCTCGACCACTCGGCGGCGACGACCCGGTGCTGGAAGCGAACATGTCGATCGATGCCTCCCTCGCGGGCGGTGTCGCGGATGTAGCGCAGGATCTTCGGCCCCTCGGCGATCGACTTCGAGTCGGTCCAGGGACGGAAGCGGTAGCCCAGCGTGTGCATGTCGGAATCGGAACGGATCCCGGGATAGCGGAAGAGGTCCCAGGTGCCGCCGATCGCCTCGCGCGCCTCGAGGATCGCGTAGCTCTTGCCGGGGCAGCGCTCCTGCAGATGGTGAGCGGCGCCGATGCCGGAGAGGCCGGCGCCGACGATGAGGACGTCGACGTGCTCGAGGGTGTCGCCTGCAGGGCTCATCTGCACCTGGGGGACGCAGCTAACGCGCTCATCGGAAGCGACTCTATCAACACACTGTCGAGTTGGTCAACCACACGTCGGGAAATTCGACGCGATGTATCGAGGCCATGTATCTTGAGTCGGAATGGCCGTCTCCCTCCCCGCTCGCAAAGCCACCGCCCGTGGGCGCCGCACTCCCCGTGCCAGCGGCGACGAGCGCGAGCGCGCGATCCTGGCGACCGCCGAGCGCCTGCTCGAGGAACGCCCCCTCAGCGCGATCTCGGTCGAGGACCTGGCGCGGGGCGCCGGGATCTCACGCCCCACCTTCTACTTCTACTTCCCCTCCAAAGACGCGGTGGTGCTGACCCTGGTCGAACGCACGGTCGCGGAGTCCGACGCCAACCGCGAGGAGGCGCTTGCGAAACTGGCCGCGGACCCACGGGCTGGCTGGCGACACGGGCTGAGGGCGAGCTTCGAGGCCTTTGGCTCACGCCGAGGGGTCGTCCTCGCCGCCGCCGAGCTCCGCACCACCAACGCCGAGGCACGCGAGCTGTGGGCGGGGGCGATGGAGGACTGGGTCACGGACGTCAGCTCCATCATCGAGGCCGAGCGCGCCCGCGGGGCCGCCCCACCCGGACTGCCCGCCCGCGAGCTGGCGATAGCTCTGCTGCAGATGAACGAGCGCGTTCAGCACATGGCCCTCGCCGGTGAGGCGCCTGCGCTGGCCGAGGACCGGGTCCTCGACGTCCTCGTCGACGTCTGGGTGCGGGCGATCTACGGCGCCGTCGCCGCCGACTGAGCGGCCGGCTCGAGCACCTCAAAGGCGATCCCGGCGCGCTGTAGCCGCGCCAGCAGGGCATCGCCCATCGCCGCCGCGGTGGTGATCTGGCCCGCGGTCGTGGGGAGGTCGTCGAAGGCGAGACAGAGCGCCGACTCCGCCAGCATCTTCGAGGTCTCGCCGTAGCCGGGGTCGCCCCCGGAGACCTCGGTGACGACGCGCTTGCCGCCGCCCTCGCCGACGAACCTCACCTTGAACCAGCTACGGGCGCGCTCGGCCTCGTCCGGCCCCTCGCCCGGAGATTTGATCCTCAACAGCAGCTTGCGGGTCGGTGGCAGCGGCGCCAGCACCGCGACCGCCCCCACCCCGGCCCCCAGCGCCGCCAGCGCGGCCAGCCGCTTGGCAACCAGGTTGTGGCCGTAGGTGAAGCTCGGGCCGTAGCGATCGAGGGCGGCGGCGGAGCGGCGGACGATCGCGCCGTCGATCGTCGGCAGCGGCGCCGTCCAACCACCGAGCGCCGGCTGGCGGCGGAGGCGGGCGGTGGCGGAGTGGATCTCGCGGCCCGCTGGCCGCGCCTCGTCGCGCCGGCGCTCCTTGGCGGCGCCCAGCGTCTGCCGGGCACGCGCGAAGCCGTTGATCGCCGAGTGGTAGGTGCCGCCCGAGAAGCTGGCCTCCGAGCGCACGTAGCCGTTCACCGTCAGCGGCACCCCCTCGGGCAGCTGCTTGACGGTGAAGTAGGCGCCGAGGTCGTGCGGGATCGAGTCGAAGCCGCAGCAGTGGACGAGGCGGGCGCCGGTCCGCTCGGCCTCGGCGTGGTGCAGTGCCCACATCCGGTCGACGAACTCCGGCTCGCCGGTGAGGTCGACGTAGTCGGTCCCGGCCTTGGCGCAGGCGGCGACTAGCGGCTCGCCGTAGAGGGCGTAGGGACCGACGGTGGTGGCCACGACCCGGGCGGCTGCGGCGAGCGCCGCCAGCGCCGCGCGGTCGGACGCGTCGGCCTCGATCAGGTCGGGGGCGGGAGCGTCGGCCGACGCCGAGGCCAGCCGCGCCCGCACGGCCTCCAGCTTCGAGCGGTTGCGCCCGACCAGCGCCCAGCGCAGGCCCGCGGGGGCGTTGGCCGCGAGGTACTCGGCGGTCAGCCCGCCGGTGAACCCGGTCGCCCCGAACAGGGCCAGGTCGTATTGGCGCTCGGCCGACACGCGCCGCATTCTCACAGAAGCTCTGCCTTTTCCCTAAGCCGCGACGAACGGTCCGCCCGTTCGCTGTCCGCAACATCGGCCGGCGAGCGTGTTAATGCTCAAGATTCCGCCGTAGAAGTTCTGGACCGGCGGGAAAACGACGAGTAAAGGGGAGAGCAAGTCAGATGAGAAATCGCAAGAGACTCAGCCTCGGGGCGATGGTCGCGGCGAGCGCGATGGCGCTGTTCGCGGCCACCGGTGCGCAGGCGACGACCGTGACCGTGGGCAGCGTCCTGCCACCCGGTGCGGCGCCGAAACCGTTCGAAGCCGTGCAGACCTTCTTCAACACGGCCCTGCCGGAGAAAGGGGCCAACCTCGTCTCCCCCGTGAACGGGACCGTCGTGCGCTGGCGCGTGCAGCAGGCCAAAGGCGGGCCCTTCTACCTGCGGGTGCTGCGCCCGAACGGCTCCGGCGGCTACACGGCGGTCGGCACCAGCGGCCCGGCGACCCCGACGGGGCTGGGACTGCAGACGTTCACCGCCAACATCCCGATCCGGGCCGGCGACCTGGTCGGCGTCGACCCGACCAACGCCAGCGATGAAATCGGCGTCTCCGAAGTGGCCGGCGCCAGCTTCGGCTTCATCTTCCCGCCGCCGGTCGAAGGCGCGACCGTCGCTCCCAGCGGAGGCAAACCGGGACAGGAGGTCGCGCTCAGCGCCGAAGTCCAGCCGGCGCCGAAAATCACCTCGGTCTCACCTCGATCCGACTCGATTGCCGGTGGCGCCAAAGTGACGATCACCGGGACCGACTTCGCCGCGGCCAGCGCGGTCAAATTCGGCTCCCTCCCCGCCGCCAGCTTCGCGGTCGTTTCGGAAACCGAAATCACCGCGGTCGTGCCGCGCAGCAAAAAGGCCGGCTCGGTCGACATCTCCGTGACCACGGTTGCCGGGACCAGCGCCGCCACCAGCAGCGACAGGTTCAACTACAAGGCGTGCATCGTCCCGAACCTGAAGAAAAACAAGCTGAAGGCGGCCAAGAAGCGCCTGCAGAACGCCGGCTGCAAGCTCGGCAAGGTGAAGAAGGTCGACGGGGCCACCGCCAAGACCGGCAAGGTCACCAAGCAGAACCCGAAGGCCGGGAAAACGAAGGTGCCCGGCACCAAGGTGAACGTCACCATCGAACGGTAGTCCGCGGAGCCCGCCTCCCCGCCCCGGCGGCGGGGAGGCAGCGCCCTCGTCTCGACGACATGTCCGTGCGAGCAGGCGGGCCCGAACCCTCTTTGGACGGTCTACCTCTGACTAACTGACTATTCTCCCGTGGAATGCGGTGGGAGAACTGGGCCCAATGAGACCCTTCGTCGCCGGGGTGGCCGCGTCGGTAGCGGCGAGCGCGCTTCTCTATATCGTCCTCGCGGCGATGGAAGCCCTGTCGCCGCTGCTGCGCCTGGGCGCCATGGCCTTGGTGTTTGTCCTCGGGGTCGTCGCGGCCTGGTTGGCCTCGCGCGGCGCGCGAGAGCACGAAGGGAAGGGGGTCTCGGTGGGTCATCGGGTCAAAGCCAAGGACGACGTCACGGTCAAGGACGTGGACGTAGAGCGCTCCAACGGCGACGTGCGGGTCGGCGCCGATCTCGAGTCGGGTGGAAAGGTCACCGTCAAAGACGTGCGGATCGACCGGGGCGGGAACCGCAAGTGACGCAGCCATCGCTTCCGTCGATCGATTGGCGCCAACAGCTCGGGAGGCTCGAGCCCTACCTGGCCCAGCGCGGCGGAGTGGTCCATGTGCGCGTGTCCGAGCACAGCCCCGCCTCGATCTTCTCGAAGGCGATCCGGCATCTGATGACCAGCGAGCGGTGGGAGCGTCCCTGGCGATGCGTTCAGCTCGACGCGCGAAACGCCAATACGCACTACCTCGAGGACGTGGTCGCTCAGCTCGACCGTTCGCTGGAGCTCGACCTGAGCGACTTCGACGGCGACGGGGGGACCGTGCAGGTCGCTACCAACATCCAGGCAAAAGAGGTCACGATTTCGAACATCGACCTCTCCCCCCAGGAGGACGACTATGTGCGGTCCAGGCGCGCCCTCGGACGGCTCGATCGCGTCGTCGACGGCATCCAGGGGCGACTGAAGACGGAACGAATCGCGTTGCTCTTCCTGAACTCCCACACATATGACCGGAAAACGCTTTCGCAGTTCCGCAAGATGCTCTGGGACGACCGGCTGGACGCGATGCCCTCTGCGGGCCTGCTGCTGATCGACATCTCCAATCCGTCCCCGGGATGCGGACCCGACTGGCCGCCGGACTCCGATCTCGTGCTCGACCTTCCCGAGCGCTTCGACGACGCCTCGCGCCTCGACGCACACGCCGACCTGGCGAAGCTGGCCCTGGACGAACAGCTGGTTGCCAACGCCGGCGAGGCAAACGTATTCGCCGAGGTGCTGCTCGACTCCAGCGACACCATTCGCGACGTGTACGCGAACCTGGCGAACACGCAGGCGAGAATCAAGGAGTCGGCCTGATGCCAGCCCTCCCCAAGGAGCTCGCGCCGTTTCTCGCCGGACGCGAGGACGCCGAACGCGGCCTGCTCGCGCTCGCGGGGGCCGAGAGCCTGACGGACCCGCTCGCGTGCGATCTCCTACAGGTCGCGCTCGGTATGAACGGAGAGCGGGAAGACCTCGTTGCCTCGCTTCACCTCTGCGATTTCGTGGTCGAGCGCAATAGCGAGTGGCATCTCGCGCCGCGCATACGCGAGGCGTTGGTCGAGCAGCTCACCACCGAGCACGAACTGTCCGAGCGCGTCCACCGTCGGCTGCTCGAACTCTCCGAACCGGAGACCGCGTCAGCGGACTTGCCGGACGAGCTGCCACGCTACCTGCAGGCCGGCGTCGGACGTGCGTACCACGCGACCTTCCTGTCCGACGAGGGAGTCCATCAGTACTCGCGGCTCGCCGATCAGCCGCTGAGCGGTCAGCAGTGGCTCGCGGGCGAGCTTGCGACCGAGCAGGTGCGTCTCGGCCTGATTCCGGAGAACGCCCTCGAGGTGATGTTCCTGCAGGGGATGATCCTCTACCGCGAACGGCGGTGGCGTGAGGCCGAGCGAGTGCTGCGCAAGGTGGCCAACCGATCCGAGCGCAGTCATGAGGTCGCGGTCGCGGCGCACCTCGTCGGCCGCATGGATGGGAGGCGGCCCTCGCGCCGGAAAAGCGGGGAGTCGTTCCTCTGGAAGAGCCTCAAGATCCTGAGATCGCTGAGCGATTCCTTCGGCACCGCGCAGGTGCTCCACACCCTCGGGCGACAGATTGGCCGCGATCGGGGGCGCCGCCCGGAGGCGGAGAAGCTGCTGCGGGAAAGCCTCGAAATCGAGCAGACCATGGACAACCCCTACGGCGCCGCTCAGGTCCTCCACACCCTCGGGCAGCTGGTCGGCCGTGAGCGGGGGCGCCGCGCGGAGGCAGAGGAACTGCTGCGGGGAAGTCTCGAGATCGAGCAGGCCATGGACAGCCCCTTCGGCACCGCCCAGGTGCTCCATACCCTCGGGCAGATGGTCGGCCGCGACCGGGGCCGCCGCGCGGAAGCAGAGAAGCTGCTGCGGGAGAGCCTCGAGATCCTGCGGGCGCTGAACGACTCCTTCGGCGCCGCTCAGGTGCTCCACACCCTCGGGCAACTGGTCGGCCGCGACCGGGGCCGCCGCGCGGAGGCAGAAGAGCTGCTGCGGGAGAGCCTCGAGATCGGGCGCGATCTCGGTCGTCGCAGTCACCAGGCGCAGGTGCTCTACACCACCTCGCAACTGGCGGGCATGCCTCCCAAAAAGGCGGAAGCGCTACTGCAGGAAAGCCTCGAGCTCGACCGTCAGAGGAAAAATCGTCACGGCGAACAACTCGTGGAACGGGCCCTGCAGCGTCTGCGTAAAACGCGCTAGCTGACGAGCCACTCCAGGGCCTGCTCCACCACGTCCGCGCGGCTGCGCCCGTCGTGGTCGGTGGTGATGAAGGCGCTGCCGATGAACAGGGAGAAGGCGAGTAGGCAGCGGGCCTCGACATCGTCCCCGTCTCGACAGAAGTCAGCGAACAACGCGCGCATGAACTCCATTCGCCGGTTGTCGACCCGCTTCAGCCGCTTGGCGACGGCTTTGTCGCGCCGGGCCCAATCGCGGATCGCGAGCTCGACCCTCAGCAGTTCGCCAGCGGAAGAGGAGGTCAGGGCGAACAGTCGCCTCAGCCTCGCCCTGGCGTCCCCGCCCTCTCCCTCCACGTGCTCGATCACCTCGTCGATGACACTCTGCTCCCACGCGTCGAGCATCTCCTCGAGTAATGCACGACGGTCGCTGAAGTAGCCGTAGAAGCCGCCCTTGGTGACGCCGAGCGCTTGGGCCAGCGGCTCGATCCGGACGGCCTCGGGACCGCCGACCGCAAGGGCCCGAAGCCCCTCTTCGACCCACCTAGCCGGCGGCGTGCGGGTCGCCGGCATCGGTCTTTATCGCATTTTGCAGGAAGTCCAAGGGACGCTCATTATACGCCTTCGTATATATGCGCTACCGTATAACGAGTGAAGCTTCCGAAGACCGCTCACACCTCCCGGAACTGGCGGATCGACGAGATCGTCCCCGACTTTCGCCTCGAGGACGTGTGGGCGCTGCCGACGCCCGGCGGGCCGAACGACTTCCCCCTCCTGGTGCAGGGAATCGCTTCAGCCGACCCGGCGAAAAGCTTGCCGCGCTCCGGCCGCGCATTGTGGGAGCTTCGCTGGAAGCTCGGCGAACTGCTTGGCTGGGACGAGCTCGATCCCGAGCCCGGCGCGAGGGCCCCAAGCATCCGGGACCGGCTGCCGGCCGATCTGCGCATCGCTCCGCCCGGCCCGGACTTCGACGGACTCCCCTTCACTTCGCTGTACCAAATCGAGGACGAGTGGGCGGCCGAGCTCGCCAACCGGACCGTCCACGGCGTTATGCACCTCGGTTGGGTGGAGGAGGAGAACGGCCGCTACCGCGGGCAGCTGGCCGTCTATGTGAAACCGAACGGCCTGCTCGGCAGCGCCTACATGGCGGCGATCAAGCCGTTTCGCTACCTGATCGTGTACCCGCAGATGATGCGGGAGCTCGAGCGGAGATGGCGCGAGCGACCCACCGACCTCGTCACCGAGCAAGCCGCCGGGCGATGACCTTGAGGGCAAGGACCTCGTCCGCGCCCTCGAAGATCGACAGCACCCGGGCATCCACGTAATAGCGGCTGACCGGGAACTCCTCGGCGTACCCCATCCCGCCGTGGATCTGCATCGCCTCGCGGGTCACCCACTCGGCAGCCCGGCAGACGTAGGCCTTGACCATCGAGGCCTCCATCGCTCCCTCGCCCTGCGCCATCAGACGGGCCACGCGATAGGCGAACTGGCGGCTGGCCTGGATGATCACCGCCATCCGGGCCAGCTTCACGCGGGTGAGCTGGAACTCGACGATCGGCTTGCCGAAGACGCTGCGCTCCGACGCGTAGTCGTAGGCGGCCTCGTAGGCGGCCTGCATCACGCCGACCGCACGCGCCGCGGTCTGGATGCGGCCGTTCTCGAAGCCCGCCATCTGGAAGTAGAAGCCGCGACCGAGCCCCGCCTCGCCGCCGATCAGGTTGTTCGCGGGGACGTACCAGTTGTCGAACGCGACCTCGTAGGAGTGCATCCCGCGATAGCCGATCGTGTCGATTGCGCGGCCCTCCATGCTGCCGCCCTCCTCCTGGCTGAGTTCGAAGCCGTGACCGCCGCCGCGCTCTTTCGGGACGACGAACAGCGAAAGTCCCTTGTGGCCCTTCGAGCGGTCCGGGTCGGTCCGCGCCAGCAGCATGAACACGTCCGCCCTGGCGCCGAAGGTGCACCAGGTCTTGACGCCGTTGATCCGCCAACCGTCCCCGTCCTGAGTGGCCGTGGTCCTCACCGAGGCGACGTCGGACCCGTAGTCCGGCTCCGTCACGGCGATCGCGACCATCAGCTCGCCGCTGGCCATGCGCGGAAGCCACTCCTGCTTCTGCTCCTCGGTGCCGCCCGCCAGAAGCGCTCGCGCCAGGATCTCGGGGCGGGTGATCAGCGAGCCGCCGACGCCGAGCGAGCCGCGCGAGAGCTCCTCGGTCGCGACGACCATCGAGAGGTACTCCCCCTCGCCTTCGGCCGCGAAGCCGTCGTACTCGTCGGGAATCGAGATGCCGAACGTCCCGATCTCCGACAGTCCTTCGATGACCTCCTCGGGAATGTCCTCGTTGTTGCGGTGGACCTCCTCGGCGAGCGGACGGATCCGCTCCTCGGCGAAGCGACGGAAGGTGTCCTGCACCATCACGAAGTCGTCGTCGAGATGGCGCGGCCCCAGGGTCCCGCAGAGCTCCGCGAGGAACTCCGGGGAGCGATAGGGGCGTGCAAAGGAGAGCGCGGAGTCGAGTGCCCCCTGCGCAGCGCCCCACTCCTGCTCGCGACCCATCAGCCTGGTGGCAACGTCATGGATGACGTCGGCGACGAAGGCGCAGGCGATGCGGGCCTCCTCCTCCCCCCTCTCTCCGTAGTCGAGGACGGCCCGCGCGTTCTCGACCGCGGCTGCGGCGTGCGCGAGGTCGTAGGCGACGACCTGGTCGGCGTCGACGTCACCGTCGGTGGCAAGGTGCTTGAAGGCCCCCTCGACGACCGAGCCAGCGGTCTCGGCCGCGGCTGCGGCCGAGGTGAGATCGGGGCTCTCTACGGGTGCGGTGGCGGAATCGGTTTCTCGTGGCATAGCCGGGACAATAGATCCGTGGCTAGCCTCGAGTAATCCGGGGGACTTCAGGTGAGCGTCCGCTCGAGCTTCACCTCGCACATGTCCACCGATGCACGGGCGCCGGGCGTCTCCGAAGAGTCCATCGCGCTGAACACCTTGCCTCCGGCCTCCATGTCCTCCGCGCTCTCGAAGCTCTGAAGGACCACCGCGGTCCCCTGTGCCTCGTCGAACAAGATCTTGAGACCCGTGGCGGGCACGCCGGGCGGTGGCCCGTCGGACTCCTCGATGCGAGCAAGGAGCTCCTGCATCCGCTCGGCAGATACATCGGTGAACCTGACAGTTCGTACATACATGACAACAGCCTCCTCGATCGTGGGACACCACCGACCCTATTCGGTCTGCCCCGGGCCGCTCAAGGCCTTCGGAGCAAGTATCCGGCTACCGCCCTCGGGCCCTAGAGACCTGGATACAGCGGGTACGACGCCGTGAGCTCCCCGACGGCCGCGCGCACCTCGTCGACCAACGCGTCCGGAAGCACCGGCTCCCCCCGGTCGTCCTCGATCGGCGCCACCGCCCCCAGGACGGCGGTGATCAGCCCGGCGATCCGGCCCATCTCCTCCTCGCCGAGGCCGCGCGTGGTCAGGGCCGCGGTCCCGAGCCGGATGCCGCTCGTGAACCAGGGGCCGTTCGGGTCGTACGGCAGGACGTTGCGGTTGAGCACGATGTCGCACTGGCGCAGCGCCGCCTCCGCCTGGCGGCCGTTGAGGCCGTGCGGGCGCACGTCCACCAGCAGCAGATGGTTGTCGGTGCCGCCGGTCTGCAGCACCTCGCCGCCGGCCAGGAGCGCCTCGGCCAGCGCCCGCGCGTTGGCGACGACCGCCGCCGCGTACTCGCGGAACGACGGGGCGAGCGCTTCGTGGAACGCCACGGCCTTCGCCGCCATGACGTGGGCCAGCGGGCCACCGAGGACCATCGGGCACCCCCGGTCGACGGCGTCCGCGAACTCGCTGGTGCACAGCACGAGGCCGCCCCGGGGGCCGCGCAGCGTCTTGTGCGTCGTCGAGGTGACGACGTCGGCGTACGGAACCGGGTCGAACTCGTCCTGGAAGACGCCGCCGGCCACGAGCCCCGCGAAGTGGGCCATGTCGACCATGAACACCGCGCCGACCTCGTCCGCGATCTCGCGAAAGCGGCGGAAGTCGATCTTGCGCGGGTAGGAGCTGTGGCCCGCGAGGATGAGCAGCGGGCGGGCCTCCAGCGCCAGCTCGCGCACCCGGTCGTAGTCGAGCAGGCCCGACTCCGGGTCCACCCCGTATGGGACGACCTCGAAGAGTTTGGCGGACAGGTTGGCCCGCATGCCATGGGTCAGGTGGCCGCCGGAGGTCAACTCCATCGCGAGCATGCGCTGGTTGACGAGGCGCTGGCGCAGCGCCTCCCACTGCTCCGCCGACAGGAGCCGCGTGTCCCGCGCCCCCTGCTCCGCGAGGAACGGCTTCTCGACACGCTCGGCGAGGATCGCCGAGAAGGCGACGAGGTTGGCGTCGGCGCCGCTGTGCGGCTGCACGTAGGCGTGGTCCGCCCCGAACAGCTCCTGTGCCAGCGACGCTGCGGCCCCCTCGACCGTGTCGACGTTCTCGCAGCCTGCGTACCAGCGCTTGCCCGTGGCGCCCTCGGCGTACTTGTCCGTCATCCACTGGCCCATTGCCAGCTGGACGGCCAGCGAGCTGTAGTTCTCGCTCGCGATCAGCTTCAGCGCGTGTCGCTGGTCCTCGAGTTCGCTGCGGATCGCGCTGGCCACCTCCGGCGCCACCCCACCGACCACCTCGAGCGCGGCCGCAAAGGCCTTGCTGGCCAGCGAGGTGTCACTGGTGGTGTCAGGTGACATGAGTTCACCCTACCCAGCGCCCTCGATGGCGGCTGACAAACACAGCGCCCCACCCCGACCAGAAATGTCGGGAGAGGATGCGCTTCCAGTCCCCGAGGAAGGGGCTCGATGAGGAAGTCGAGCGTCTCCGTCTGCGGGTTCTCGGCATCTCCCCAGACCTCGCCAGCGCAGTGTCTCACGCCGAGGTTCTCTCAAATCGAGCCGACCGAGGTGCTCTTGGCCCGGTAGTAGGGTCGCGGGCATGCGCGGCGCGGTCGTTTGCGGAGCAGGGGCGGCGGGACTCGCCGCGGGCGCGATGTTGGGCCGGAGGGGGGTTGACGCACTCGTCCTCGAGCGCTCCGATCGGGTCGCGGCGAGCTGGCGGTCCCGCTATGCGGCCCTGCGCCTCAATACGCCGGGTTGGATGTCCACGCAGCCGGGCTATCGCGCGACGCGCCGGCGCTATGGCGAGTACCCCTCCCGCGACAAATGGATCCAGTACCTGGAGGACTACACCGCCCACCACCGCCTCGATCTTCGCTTCGGCACCGAGGTCGAGCGAATCGACCGCCTCGACGGCGGCTGGCAGGTCCAGACGACCGGCGGCGCGCTGGAGGCACGGGTCGTCGTGGTTGCCACCGGTTTCGACCACGACCCCTACATGCCCGACTGGCCCGGGCGCGAGAGCTTCAGCGGAGAGCTGA
>DASTNW010000007.1:0-22572 GCA_035762685.1 Solirubrobacterales bacterium | reverse complement strand
GACGCGGGCGTGGATGCTGGAGGCGTAGCGGTCGTCGATCCGCACGTCGGCCTCCTTCGAGCGACCGATCGAGAGGCCGCCGATCAGGTCGAAGCGCTGGTCGGGCTCTAGCGCGCCGCCGCGCTCGGCGACGAGCCAGGCGTCGCCCCCCCGCGGCGCCTCGGCGAAGGCCGGCGTGGCGTGGAACCCGGTCGCGTCGGGAGCGGGCGCGATGGTCCGGCGCAGGTCCTTCATCGCGCTGCGCGCGATCACCAGCACGAACAGGTAGAGGACGGCCAGGAAGCCGAACTTCAGCGCGACCGAGATCGGGTCGTATTCCACGCCAGAACCCTAATGACGGGCCCAGATCGCCACCGGGGCGGCTACTGCTCGATGTCGAAGAGGAAGGTGGTCGTGCCCACGGTCACCTGGTCGCCCGGGGAGAGGCGGGTGGAGGTGACGCGGCGGCCGTTGACCTTGATGCCGTTGGTGGAGCCAAGATCGACGATCTGCCAGTCGCCGGACTCGGAGCGGCGCAGCTCGGCGTGGCGGCGGGAGACGTTGGGGTCGGAGAGGACGCACTCGACCGACTTCGAACGGCCGATCGTGGCCCGCGGGCCGTCGAGCACGTAGCGCCGGTCTTCGAGCGAGACCACGGCGCGGGTCGAGACCAGGGCGCCGACGGCCTGCTCGGGCCGCTTGGGACGGCTGCGGTCGCGCTCGCGCACGGCGGAGTAGACCATCGTGTGCCCCTCTTCGCCCTGCTCCGGGGCCTGGCCCTCGTGCGCGGGCGGCTTGACCAAGCGGGCCTGGATCCCGAACTCCCCCAGGCGCAGCCGCTCGTCGGTGCTGAACTCGACCGCTGGGCGCGTCAGCAGGTCGTAGCCGCGCCGGCGCGCGTGCTCGAGCAGGTAGCCGGACAGCTCCTGCTCGAGCGAGCGCTCATAGCCCTCGAGCTTGGAGCGGTCCTGCTTGGAGAGGTAGACGGTGTACTCGTTGGGCACGTAGACACGCTGCACCGAGGCGGTCTTGTGCGCGTCCATTTCCTTCGCCAGTTTGCGCGCGAGTTCGACCGGCTGCACCTCGGAGCTGAAGGCGCGGCTGAAGACTCCCTCGACGAGGCCTTCGATGCGGGACTCGAGGTTGCGTAGGACGCCGATCGGAAAATCCTAGATGTTGGCTCAGGGGAGCACGGCGCCGTGGCCGAGCGCGAGCCAGGCCCCGAGCGTGGCGGCGAGGGCGAGGGCGGCGAGGCGCGAGCCGAGGTGCCCGCGGCTGGGACGGCCCTGGTCGGCGAGCAGGTCGAGCGAGTCCTCGATCGCGGTCCCCAGCTGCTCCAGCGAGGGCCGGTGGCTGGGCCGCGGGGCGAGGCAGGCGTCGATCTCGGCCGTCAGCTCGCGCGGCAGGTCGGGACGCAGCCGTCGCAGCGACCGGGCGCGGGCCCCGATCGCCCGCGCCGTCGCCGCGGGGCTGGCGCGGCGATGCGGGTTCTCTCCGCTCCAGCACTCGTACAGCACCAACGCCAACGAGTAGACGTCGGCCTCGGGGCCGGCGGGCCGGCCCTCGGCCTGCTCGGGCGACATGTAGGCGAGCGTGCCGACGACGTCGCCGGTGGCGGTGAGCGGAGCGTCGCCGGCGAGGCGGGCGATCCCGAAGTCCATCAGCTTGGCTCGCGGCTCGCCGCTGCACTCCCCGTCGGTCACCTGCACGTTCTGCGGCTTGATGTCGCGGTGGACGACGCCGCGCGAGTGGGCGTGGTCGAGCGCCTCGCAGAGGTCGGCGCCGATCTCGCCGATCTCGCGGTCCGACAACTCGCCGGCGTGGGCGACGCGGGCCAGGGTCGAGCCCTCGACCAACTCGGTGACGAGCAGGGCATTGCCGTCCTCCTCCCCCATCTCGTAGAGGGTGACGATGCCGGGATGGTTGAGCCGGGCCGCCGCCTGCGCCTCGCGCAGCACCCGGCGGCTCGCCTCCCCCCGCTGCTCGATCGCCTTGACCGCGACCGGGCGCTCGAGGCGTCCGTCCCAGGCCTCGTAGACGGTGCCGAACCCGCCGCTGCCGATGCGGCGCTCGATCAGGAAGCGGTTGAGCACGAGCGAGCCGACCAAAGCATCGACGGATTTCGCCGCCGGGGCCATTTCTCCTCCGCAGCGGCGGGCTGGGAAAAACGCACCGTTTGCTGCATCTCTTGACTTGGCGACCCCGGCAGCGGTCATACTCTTCGGCCACCCAACCAGCTTGGAGAGCCGTTTCTTGGAGGACTCAGCAGCACGCGCGTCGCGGCGGCGGTCGCGCCCCCCACGTCGACCCGAACGCCAGCAGATCATGCTGCGGCGCGCGCTCGCGCTCGGCGGCGGGCTGGTCCTCCTGATCCTGATCGTGCTCGGCGTCAAGGGCTGCCTCGACGCCCGCGCCAACCGCGAGCTCAGCGACTACGCCCGCGACGTCACCCAGATCGTCGAAGAGACCGACCAGACCAGCAAGGACTTCTTCGACAAGCTGGCCGACCCGGGCACGCTCACCGTGACCGAGTTCACCGACCAGGTCAACGCCGACCGCAGCGCGATGGACAACTACGCCTCCCGGGTCGACGGCCTCGGCGCGCCGGGCGACATGGGTCGGGCCCAGCAGACGCTGGAGCTGACCTACGAGCTGCGCAGCAGCGCGATGACCGAAATCGCCAACAAGATGCCGACCGCGCTCGGCGACGCCGGCGCCGACAGGGCGATTGCCGGGATCACGCGCCAGATGCAGAAGCTGCTCGCCGCCGACGTCCTCTACGCCACCATCGTCCGGCCCGAAATCGATGGCGTCCTCGCCGACAACGGGATCGAGGGCAGCGACGTGCCGGAGAGCGTGTTCCTGCCCGACGGGAACAAGTGGCTGGAAGAAGACTCGGTTGCCGCCGCGCTCGGTGAAATCAGCGGCTCCACCGGCACCGCCTCCCCTGGCGTCCACGGCCTCGGCCTTGGCGGGGTCAGCGTCAACGGGACGGAACTGGGCGAAGAAGCGGCCACGGTCTCGGCCGAAGAAACCGTGGAAGTGGAAGTCGAAGTGGAAAACCAGGGCGAATCGACGGAGGAAGGGGTCGGCGTCACTGTCTCCGTCGGAGGGACCGAACTGCAGGGCAGCATCGAAAGCGTCGGCGCCGGTGAAACGTCGGTCGTCTCGATCCCGCTGACGCCGACGCCGAGCGGCGAAGTGACGCTCGAAGTCAAGGTCGACACGGTCCCCGGCGAGCAGGTCTCCGAAAACAACGAAGCCAGCTACACGGTCCTCTTCGAATAGGCACACTGGGCGGATGCGAATCGCCTACCTCGGCCCAGCCGGCACCTTCACCGAGGACGCCCTGGGGGAGGCGACGCAGGGCGACTTCGAGCCGCTGCGGACCGCGACCATCCACGACGCGGTCCTCGCCGTCGAGCGCGGGGAGGCCGAGCGCGCCCTGGTTCCCTTCGAGAACTCGATCGAGGGCTCGGTCCGCGGCACCCTCGACACGCTCGCCTTCGAGGCCGAGGGGGTGGCGATCGTCGGCGAGCACGACTACGCGGTTCGGGCCCACCTGATCGGGCGCGAGGGACTCGAGTTGGACCAGGTCGAGGCCGTGCTCTCCCACCAGCAGCCCCTGGCCCAGTGCGCCCGCTTCCTGCGCGAGGAGCTGCCGGGAGTCGAACTTCGCAGCGTCAGCAGCACCGCGGCGGCGGTGCGGCAGGTTGCCGAGTCGGTCCGCCCCTGGGTGGCGATCGGGTCACGCGCGGCCGCCGAGCTCTACGGCTGCGCGGTCCTGCGCGAGGGGATCCAGGACGAGGCCGACAACGTCACCCGCTTCGTCTGGATCGCCCCCGCCGGCACCGAGCCAAGCGGGGAGGGTGCCTGGAAGACCTCGCTGGTCTTCTCCGAGCTGGGCGCCGACCACCCGGGTGCGCTGGTGAATGCGCTGCGCGAGTTCTCCGACCGCGAGATCAACCTGACCCGGATCGAGTCGCGGCCGATGCGCCAGGGCCTGGGCAGCTACATGTTCTTCTGCGATCTGGAAGGCGCGAAGACCGACCCGATCGTCGACGAGGCGCTGACCGCGCTGCGCGGCAAAGCCGGCTCGGTCCGGATTCTGGGCTCCTACCCGGTGGAATAAGGCGACAGCCCCCTACAATCTCGGGGCATGGCACGGGTTCTTGTGCTTAACGCGACCTACGAGCCGATCAACGTTTGCACGCTGAGACGGGCTGCTGTGCTGCTGCTGAAGGAGAAGGCGGAGCTGTTGGAGCGGCGCGAGGGGGCAGCGCTGCACTCCGAGCACATGACGATGGAGCGCCCCGACGTGATTCGCCTGGTCAGCTACGTGCGGATCCCGCGTGAGGCGCACCGCCGCAAGATCACCCGCCGCGCCGTCCTCGCCCGCGACTCCTGGACCTGCCAATACTGCGGCTCGACCAAGTCCGGCCTCACCGTCGACCACGTGATCCCGAGGAGCCGCGGCGGCAAATCGGTCTGGGAGAACATCGTCGCCGCCTGCGCAAACTGCAACCGCCGCAAGGGCAACCGCCTCCCCAAGGAGATCCACATGCACCCTTCGACGACGCCAAAGGCGCCGCCACCCACGGTCTTCATCCAGGTGGCAAGTCCGAAGATCCCGGTGGCTTGGCAGCAGTACTTACCCGCGGCCGCTTAGGGGTCGTAGCAGTCCTAGGAGGTGGTGAGGGTAGGCCGTGTGGTTGCCTAGCACCTCCCTGACGGTCGGTGCAACGAAGACGGCGCCTGACGGCGCCGGGCATACGCAACGAGTTGTGGAGGCGCCCACACGGCCTACCCTCACCACCTCGCACGCAACTCGCGGCTTCCACTGGTGGTCTCCAACGACTCGGAGAGCGGATCTCCTAACTCGGCGAGAAGCTGGGGAAGATTCGGAGCGCTGTCGTGGGGATGGCGGGTAGTCCTCGCTCTAGCCTCCACAACTCGTTGCGTATGTCTTGGCGGCGTTAGCCGCCATCAAGGTTGCACCGGCCGTCAGGCCGGTGCTAGGCGTAAGCGAGGACTACCCGCCATCCCCATCCGATGCGGCCCCGTCAACCGACGGCAATTCCTCAGCCTGCGCCTCCGGTGAACCTGACTCCCCATCCGATTCGACCACCAGCGCCACGGCGCTGACGCGGTCGTCGTCCTTGATGTTCATCACCTTCACCCCCTGGGTCGAGCGGCCCATCTGGGAGATGCCGCCGACGGAGGTGCGCTGGACCATGCCGTTCTGAGAGATGAAGAGGAGCTCCTGGTGTTCACCGACGATCAGGGCGCCGGCGAGGCCGCCCTTCTTCTCGGTCAGCTTCGCGGTCAGGACCCCTTTGGTACCACGGCCCTTGACAGGGTAGTCGGAGACCGGGGTGCGCTTGCCGTAGCCGTTCTCGGTGACGACGAACAGTTCGGTGTCGTTGCGGGCAACGTCCATTGCCAACACCCGGTTGTCCTTGCCGGAGACGTTCATGCCTTTGACGCCGCTGGTGTCGCGGCCCATCGTTCGCACGTGCTCCTCGGAGAAGCGCGAAGCGTGGCCGGAGTGGGAGACCATGAGGATGTCGTCCTCGCCCGAGGTGAGCCGCACCTGGACCAGCTCGTCCCCGTCGCGGACCTTGATCGCGATGATCCCGTCGGCGCGGATCGGCGTGTTGTAGGCGAGGAACTCGGTTTTCTTGATCTGGCCCTTGGCCGTGGCGAAGGCCAGGTACTTGTTCTCCTTGAAGTCCCGGGTCGGGATCACCGCCATCACCTTCTCGCCTTCGCGCAGCGGCAGCAGGTTGTTGAGCGAGCTGCCTTTCGCGTTCCGCGAGCCCTCCGGCAGCTCATAGACCTTGAGCCGGTAGACCTTGCCGCGGTTGGTGAAGAAGAGCAGGAAGTCGTGGGTCGAGCTGATGTGGAGATGGGCGATGTAGTCGTCGTCTTTGAGGTTCATCCCCATCACGCCGACGCCGCCGCGGTGCTGCTGGCGGTAGGTCGCGAGCGGTAGCCGCTTGACGTAGCCAGAGGCGGTCAGCGAGATCACCATCTGCTGGTCGGCGATCATGTCCTCGATGCCGACGTCGCCCTCGAAGTGGGCCAGTTCGGTGCGGCGTTCGTCGCCGTAGGCCTCGACGATTTCGGCGAGCTCGTCCTTGACCAGGCGCATCACCCGTGCCTCATCGCCGAGGATCGCCCGCAGCTCGCCGATCCGCTCCATCAGGTCAGCGTGCTCGGCTCGGACTTTGTCCGCCTCGAGCGCGGTCAGTCGCTGCAGGCGCATGTCCAGGATCGCCTGCGCCTGCTCGCGCGAGAGCGCGAATTTCTCGATCAGCCCGTCGCGGGCGGCATCCGGGTCGCTGGAGCCGCGGATCAGTTTGATCACCGCGTCGAGGTTGTCGAGCGCGACCAGCAGCCCCTCGAGGATGTGGGCACGCGCCTCTGCCCGGCGCAGTTCGTACTGAGTCCGCCGGGTGACGACCTCGCGCTGGTGCTCGACGTAGTGCTCGATCAGCTCCAGCAGGCTCAGCGTCCGCGGCACGCCGTCGACCAGGGCGACCATGTTGGCGCCGAAGGTCGTCTGCATCGCGGTTTTCTTGTAGAGGTTGTTGAGGACCACCTTGGCCGGTGGGCCGCCGCGCTTGAGCTCGATGACGAAGCGGATCCCGCGTTCGTCGCTCTCGTCGCGCAGGTCGGAGATCCCCTCGAGTTTTTTGTCGCGGACGAGGTCGGCGATCTTCGAGACCAGGCCAGCGTCACCGAGCTTCTTGACCGTGAACGGGAGCTCGGTGACGACGATCGCCTCCTTCCCCCCCTTCAGCGGCTCGACGTGGGCGCGGGCTCGGACGCGGATGCTGCCGCGGCCGGACGCGTAGGCGTCGCGGATTCCCTCGCGACTCATGATCCCGCCGCCGGGGAAGTCCGGGCCTTTGACGTGCTGCATCAGCCCCTCGAGGTCGATCGCCGGGTTGTCGATGTAGGCGACGACCGCGGCGGCGACCTCGCGCAGGTTGTGCGGCGGGATGTTGGTCGCCATGCCGACGGCGATCCCGGAGGTGCCGTTGACCAGCAGGTTCGGGAACCGGGCCGGTAGGACAAGCGGCTCCTGCGTCGATTCGTCGTAGTTGGGGCCGAAGTCGACCGTGTCGGCATCGATGTCGCGCAGCAGCTCGGTGGCGAGGCGGTCGAGGCGGGCCTCCGTGTACCTCATCGCCGCCGCCGGGTCGTCGTCGATCGAGCCGAAGTTGCCCTGGCCGTCGACCAGCAGGTAGCGCAGGGAGAAGTCCTGCGCCATCCGCACCAGCGTGTCGTAGATCGCGGAGTCGCCGTGCGGGTGGTACTTGCCCATCACCTCGCCGACGATGAAGGCGCACTTTCGGTAGGCCCGCGTCGGCTGCAGGCCGATGTCGTGCATCGCGTAGAGGACGCGGCGGTGCACCGGCTTGAGGCCGTCGCGGACGTCCGGCAGCGCCCTGCCGACGATCACGCTCATCGCGTAGTCGAGGTACGACGAGCGCATCTCCTGCTCGAGACCGCGGTCCTCGATATGGCCCGTCAGGGCATCGAGCGCCATCAGATCGCCACCCCGCCGAGCAGCACGCACTTAGACGTCAAGGAACTTCACCTCTTTCGCGTGCGTCTCGATGAAGTCGCGACGGGGGCCGACCTGGTCTCCCATCAGCATCGAGAAGATCGTGTCGGCGGCGGTGGCGTCTTCCAGCGTCACCCGCGCCAGGGTCCGGGACGCCGGGTCCATCGTCGTCTCGCGCAGCTGTTTGGCGTTCATCTCGCCCAGTCCCTTGAACCTGGTCAGCTGCACACCCTGCCGGGCCAGTTCGAGCACGGCCCCGCGCAGGGCCTCGAACGAGAGTGCCGCGGACTTGCGGGCACCGCGAGTGATCTCGAACGGGGGCCTGCCCACCTGCTTCAGCAGCGTCGCGTGGACCTCGACGAACTTGCGGTAGTCATGGTGCTCGAAAAGCTCTTTCGGTAGCCGGTGGGTGCGGGCCAGCCCGGACTTGCGTTCGATCGCCTTGACCACGACCAACTCGTCGGAGCTCTCCAGCACCTCGGTGTCGAACGGCTCGCTCTCGTCGGCGTCGCGACGCAGTAGGTCGCGGGCCGCGGCGAGGGTCGCGACCTGTTCGTCGAGCAGATTGGACTCCTCGAGAAAGCGGACGACCTCGTGACCGAAGTCGGCCTGCAGCGAGGAGCCCCACCCCTCGTACTCTTTCGAGCGCCGGATGTAGGACTTCCAGCGGCCCGGGGTGAGTTTCCGCGCCTCGCCGGTCGCGTCGAGGAGCTCGAACTCTTCCAGCTTGTCCCTCAGCAGCAGCTCTTCGAGTTCGGACTCGCGCTCCAGGTAGGTCTCCTGGTTGCCCTGTTTCACGCGGTACAGAGGCGGTTTGGCGATGTAGACGTAGCCGGCCTCGATCAGCTCGCGCATCTGCCTGTAGAGGAAGGTGAGGACGAGGGTACGGATGTGCGCACCGTCGACGTCGGCGTCGGTCGCCATCACGATCTTGTGGTACCTGGCTTCGTCGAGGTTGAACTCGTCGTGGACGCCGGTGCCGATCGCCGTGATCAGCGCCTGGATCTCGTTGTTGGCCAGCACCTTGTCGATGCGGCTCTTCTCGACGTTGATGATCTTGCCGCGCAGCGGCAGCACCGCCTGGGTGTTGCGGTCACGCGCCTGCTTGGCGGAGCCGCCGGCGGAATCTCCCTCGACCACGAAGATCTCGGCCAGGCTCGGGTCCTTGACCGTGCAGTCGGCGAGCTTGCCCGGAAGGGTCGAGTTCTCCAGAGCCGACTTACGGCGGGTCAGGTCGCGCGCCTTGCGCGCTGCGTCGCGCGCCCGCGAGGCGTCGATCGCCTTGCTGATGACGCGGCGGGCGTCGCCCGGGTTCTCCTCCAGGTACTCGCCGAGCTTGCGGTTGACGTTCTCCTCGACCAAGCCCTTGATCGGGGGATTGCCCAGTTTGGTCTTGGTCTGGCCCTCGAACTGCGGGTCGTGGAGCTTGACCGAGATCACTGCGGTCAGCCCCTCGCGCACGTCCTCGCCGGCGAGGTTGTCGTCTTTCTCTTTCAGCAGCCCTTTGTTGCGCGCGTACGCGTTCAGGGTCCGGGTCAGCGCCGCCCGGAAACCGGAGAGGTGGGTACCGCCCTCGTGGGTGTTGATGTTGTTGGCGAAGCTGAAGATCGACTCCTGGTAGGAGGAGTTCCACTGCATCGCCAGCTCGACCTGGCCCTCCTCCTCGCTGCCCTCGAAGTAGATGACTTTGCGGTGCAGCTCGTCCTTGTTCTCGTTCAAGTAGCGGACGAAGTCCTCGATGCCGCCCTCGTACTGGAAGGTGACGCTGTTGGTCGCGCCGCGCTCGTCGACCAACTCGATCTTCAGGCCGCGGGTGAGGAAAGCGGTCTCGCGTAGACGTTCGGCCAGGGTCTGGAAGTCGAACTCGATCTCCTCGAAGATCTCGAGGTCGGGGAGGAAGGTGATCGTGGTGCCGTGCTCTTTGGTCGCAGCGCCCTTCTCGAGCCCGGTCATCGGTTTGCCGCGCTCGTAGTCCTGCGACCACAGGTGCCCGTCGCGGCTGATCTCCAGATGGAGTTGCTCAGACAAGGCGTTTACAACCGACACGCCCACCCCGTGCAGCCCACCGGAGACCTTGTAACCGCCGCCGTCGCCGAACTTGCCGCCGGCGTGGAGAACGGTCAGCACGACCTCGGCCGCCGGGCGCCCCTCTTTCGCCATCGTCTCGACCGGGATGCCGCGGCCGTTGTCCTCGACCGTGCAGCGGTTGTCCGGGTGCAGGATGACGCGGACGCTGTCGCAGTGGCCGGCGAGGGCCTCGTCCACGGAGTTGTCGACGACCTCGTAGACCAGGTGATGGAGGCCGCGGGGACCGGTCGAACCGATGTACATGCCGGGACGCTTGCGCACCGCCTCCAGTCCCTCGAGGACGGTGATGTCCTTGGCGCCGTATGAGTCGGAGCCGGCGCCCTTGGCTTTTTTCTCAGGCAATGAGTCCCTTCCGGTTGACACAGAAAACCCCGACGCCTGGAGGCTCGCTCCACACAGGCCGGGGCATAACGCGAGTTGCCATAAGAATACCAGTCGAGCACTGCGGAACGCCGTGCCAAATGTAATAAATTCCCTGCAAATCGCGCATAAAGAGCGCCTAAGTGCGGGCGTCTTTCAAACGCACGCGCAGGGCCTTGGGCGCCTGCTCGCCGACCTTCTCCCGCAGGCGCTCCAAAATCTGCGTCTGCATCAAGTCGAGCTCCTGCGCCCAGACCGAGTCCGTGCACTCGATCGTCAGCGTCCCAGCACGCTCCGAAACCGGCGTGGCAACCGCGGCGAACTGTTCGCCCACAGCTGCGTTCCACACCATCTGGACGGCTGCCAACGTGGTCTTTGGGGCGGCTCGATCACGAGCGGCGCGGATAGCCGTGGAGGCCTGGCGAGGGGCGCGGCGGCGGCTCATGCCGCGGCCGCGCTCGGGAGGGACGGTGGTGGCATCCGCACCACCGCGGTCAGGGCGGCGGGGGGAAGCGAGTCTTCGTCGGCGGCGGTGATCAGCGCCTGGCCGCCATCGTCGAGACGGCGCACCAGGCGCTCACGCCGGCCGGGGTCGAGCTCGCTCATGACGTCGTCGAGGAGCAGCAGCGGCGTCACCCGACGAGCCGCCGCGAGCGCCTCGCGCTCGGCGAACAGGAGCGCCAGTAGGGCAGCTCGCTGCTGGCCCTGGGACCCATAGCGCCGCAGCGACTTACCGGCTGCCGCGACCTTGAGCTCGTCGAGATGCGGGCCCCAGGAGCTGCGCCCCAGGCGAACGTCCTGCTCGCGGCGCTCGGCCAGGCCTGCGCGGACCTCCTCGACCGACCCCGCCGCCCGCGGCGCGTACTCCAAGCTGGCCTCGCCTTCCAAACCCAGCTCGGACGCGGCGGTGGCAAAGGCGGGGGACAACTCGGCAACCGCCTCGTCGCGGGCGGCCACCAACGGCGCTGCGGCTTCGGCCAGACTGCCGTCCCAGACGTCGAGGTCAGAAGCGCCGCCGGACCCGGCGGCGAGGCGCGAGAGCAGCGCGTTGCGCTGCGCCAGAGCCTGGCCGTAGCGCTTGCGCAGCTCCCCGCGAGCCGGCCATCGGGCGGCCACGTAACCGTCGAGGTGAGCTCGGCGCTCCCCCGGCGGGCCCTTGATCAAGCTCAGCCGATCGGGCGCGAAGACGGCGACGGGGGGGCGGTTGCGGGCCAGGGTGGCGGGATCGGCCGGGGCGCCGTCGAGCAGATGGCGGCGTCCTTCGGCCCTGCTGACCGAGGCCAGCAGGCGCCGCTCGAGTCCGTCGTCGTCGCGCACGGTTGCCTCCGCTCGCGCCAGCGACGCGCCGAACGGGATCAGATCGCGGCGATCGGAGGTGCGAAAGGAACGGCCGGTGAGGGCGAAGTAGAGCGACTCGACGAGGTTCGTCTTGCCGGCGCCGTTGGGCCCGACGACGCTGACGATGCCGGGCCGGAGCTCGACCCGGACCTGGTCGAGGCTGCGGACCGGTCTCGCTTCGATCGCGGTGACGAGCACCGGGCCATCACCTCAGACGTTGAGCCGGATCGGCATCACCAGGTAGCGGAAGTCGTCCCCCTCGACCGGCTGCAGCAGCCCCGGGCGCAGCGGTGAGATCAGCCGCAGCAGCACCTCCTCGCCCTCGACGCTTTCGATCCCCTCCCTGAGGAACTCCGGGTTGAAGCCGATCTCCAGCGGCTCCCCCTCGAAGGCGGCCGGCATCGTCTCCCGCGCATCGCCCACGTCAGGAGTCTCTGCCGCCACGGTCAGCTCCCCCGGCGCGAAGGAGAGGCGCAGGGGCGCGTTGCGCTGAGCGAGCTGGCTGACGCGGCGGGTGACGTCGAGGAAGTCGCTGCGCGGCAGCCGCACGTCGTGCTCGAAGGACTCCGGCAGGAGCTGTCGAAAGTTGGGGAACTGGCCCTCGATCAGCCTCGTCGTGAGGACGATGGCCCCTGCCTCGAAAACCGCCTGGTTGGTCAGCAGCGAGACGGTTGCCTCCTCGACTCCCTCGGAGGAGAGGAGGCGGCCCAGCTCCCGCAATGCCCGAGCCGGGATATTGGCCTCGATCTCGCCCCCCAACTCGCTCTCCAACTGGGTCCGCTTCACCGCCAAGCGGTAGGAGTCGGTGGCGACCATCGTCATCTCCGAGCCGGCGGCGGTGACGAAGACGCCCGTGAGCACGGGGCGCATATCGTCACGGGACACCGCCCTGGCAACGAGCTCGATGCTCTCGCCGAGCTCCTTGGCTGGAATCTTCAGGCCGGTCTCCTCGCCGGCGACCGGCAGTTTCGGGAAGTCCTCGGCAGGGAGGACGCGGAGGTGAAAGCTCGAGCTGCCGCTGCGGATCTCGACGTCGTGCTCGGCCTCGCGCGACTCGATCTCCACCACCGGGTCGGCGAGCGAGCGAGCGACCTCGGCCAGCAGCCGGCCCGGCAGCAGCGCCGAGCCCTCGGTGGCGATGTCGGCGTCGAGGGTCGTCTCCAACCCCATGTCGAGGTCGGTGGCGGTAAGGGCCACGCGCCCCTCGGTGGCGGTGATCAGTACTCCGGAGAGGGCCTGGGTAGCGGCGCGGGTCGAGACCGCCCTGGAGACGATCGAGAGCTTGGTGACGAGTTCTTCGCGTTTGGTCGTGAGCTTCAAGTGAAAGGGCTGCCTTCTTGAGTTGGGTTAGGTGGTGTGGAAAAAACCGGGTAAGCGGCAAAAATGGCGTGATGATGCGGTTTTGCGCCTGTGGAGGCAGCTGTGGGAAAGGAGCGATTCTTGCAGCGCCATCGGCCGTCAGTGCTGCTCGGGGGCCTGGCTGTGGATAGCGCCGCGGAGATCGCGGACGCGCTCGGCGAGGTCACCGTCGTCCGCGATCCTGGCTTCGACCCGACGCAGGGAGTTGAGGACCGTGGAGTGGTCGCGGCCGCCGTAGAGGCGGCCGATCTGAGGTAGGGAGAGATCGGTGAGCTCACGCGTGAGGAAGATCGCCACCTGCCGCGCGCGCAACGGGGTCGCGGCCCGGCTGGAACCGATCAGCTCCGCCCGTGAGATCCCGAAGCCCTCGGCAACCCGCTGCTGGATCTCCTCCGCCGAGGTCGCCTGGGGGGAGCGGCCGCGGGGGATGACTTCGGCGATCAGCTCGGTGCTGAGCGGCCGCGCCATCAGCGAGGCATGGGCAAGCACCCGGGTCAGGGCGCCGTGCAGCTGCCGCACGTTGGCGTCGATTCGGTTCGCGAGCTCGTTCAGCGCCTCGGTATCGGCGATCTCCACCCCCGCCTCCTGGACGAGGCGGCGCAGGACCGTCAACCGCGTCGCCAGGTTGGGCGGCTCGACCGCCACGGTCAGGCCCCACTCGAAGCGGTCGCGCAGGCGCGAGGCGAGGGTCGAGAGCTCGCTGGGAATGCGGTCGGCGGAGAGGACCAGTTGGCTCCCCGACTCGTAGAGGGCGTTGAAGGTGTGGAAGAACTCCTCCTCGGTCGCCGGCTTGCCTTCGAGGAACTGGACGTCGTCGATCAGGAGCACGTCGATGTCCCGGTAGCGGGCCTTGAAGGCCTCCGACCCTGTCGACTTGAGGGCGCCGACGAACTCGTTGGTGAACGACTCAGCGGTCGTGTAGCGAACGCTGAGACCGGGCGCGTTCGCCCGCAGGTAGTTGGCGATCGCGGCGAGCAGATGGGTCTTGCCGAGGCCGGGAGGACCGTGCAGGAAGAGCGGGTTGTACGCCTCGGAGGGGGCCTCGGCAACCGCCAGCGCCGCGCCGTGGGCGAGCCGATTCCCACCCCCGATGACGAAGCGGTCGAAGGTGTAGTTGGGGTTGAGCTCGACGCCCCTCTTCTCGGTCCCGGACTCGTCCGCGTTTCCGCTCCCGCTCGTGAACGCGACCTGCCGCAGCGGCGTTCCCTGCTCCGCGAGCGCTTCCGCGATCAGGGCCGGGTAGCGTCGCTCGACCCAGGCCCTGATGCCCTCGGGCGCGGCTAGGTAAAGAGTCCCTGCTCCAGCGCCAACTGCCCGCAGCGGCTCCAGCCAGAGCCGGAAGGTCGACTCTGGGACCGAGGTCCGAAGCCTCTCCTGGGTCGCCCGCCAAAGGGCGTCGAGTTCATGTCTGGACGGGTCATCGGGCACCTGGCGGCGACCATAGCGGCGTGCCTGGGCGGGCATCCCGCCCGAGCCGCAAATCCCGCGGAAAAGATTTGCGGGCGCCGTCGGCCGCCCCGTCCGTATACTGCGGCCGGCATGAAGCGCACCTATCAGCCAAAGAAGCGGAAGCGAGCGAAGACGCATGGCTTTCGGGCGCGGATGAGCACTCGCGGCGGCCGCGCGATCCTCAAGCGGCGCCGGCGCAAAGGGCGGAAGCGCCTCACTCCCTAGATGGCGTCGAAGCGACGGCGCCTCTCGCGCAGCGGCGAGTTCGACCGCGTCTATCGCGACGGCTCATCCCATGCGACCCGCTACCTCGTGCTCTACACCTTCCCCCGCGGCGATGAGGAGCGTGAAGACGTGAGGCTTGGGGTGTCGGTCAGCCGCAAGGTCGGTGGGTCGGTCGACCGCAATCGCGTCAAGCGAGCCCTCCGGGAGGCTTTTTGGGGCCTGTCGGAGCGCCTGCCCGAGCGCCACGACTTCGTCATCGTCGCCCGCTCGGAGATCGGCGACCTGATCGAGCGCGAGGGCAGCGGCGGCGTCGCCCGCGACCTCGAAGAGGCGCTGGCCGGGAGCCGTTCCACGTGAAACGACTGCTTCTGGCCCCGATCTCCGCCTACCAGCGCTGGATCTCTCCCTCGCGCCCACGCCGGTGTCGCTACGAGCCGACCTGCTCCGCCTATGCGACCGAGGCGATCCAGCGCTTCGGCGCCGCTCGGGGCCTTGTCCTGGCGAGCTGGCGGCTGCTGCGCTGCAACCCATTCAGCCACGGCGGCTTCGACCCGGTGCCGCGGCGATTCACCCTCCGGGTCGGGCCGGTCGACCCGAGTGAGTACCACCGCGAGGCGAAGGCCTGATGCCGCCGTTTGCCTTCCAGCTCGCGCCCCAGTTCCTGGTCGACATCGCCGACAAGGTCCTCGTCTTCTTCCACGACTCGGCCGGCCTCTCCTGGGGCGGCGCGATCATCGCCCTGACCATCACGGTGCGCGCCCTGCTCATCCCGCTCACCTACAAACAGCTGAAAGGGATGCGCGCGCTGCAGGCGCTGCAGCCACAGATCAAAGAGATCCAGGCGAAATACAAAAACGACAAACAGCGCATGCAGCAGGAGATGATGCGCTTCTACCAGGAGAACAAAGTCAACCCCTTTGCCTCCTGCATCCCGCTCATCGCGCAGCTCCCCGTTTTCATCACCCTCTTCTACGTCCTCCAGCACGATCTGCGCTTCGACATCTGCGGCCAGACCGCGAAGGTCTGCAGCGAAGTGCCGCCCGGCAACTGGGGCGAGAGCTTCCTCTTCATCCCCGATCTGACCGCCAAGGCAACCGGCGGCGTCCTCATCGCCCTCCTGGTCCTCTACGTCGGCACCCAGCTGATCTCCGGCCTGGTGATGGCGGTCACTGCCGACAAAAGCCAGCGCACGATGATGTTCCTGCTGCCGCTGATCTTCGTTCCCTTCATCATCAGCTTCCCCGCCGGCCTGATCCTCTACTGGATCACGACCAACGTCTGGACGATCGGACAGCAGATGGTGATCCAGAGGGTGATTCCCGTGCCCGAGGTGGCTACTCCCGAAGGGGCGGCTGCGCTGGCGGCGACCAAACCCCCTCCACCACCCCCGAAAAAGAAGAAGAGGCGGCGGTAGGGAGAGGAGGGCGGCAGCCCTCTTCACTTAACTTTTTCGAGTAGCGGGGTGGGCTGGCGCCTTGGAGCGCCGCGGCGAAAAAGTACAAGACGTTTCGAGGGCTGCCGCCCTCCTCTCAAGGAGCACCTTTCCTTTTTGCAAAGGACGTGGGCTTGCCGCCGCCTCGTCTTTGCTGGCTGATCAGCCCTTGGGGCGCTTCTTGGCTATGCCGGGGCGGCGGGGAAGATTTGCTGGGGTCGGGCCGACCTTGCGGATTAGGTGGAGGTGGCGGTGTTGGCTGCCGGCTTCGGTGCCTACGTCGAGGATTTGTTCGGGACGCATGGCTAGGGCCTCGGCAGCTCGCTGGAGCTGTTGCTCCTCCTCTTCGTCGCGTTTGCCCTTCCAGGCTATGAGGACTCCATTTGGCTTCAGGAGTGGGGACGCGAGCTCGGCTAGGGTCGAGAGGCGGCCGACGGCGCGGGCGGTGACGGCGTCGTAGGCCTCGCGGCCCTGGGCCTGGGCCCAGTCCTCGGAGCGGGTGTCGAGGACGGTGGCGTTGGCGATTCCGGCGGCCTCGACGGCGCGGGCCATGAAGGCGCACTTGCGGCTGACGGACTCGATCAGGTCGACCCGGGCGGCGGGAAGGGCGACCGCCAGTGCGAGGCCGGGGAAACCGGCGCCAGCGCCGACGTCGGCTATGCGCCGGGCGGCCCGTAGCTCGGGGACCTGGAGGCCGGTGAGGCTGTCGTCGACGTGGACTTTCCAGGCGCGCTCGTCGACGACCGAACTGACCGAGGCCCGCTCCGCGGCGAGCAGCTCGAGCACCTTCTCCAGCGCCGTGCGTTCGCGGGGGTCGAGGGCAGCGCTGGGCCCGTCGCTCACTCGGCGACGAGGGGAGCGACGATGACGCAACGGCGCGGCTCGTCGCCCTCGCTGTAGGTCTCGATTCCGGAGCGCTCCTTTAGGCGTTCGTGGACGATGCGGCGCTCCTGGGCGCTCATCGGGTCCATCTCGACCACGCGGCCGCCGCTCAGCGCCTGCTCGGCGGCGCGGTCGGCCCGTCCCTCGAGGGTCTCCCGCCGCCGCTCCCGGTAGCCCGCCGCGTCGAGCAAGACCCGCTTGCGCTCGCGCATGCCCCGGAAGGCAGCCTGGTAGCAGAGCAGCTGCAGGGCGTCGATCGTCTGCCCTCTTTTGCCGATCAGGAGGCCGTAATCGTCCTCGCCTTCGACCGTGGCCGCGATGCAGTCGTCGTCCTCCTCGATCTCCACCTCGCCGTCGAGGTCGAGCTCGTCGAGCACGCCCTCGATCAGCTCGCGCACGCGCTCGGTGGGCTCCTGCGGCCAGTCGGCGGTCTCGCTCACGGGGCCAGGCTATCCGACCTCTCGCCAACGCGCCCGGGCAAATAGGCTGATTGCGGTATGGGCACGGTCTACGCGGTGGCGAACCAGAAGGGCGGCGTCGGCAAGACGACGACGGCCGTGAACCTGGCTTCGTGCGCGGCGCAGGAGGGCCAGCAGACGCTCTTGGTCGACCTCGACCCCCAGTGCAACGCGACGGTCGCGCTGGGTGGGGGCAGGGAGCTGCACCCGTCCTCATACGACTGCTTGACCGGAGACGTGTCCGTGGCCGAGGCGGCGCGACCGGCGGGCCCGGACAACCTCTGGTTGGTGCCGGCCAGCCGCGACCTCGCCGGCGCCGCGGTGGAGCTGCCGCGGATCGACGGTTCCGAGACCCGCCTGCGAGAGCGCCTCGGCCCGGTGCGAGAGCGCTTCGCGGTGACGTTGATCGACTGCCCGCCGGCGCTGGGACCGGTGAGCGTCAACGCCCTCACCGCCGCCGATCGCGTCATCGTTCCAGTCCAGGCCGAGTACCTGGCGCTCGAGGGCCTGGTCCAGTTCCTCGAGACCCTGGGCCTGATTCGGCGCGAGCTTAACCCTCGACTGGAGGTTGCGGGATTGCTGATAACGATGCACGACGAGCGCACCAGGTTGGCGCAGGACGTGGAGACGGAGCTGCGGCGCCATTTCCCCGAGATGGTCTTCGAGACCGTCATCCCCCGCAGCGTCCGAGTCGCCGAGTCGCCGAGCTATGGTCTGCCCGTGACCGAGCATGCCCCCTCCTCGCGCGGCGCGACGGCCTACCGCGCCCTCGCGAAGGAGCTCGGCAGCCGTGGCTAGCGGCACCAAGCGCGGCATCGGCCGCGGCCTGTCGGCGATCCTGCCGGAGAGCGACGGTGCTGGCGCCGGCGAGCTGCGCGAGCTCCCGGTCGACCTGATCAAGCCAAACCCCGCTCAGCCGCGCACCCAGTTCGACCCCGAGGCGCTGGCTGGCCTCGCTTCCTCGATCGAGGCCAGCGGCGTCGTCCAGCCGCTCCTGGTCCGCCCCCTCCCCGACGGCAGCTACGAGCTGGTGGCCGGCGAGCGCCGCTGGCGGGCGGCCCAGCAGGCGGGTCTCGCGAAAGTCCCGGCCGTGGTCCGCGACCAGGCCGAAGCGGAGCGTCTGCAGGCGGCGCTGATCGAGAACATGGTGCGAGAGGACCTCAACCCGGTCGAGGAGGCGCGGGCCTGCGCGGCGCTGATCGAGGACCTCGGCCTCAGCAAGGAGGAGCTGGCCCGTCGCGTCGGCCGCAGTCGTCCGGCGGTCTCCAACCTGATTCGCCTGCTCGAGCTCCCCGACGAGACGCTGGAGCAGCTACAGGCCGGCGAGCTGAGCGAGGGGCACGGCAAGGCCCTGCTGGGGGCCAAGGGCAACGACGTGCGCCGCCGCCTCGGCCGCGACGCGGTGCGAGGCGGCTGGTCGGTGCGCGAGACCGAGAACAGGGTTAAGCTGGCTGGCCAGCCAAAAGCCCGCGAAAAAAGACCGCCCGCTGACCCCGAGCAGGCGGCGGCGATGGAGGCCGTTGGAGACGCCCTGGAGGCCGTCCTGGGCCACGAGGTGGCGGTCCGCGCCAAGGGCGAGGGGATCGCGGTCGAGCTGCGCTTCGAGCGGATCGAGGACGCGCACGGGCTGGCTCGGGGCCTGCGCAAGCGCGGCCGCTGAGCGCCTCGGGAACATCGAGCTCGCCGCCGCTATCATCGCCGGCCGCGGGCGATTAGCTCAGTTGGTTAGAGCGCGTCTCTGATAAGGACGAGGTCCCTGGTTCGAATCCAGGATCGCCCACTCGCCCGACCTATACTGGGCGTCAACCACGGTCGGGAGCTCTTCTCGTGCAGCAGATGCAGATCTACGGCGTCAGCTTCGACATGGTCGGCAAGCAGCCGATCGTGCTCTTGAAGACGGTCGACGGGAACAAATTCCTGCCGATCTGGATCGGCCATCCGGAGGCGGCGGCGATTCTGATGAAGCTGCAGGGGGCCTCGACGCCGCGGCCGATGACCCACGACCTGCTCTCCGACATGCTCGACCAGCTCGACGCCAAGTGCGAGCGGGTCTCGGTGACGGAGCTGCGGGACAACACCTTCTACGCCTCGATCACGGTCTCGGTCAACGGCTCCGAGGTCGAGATCGACTCCCGCCCCTCCGACGCCCTTGCACTCGCGGTCCGGGTCTCGGCCCCGATCTTCGCCGCCGAGGACGTGATCGAGGAGTCGGCGATCGAGTTCGAGCACGAGGTCGAGGACACGGAGGAGGTCGTCGACAAATTCAAAGAGTTCCTCGACGAGGTGACCCCGGAAGACTTCGCCAAGGGCGAGGACGGCTAGGCCGCGGCGGGGTCGAGCGCGAGGTCGAGGATGCGCTCGACCAGTTGCTCGAAGGACATCCCCGCCGCCTCCGCGGCCTGCGGCAGCAGGCTGGTGTCGGTCAGCCCGGGGATCGCGTTGGCCTCGAGGACCTCGGGCCCGTCCGGGCCGAGGATCAGGTCGATCCGGGCGAAACCGGAGCAGCCGAGGGCCCGGTAGGCGCCGACTGCGGCCTCGTTGACCGCGCTGAGCTCGCCGGCGTCGAGCTCAGCCGGACAGACGAAGCGGGTGCGGCCGATCTCGTAGCGGGCTTCGAAGTCGTAGCGATCGCCCTGCGCCGGGATCGCCTCGACGACCGGCAGCAGTTCCTCGCCGAGCACGCTGACCGCCAGCTCCCGGCCGTCGACGAAGCGCTCGAGCAAGGTCCGGTCGTCGTAGCTGAAGGCCGAGACCAGCGCCGCCGGCACCTCGCCGGCGGACGCCGCGAATTTGACCCCGAGCGCGGAGCCACCGCGACTCGGCTTGACGACGAGGGGAAAGCCGAGACCCTGCTCGAGCCGGTCCAGCGCGTCGGCGGCGCCGAGCTCACGGAAGGCGGTCGAGTTGAAGGCGAACCAGTCCGGCGTCGGCAGCCCCGCTTCGCGGATCGCGTGCTTGGCCAGCGACTTGTCCATGCAGCGCGCGCAGGCCGCGGCACCCGGTCCGGTGAAGGGGATGCCGAGCACCTCCAGCAGCTCCTGGGCGGTGCCGTCCTCGCCGCCGACCCCGTGCATGGCGACGAAGGCGACGTCGGGGGGACCGGCGGTGAGGCGCCTGACCAGGTCGCCGCCGACGTCGAGGCCGACGACTTCGTGACCGAGCCGTTCGAGCGCGTCCTCGACCCGGGCGCCGGAGCGCAGCGAGACGCCGCGCTCGAGCGAGCGGCCGCCCTTGAGCACCGCGACCTTCATCCCCCTGCCTCGCCCGCCTTGCGGAACGGCAGCACGTTCTCGTCGACCGGCTGGCGCGGCGCCTCGCGGACAGCGCCACCGGCCGCGGCCCCCTCCTTGCCGGTCAGCGCCTCGTAGAGCTCGACCTGCTCGGCGATCACCGCCCCGATCCGGCGCACGCCCTCGCGGATCTCGTCCTCGCTGACGCCGGAGAAGTTGAGCCGCATCGAGTTGCGACCGCGCTCGTCGATGTAGGCGGCCTGGCCGGGGACGAAGGCGACGTCGGCCCGCAGCGCCTTGGCCAGCAGGTCGCCGGTGTCGATGTACTCCGGCAGGGTCGCCCAGATGAAGAGGCCTCCCTCTGGTTCGGTCCATGTGGTGGTCGCCGGGAAGTGCTCGCGCAGCGCCGCGATCATCGTGTCGCGACGGCCGCGGTAGATCTGGACCAGGTCGTCGACGTACTGCTTCCAGCGCCCTTCGGCGAAGTACTCGCGAACGAAGAACTGGGTCAGGGTGGAGGTGCAGAGGTCGGCCGCCTGCTTGCCGAGCACGATCTTCTCCATCACCGGGGGCGGCGCGACCGCCCAGCCGAGGCGGATGCCCGGCGAGAGGATCTTCGAGAAGGTGCCGATGTAGATGACGAAATCGCCGCCGTCGAGCTGGTAGAGCGGCGGCATCGGTTCGCCGCCGTAGCGCAGCAGGCCGTAGGGGTTGTCCTCGACGACGAGCAGCTCGTGCCGCCGCGCCAGCTCGACCAGGTGCCGCCGCCGCTCGAACGACATCGTCACCCCGGCTGGGTTCTGGAAGCTCGGCACCGAGTAGACGAACTTCGGCCGCCGCCCCTCCTGCCGCAGTCGTTCCAGCAGCTCCTCCAGCTCACCCACCCGCATCCCGTTCTCGTCGCACTCGACCTGGACCACGTCGGCCTGGTAGCTGCAGAAGACCGGCACCGCGCCGGGATAGGTCGGCGCCTCGCAGATGACGACGTCGCCGGGGTCGACCAGGGTCTTGCAGACCAGGTCGATCGCCTGCTGCCCGCCGGTGGTGACGATCACGTCGTGGGGGTCGACCAGCATCCCCTCCGCTCCCATCACCTCGACGATGCAGTCCTTGGTCTCCTCGAAGCCCTCGGTCGGCCCGTACTGGAGCGCCTCGGCCGCCGACTCCTGGGCGATCCGCGTCATCTGCGCGGCGAAGCTCTTGGGAGGGAAGGTCGAGGTGTCGGGCAGGCCGCCGGCGAGCGAGATCACTTCCGGCCGGGCCGTGATCGCCATCAGGTCGCGCATCGCCGAGGAGCGCATCACCCCGGTCCGCTCCGCGAAGAGGCCGGCGTAGCGCTCGAGGTCGCGGGTGCTGGTGTGGGCGCGTCGCCGGTGGTGCTGCGGTGAAGGCACTTCGCTCATTCGCAAAGTGTGGCGGATCGACGCGCCGGCGCCAGGGAGGTTAGGTTTTCGCATGTGGACTTTCTCACCGAGCTCGGCATCGGCATCGCGATCGGCATGCTCGCCGGGACCACCGGCACCCACGGCTCCGCCCGGGGCCGGATGACGATCCTCGCCGCGGTGATCGGCCTCGTCGCCGGCTTCCTGCTCGACGGTGCTCTGGGCGCGCTGCTGGCCCTGGCCGGCGCGGTCCTCGGTTGCATCGTCATCAGCGACCTCGTCGCCGGCGCCGGCCGGCGCGAGGGAAGCGGCGGCGGCGCGCTTGCTTTCATCGTCGCCCTCGCGGCCCTGGTCGTGGCGGCGGCGGCGCTGTTGCTGCCCCCCCTCGTCCTGCTCGTGATCGCCGCCCTGGTCTGGCTGGGGATCTCCCGCCACCGCCGCGCCCAGCGCAAGCACGCCGGGCTCCGCGTCCTCCGCTAGTCGCCACCCGAGCGCTGCGGTCGAGCATCATTCGACCCGTGCCGAAGAAGCTGGTCCTCACCTACGTCGACTCGCTGCGCACCGACATGCTCCGGCGCGCCGTGGCCGAGGAACGGGCGCCGACCTTCGCGGCACTGCTGGAGCGCGGCGTCCTGGTCGAGGACTGCGTCTCCAGCTTTCCCTCGGTGACGCCGGTCGCCTGCTCGGAGCTGGTCACGGGGGTCGGCGCCGACCGTCACTGGATCAGCGGCATGAACTGGTACCACCGGCTCGAGCGGCGCTACGTCGAGTACGGCTCCTCGCTCGAGGCGACCCGCGCCTTCGGCGTCTTCCG
>DASTNW010000006.1:0-43792 GCA_035762685.1 Solirubrobacterales bacterium | reverse complement strand
CAGCGCGCCTGCCACAACGCCCTGCTGCTCTTCACCCGGATCAAGGACTTCGAGGCCCGGGCCGCCGGCGAGGACGGCGAGCTCGAGGCGGCCGACCGCGAAGCCGTGGTCACGGCCCTGCTCACCCTGCTCCAACTGCTGGCCCCGTTCGTCCCCCACGTAAGCGAGGAGCTGTGGGCCAACACCGGTCGCGACAGCCTCGTGGAGGCGCCGTGGCCCACCTAGTCCCGAAAGCTTTCCACCATGCGTCCGTAGCTCAATTGGTCATTGGCCAGGAGCGTTCGCGATGACGGAAAGTGGCGTTGGGAGTCGCTCAGCCGGGGGCCTCGGCCTGCCGGCGGCTCTTTGCCGTTCTGCGGCCACGTCACCGGAACTCATCGTTAACTTTTGGCTTAAGAGCAGCGGCTTTTGGAGCCGCCGATACGGGTTCGAGCCCCGTCGGACGCACTCACCGACCCCGACCGCTGGGACGGGCCCTAGAAGCCCAGCGCGAACTTAGCGTCGTCGGTCATGATCTCCTGCGAGCGCAGATACGTCGTCCCTGCAAATCGGCGCCTTTTCGCGCTCATGGGGACAGCCTTGGGGACGCGCAGGGCAGGCTGAGGTCAATCCAGCGACAAGCCGGCGGACGCGCTACCGTTCTTATATGGCTTCCGCAACGGTCGACTTCACGGTCTCCTTCGACCGCCCTGACGAGGAGGGCTGGATCGTCGCCCGCGTCTTGGAGATTCCAGGTGCGATGAGCCAAGGTCGTACTCGCGAGGAGGCTCGCGAGAATGTGCTCGATGCCCTCCAAACGGTTCTGACTCCTGACGAGGAGCTGGCCGGCGACACGGCCGAGTCAGACCGCGAGCATCTGCGCTTTACGGCTGCTGCGTGAAGCGCAAAGACCTCGAACGCCATTTGAAGGCTCACGGCTGCCGAGAGATCGGCGGATCAAAGCACGCAAAGTGGCGCGGCCCCGCCGATCAGGTTTCGGCACTCCCACGCCACAGCCAAATTGGCCCCGGTCTCGCGCGAGCTATTTGCAAGCAGCTTGGCGCGCCGCCGCCGCCAAATCCTCGATAGAGCGCTCCGCAAGCGGGTCCGCAAGCAATGGAGCTCAGCTGATCTCCGACCCTCGGCTTCCATGAGGCTCGGCACACCTTCGCCAGTATCGGGATCGCCGCCGGCCTCAGCGCGAAGACTCTCAGCACCTGTTTGGGTCACGCCACGATCACGATCAGCCTCGACCGCTACGGCCACTTGATGCCCGGCAGCGAGGTTGAAGCGGGGGCATTGCTGGACGCCTATCTAGGCGAGAGATAGCTGCATATCCAACCACCGAGCCGTCCTAGACATCTCCGAGAATGACACGCGCGATGACGCTTGAGGCCCAAATCCAACTTATTACCGTCCCGCAAGAGTTTGCGCGTCTATGCAGTGCAGTCTTAGAAGCCGAGCACGGCAACGGCTTTCTCGTTATTGACGACGATCAAGCAGATCGCGGAAATGATGGCTATCTGAAGTCCGAAAAAACGCTGTTCGCGATGCACTGTTTTAAGCGAGTCCAGAATCAGTCACTGGAGACCGCGATTCGGACGAAGATGATTGGCGATCTAGGCAAGGCCATAGCCCTTAAGGCAGAGGGGATCTGGGATATCGACACTTGGATTTTCGTCAGCAACTATCCAGTTAGCGAGGCCATTGCTCGCCAGATATTGAGCCGAGGAACAAACTCCGGCATAGATGTGGGGTGGCGGGGGCCGGATTATCTCGCGCGCGCTTTGGAAGCCCATCCGGAGGTCCAAGAGCGCTTTCCAGCGCTCCAAGTAAGCAATATTTCGCAACGTCTTGAAGAGATACGCAGCTCCGTCGTAGGCCCGGGATCGATCGACCCGGAATTGATTGGAACGCGAGTCCCACGGACGCTCCAAGAGAAAGAAGCCGTCCGATTAGCTCGTCCGAAAGGGTGGGAGTACCTGCTCTTTGGCGGAACCCTTTTTGTCGGGAAGGACCAACTTGAGAGCAAGTGGCACGACTACGAGATCCCTCCCCATCGCAGGGTCCATGGGATTGTCGGTGTCCCTGAGGCATCTCAGTATCTGTCCGGCGAGATGAAGCAGATCATCGGACTGATCGAAGGCCTGGAGAGAGTCTTTCCACGCGAGATCCAAGAGCAGGCTTTCGGACCACCAGGGGTCGAAGGCGATGCTCATCGCATCGAACATTTAGCGAATCGCGTTATTTCAACTTACGAGGGTGTCCTCGATTGGGCCGCTCAAGTCCGTCAGGTTCGTCCGCCCGAGCTTCTCGGCCCCGCGTTTGAGGTTGTTCCGCTCATGGTTGATCGGCCGCTTCGAAAGTTCCGAGATTTTGTTGACAACGCAGTCATCGAACTGGATCGGGTTCATAAGATCCTTGACGAAGGGGAGCCGGCTGAGCCAATTGTTCTAACGCTCGACCTCCAGCTGGAACTCGATCAAGAGGTTATGGCCGAGTACCACCGCCGCATCAAGAAGGCGCAGCGAAAGCAACGCTGGGGATTCTGAGTACGGGCAGCCCGTGGGGATGCCGTGGGGACGGAATGGGGTCAAAACGGACCCCTTATGACCCCACAATCCCTGCCTAGAAGCCCAGCGCGAACTTGGCGTCGTCGGTCATCATCTCCGGGGACCAAGCGGGGTCGAAGACCATCTTCGGGTGGACGGCGGAGACGCCGGGGAGGTCGCCGACGAACTCCTTCATCTGCTCTGAGACCTGGGGGCCGATCGGGCAGGCCGGGGTGGTCAGGGTGAAGGTGACGTAGACGTCCTCTTTCTCGATCTCGACGTTGTAGACGAGGCCGAGCGAGACGAAGTCGAGGCCGAGCTCGGGGTCGATGACCTCCTCGAGCGCCTCGTAGACGTCCTCCTCGGTGAGGACTTCGGCGTCCTGGTCGGGAGCGGCCGGCTGGGGTGCTGCTTGCTCGTCTGGCATCGCTCAATGGTAGCCGGGCGCCGGCGGCGGGCCGGGCGGGAGCGGCTCGGGCGGTTGTTCGTCCTCCGGCGGGGCGAGGTCGAGCTGCCACCAACTGACGTCGTGCCAGTCGCCCTGCTTCCAGCCGATGCGCGGGCTGACGCCGACCCTGGCGAAGTCGAGCCGTTCGTGCAGGGCGACGCTGGGCCCGTTCGGCAGGGTGATGCCGGCGAAGGCAACCTGGAACCGCTGCCCGCGCAGCCGCTCGAAGAGCGCTTCGTACAGCTTCCTGCCGATGCCGCTGCCGCGGCGGTCATCGGCGACGTAGACCGTGACCTCGGCAACCCAGCGGTAGGCGGGCCGCTCCCTGAGCGGGCAGCCGTAGGCGTAGCCGACCACCTCTCCCCCGGCCTCGGCGACGAGCCAGGGGTGGGTCGCGACGACCCGCGCGATCCGGGTCGCCATCTCGGCCGCCGTCGGGGGCCGCTCCTCGAAGGAGATCGGGGTGGTTTCGACGTAGGGCGCGTAGATCGCGGCGCAGGCGGCGGCGTCGCGCTCGGGCCCGGCGTCGCGGATCGTGACCGCAGTCATCGCGGCAATCTATCCCCTCACTACATGACGCATTTCGCGCCAATAGGCTCCGGCCCGATGAACGACTCGGGCCTGATCCTGCGGCGGTCGATCGGCATCGTCTTCGCCGACGGAGGGCTGCTGGCGATCACCTCGGCCCTGCCCGCCGGCGCCCGCGAGCACGGCGAGGAGGAGGTCGCGGCCGTGCTCTGCGACCCCGACGCCGCCCCCGTCGCCTTCGAGGAGGCGCTGCTCTCGACCGAGTACGGCGAGGACGGCGTGCAGCGGCGGGTCAGCCTGGAGCTGTGGCCGGAGACAGAGGACGGCCGGCCGCTGCGCGGAGCGGGGACGCTGATCAGCTCCAGCTCGGTCCAGCGCCGCGGGCTCAACGCCCAGATTGCCTTCTTCCGTTGGTCGGTGGAGGGGCGCGAGGGACTGGGGACCTACGAGGTGGCGCGGCCCGGTGGCTGAGATCGAGGCGATCGTCTCCGACTTCGGCGGGGTGCTGACGACGCCGCTGCTGAGCTCGTTCATGGCGGTCCAGGACGAAATCGGCATCTCCCCCGAAGACCTCGGCAAGGCGATGCGGACGCTGACCGAGGAGGACGGCGAAAACCCGCTCTTCAAGATGGAGCGTGGGGAGATGACCGAGGTCGACTTCCTGGCCCGGCTGGGCGACGGGCTGGAGCCGCTGCTCGGCCACCGGCCGGCGCTGCACCGCTTCCGCGAGATCTACTTCCAGGCGCTTCACCCCAACGAGCCGATGATCGCGCTGATGCGCGAGCTGAAGGACGCGGGCATGCGAATGGCGATGCTGACCAACAACGTGCGCGAGTGGGAGCCCCTGTGGCGCCCGATGCTGCCGGTCGACGAGATCTTCGAGACCGTGGTCGACTCCGGCTTCGTCGGGGTACGCAAGCCGGAAGCGCAGATCTACGAGATGACGCTGGGGCGGCTCGGCCTACCGGCCGAGGTCTGCCTCTTCGTCGACGACCTCGCCCACAACTGCGACGGCGCCCGCGCGGCCGGCATGACCGCGGTCCACTTCCGCGATAATGAGCAGGCGATCGCGGAGATCCGCGGCGCGCTCGGCTAGTTGTCGCTGCCGGCGCGGTCCCAGACGTAGAGCTCGAGCGCCTCGACCGCGAGCTGCATCAGGCGGGGTGGGGCGAGCAGGGTGAGGACCAGCTCCAGGGCGTCCTCCTCGGTGACGCCGGCGTCGACGGCCTCCTCGCCGCGGAAGCCGGCGGCGAGCTTGAGGGCCTCGCGCCGGTTCTCGCCAAGCGAGCCGAAGGCGCCCATCAGGAAGTCGCGGTTGGGGACCGGCTGGCCGACCTCGAGCGAGCCGTGCCAGGCGGCGAGCATCGAGAGGTCGTGCTCGTCGAGCTCTGAGATCGCTTTCGCGTAGTGGACCTCGAGCTCGGCGTCGGGGATCTCGTCGACCCAGGCCCTGACGGCCTCGCCGAGCAATTGACGGCGGGCCTCGCGGCCGACCGAGTCAGCGATGGCACGGACGGCGTCGGCGGGGTCTACGAAACAGAGGGACATTGGCTGGGTCGCAATCTAGAGAGGTCGGTAGACGGCAAAACGCGGCCGGTAAATGCCCGCTTTGCGGCTTCGCAGCGGGGCCGTGACCGCCCAGGAGCACGCCGGAGGCCTACCTATGCTGGGTCGCTTGCCGATATGCCGCTGAACCTGATCCACGGACCGCCGAACTCCGGCCGGGCCGGGCAGGTCCGGCGCCGCTTCGTGGCGGCGCTCGACCGTGACCCGGTCCTTGTCGTGCCCACGCTCGACGACGTCTTCGCCTTTGAACGCGAGCTATGCGAGGGGGGCGCGGCGCTGGGCGGGACGGTGATGACCTTCGGGGCGCTGTTCCGCACCGTCGCCACCGCGGGCGGGGCGCCGCCGGGACCGGAGCTCTCGGCCGTCCAGCGGCTGCGCGCGGTCACGGTCGCGGTCGAGGCCCGGCTGGGCGGGCTCGGGCCGTTGCGGCGCTCGGCCTCGCGGTCCGGGTTCCCGCGCGCCTTCACGCACCTGCTCGACGAGCTGCAGGCGGCCAGCCTCGGGCCCGCCGCGGTCGAAGCCGGCGCCGCCACGCTGGAGGGCTCGGCCTATCTGGGCGACATCGCCGCCGTCTTCGCCGGCTACGCCGAGGCGCGCGAGCGGACCGGCAGGGTCGACGCCGAGGAGATCGCCCGCGAAGCGATCGACCTGCTGCGCCGCGACGGCTCCTTCTGGGAGGCGCGACCGGTCTTCCTCTACGGACTCGACGACCTCACGCCGAGCCAGCTCGAGCTGGTCGAGGCGCTGGCGGGGCTTGCCGAGGTCACGGTCGCCCTGCCCTTCGAGGCGGGGAACACGGCGCTGGCCGCCCGCTCGAGCCTGCTCGGCCAACTGCGCGACCGAGTCGGCGTCACTGCCGAGACCGAGACCGAGGCGGACCCAGGCAACACCGAGAGTCCCCTGCTCTTCCACCTCGCCCGCGGCTTCGGCCGGGCCGACGCCGAACCGGTCGCGCCCAACGGCGACCTGCGGCTGCTTCGTTCGGCCGGGGTGCGCGGCGAGGCCGAGGCGATCGCCACCGAGGTCTCGAAGCTGGTTGCCGGCGGCGTCGACCCGGCCGAGATCGCCGTCGCCCTGCGCGACCCGGCGCGACGGGGGCCGGCGATCGCGGCGGCGCTGGAGGCAAACGGCGTCGCGACGGCGCTGGAGGCCGAGCTGCCGGTCGCGCAGACCGCCGTCGGTGGCGCCCTGACGGCGCTGCTCGAGGCCGAGTTCGGCACCGGCAGGGCGAGCGACCTGCTGCGCTACCTGCGCGGCCCCTCCGGCTTCTCGCCGGGCCGGGTCGACTGGCTCGAGCGCTCGCTGCGGCAGCGGCGGGTCGAGGACGCCGCGACGGCGCTGGAGCTGTGGCAGGGAGAGGACGGCGGGCCGCCACGAGACCTGGTCCGGCTGCGGGCAGCAGCCGCCCGGTCCACCGCCGCGCTCGCGGCCGAGGCCGGCCGGATCGCGGCGACGATGGCGGCGCGGCCGCTGCGCGGCGAGGGCGACGGGCCGCCGCTCGCCGCCGGCGACGGGCTCGAGCTGCGGGCGGCGGGGGCCGTTGCCGATGCGCTGGCGGAGCTGGCCGAGTTGGGCAACCTGGCGCCGCGACCGGAGCAGCTGGCCATGGCGGTGGCGGCGCTCGAGTTCCGCGTCTGGAGCGGGCCGGTCGAGGGCCGGGTCCGCATCGCCAGCCCCTACCGGCTGCGGGCCGCCCGCTTCGACCACGTCTTCGTCGGCTCGCTCCAGGACGGCGAGTTCCCCCGTCGCGACCGCGGCGGCGACCCCTTCCTCTCCGAAGCGCAGCGCGGCTCGCTCGGGCTCGGCCCGCGGCGCGACAGCGAGGCCGAGGAGCGCTACCTCTTCGGCGTCTGCCTGGCGCTGCCCCGTCAGCGCCTCTTCCTCTCCTACCGCGACAGCGACGAGAGCGGCGGCGCCGAGGCCCGCTCGCCGCTGCTCGACGACGTCCGGGCGCTGCTGGCGCCGGCGCCGGACGGGTCGGCACCGGACCCGGTCGAGGGAGCGATCACCACCAGCCGCGACCTGGCGCGGGTCGTCCACCCGCTCGCCGAGGCGCCCTCGGAGGACGAGCTGGCCCGCTCCCTCGCCACGCACGGCGCCGGCGCCGACCCGGCCTCGTTGCTGGCCGCGGCCGGGGTCGGCGGCGACCTGGCGGCCCGGCTCGGCGACCGGATCACCTCTGCCCGCGCGGCCGAGGCGGCGTCGCGGGCGCCGGGGCCGCTGAGGAACCAGGCGGTGATCGAGGCGCTGGCCTCCGTCCCCGCCTACGGCGGCACGACCCTGGAGGGCTTCGACCTCTGCTCCTATCGCTGGTTCGTCAGCCACGAGCTCGAACCGCAGCCCCTCGACCCGGTGCCCGACCCGTTGGTCCAGGGCGGGCTGATGCACGCGGCCCTCGAGCGCCTGTATAAGGAGCGTCCGGGTGGCGACCGGCTGCCGCGGCCCGACTCGCTCACGGCCTGGACCGCGCGCGGGCGGGCGCTGGTGGCAGAGGTCGTCGCCGAGCGCGAACTCGGCTCCCACCCGGCGGAGCGGGCGATGGCGCGGCGGGTGGAACGGCTGCTGGAGCGCTTCCTCGTCGAGGAGTCCGAACGCGAGACCGGCGGCTTCGAGCCCTGGCTGTTGGAGGCGGCCTTCGGCGAGCGGGAGGAGAGCGAGCGGCCGGCCCTGGAACTGGACGGCTGGGGCCTGCACGGCGCGATCGACCGCGTCGACCGCGACGCCGAGGGCCGCGCCGTCGTCATCGACTACAAGCTCGCCGGCGCGGTGACGCCACGCGAGAAGTTCGAGGAGCAGGCGAAGCTGCAGCTGCAGCTGTACCTGCTGGCCGTGGCCGAGCACTGGGGAGCGGAGCCGGTCGGCGGTCTCTACCACCCCCTGCGTGGGACCTCGGTGCGGCGGCCGCGCGGCGTCCTCCTGGCCGAGGCGGCCGGCGCCCTGGCTGGCTACGGCCCCTACGACCGGGACGTGGTCGACGCCGACGGCCTGGAGGAGCTGCTGGCCGACTCGCGCCGGCGGGCGGGTGAGATCGTCGCCCGCATGCGCGCCGGCGAGATCCGCCGCGACCCGGGGCCGCGGCGCGGCCTGCGCGGGCACGACGCCTGCCCTCCCTTCTGCACCTTCGCCCCGATCTGCCGTCGCGACCGCGCCCCGCAGTACGAGGAGGACGAAGAGGTGGAGGAGCGATGAGCGAGCGTGCGCCCACCCCGGAGCAGGCGGCGGCGATCGCGGTCAGCGGCCGCGACGTCCTGCTCGAGGCCGGGGCCGGCAGCGGCAAGACCGGGGTGATGGTGGAGCGCTACTGCCGCCTCGTCTGCGACGAAGGGGCCTCGCCCGACGCGGTCCTCGCCTTCACCTTTACCGACAAGGCCGCGGCCGAGCTGCGGCAGCGGGTCCGGGCCGAGCTGGCGCGGCGGGCCGAGGGTGGGTCCGAGCGAGCGCGGGAACTGCTGAGCGCGATCGGCGGTGCCTGGGTGACGACGATCCACGGCTTCTGCAACCGCCTCCTCGCCGGCCACCCGGTCGCCGCCGGCGTCGACCCCGGCTTCCGCGTGCTCGATGCCCCCGAGACCGCCCGCGCCGCCCGCGAGGCCTTCGACGAGGCCCTGCGCGAGTTTCTCGCGGCCGATGGGCCGATAAGTCGCGCCGGAGAGGACTTATCGGCCCATCGGCCGCGGGAGGCGCGGGAGGAATTGGTGGCGGCGTTCGATTTGGAGGGGCTGCGGGGGGTCGTGACGGGGGTGCATGCGGAGTTGCGCAGCCGGGGAGAGGCCGTGCCGCGCCTGCCGAAGGTGCCGGCGCCCGACCCGGAGACGGCGGTACGGCGCGCGGCCGAGGCGGCGGCCGAGGCGCTGGAGGAGATGCGCGACAGCGACCCCAAGCGGGAGCTGGTCGAGCGGGCGCTCACGCGTCTGAGCGAACCTGGGCCGGCGCCTGACCTGGAGGAGCTGTGGGCGTTGCGAACCGAGAGCAAGGCGAAGGCGGTCCTGCCCTACCGGGAGGCGATCGAGGCGGCGATCTCGCGCACCGCCGAGGCCGGCGAGGGAGGCGCGGCCTACCGCCACCTGGCCGAGCTGCTGGAGCTGTTCTCGGCCCGTTTCGAGGGGGCCAAGGAACGCCGCGCCGGGATCGACTTCGAGGACCTGCAGATCCTCGCCGCGAGGCTGCTGGAGCGGGCCGAGATCGGCGAGGCCTACCGCAGCCGCTTCCAGCACCTGCTGGTCGACGAGTTCCAGGACACCAACCGCCTGCAGCTACGGCTGATCGAGGCCCTGCGCGGCCCCGGCAGCGAGCTGGTCGCGGTCGGCGACGAGCTGCAGTCGATCTACGGCTTCCGCCACGCCGACCTCGACGTCTTCCGCCGCCAGCGGGCCCTGATCGAGCAGCGCCCCGACGCCGAGTTGATGGAGCTGAGCGGCAACTTCCGCTCGCGACCGGAGCTGATCGGCGCCGTCAACCTCTTCGGCTCGGCCCTGTTCGGCGATTCCTACCGGCCGCTGCGAGTCGGTGCGGCACCGGAAAAGCCCGCCGATGGGCCGATTTCCCACGGCATGCGTGGGATTTCGGCCCATCGACCCCTGGAGTCGCCGGTCGAGCTGCTGCTGACCGCGCGCGACGGCTGGGACGCCGAGGAGATCGAGCTGGAGCCGGCGATCGACGGCCGCACCCCGCTCAACTGCCTGGCCGAGGCCCGCGCCGTCGCCGAGCGCTTGCGCGAACTGGCCGACGAAGGAGTCGACCGCAGCGAGATGGTCGTGCTGCTGCGCGCCTTCACCCACCTCGACGCTTACGAGGACTCGCTCGAACGCGCCGGGCTGCGGCCATACGTGGTCGGCGGCCGCGGCTACTGGTCCCAGCAGCAGGTGTCCGACGTCTGCGCGCTGCTGGCGACGGTCGCCAACCCGCTCGACGACCAGGCGCTCTTCGGCGCCCTCGCCTCCCCCGCCTGCGGCGCCGCACCGGACACGCTCTGGCTGCTGCGGGCCGCCGCCGGCCGGCGGCGCCACGTCTGGCCGGCGCTGGAACGGGCCGCCGGCGCCGGCGCGGCCGAGCTGGAGGAGCCGCAATGGCTGGAGCAGATTCCGGCCGCCGAGACCGAGCTCCTGGGCCGCTTCGTGACGACCCTCGCCAGCCTGCGCGAACGCGGACCGCGGCTCTCGCTGCCGGGCATGGTCGAGGCGGCGACGACCGAGATCGGCTACGACCTGGCGGTGCTGATGCGCCCGGCCGGGGAGGCGCGCTTCGCCAACGTCCGCAAGCTGATGCGGCTGGCGGCCGAGTTCGAGGCACGCGAGGGGCGCGACCTCCGCGGCCTGCTCGACTTCCTCGCCGACCGCGCCGGGAGCGACGCCGAGGGCCAGGCCGCCACCGCGGCCGAGGGCCACGACGGGGTGCGGATCATGACCATCCACAACGCCAAGGGACTGGAGTTCGGGGTCGTCGCCGTCCCCGACCTCTCGCGCAGCCTGCTGGCGGGGACGCGACCGCCGTTGCTGGTCCTGGGCCGCGAGCAGCCGCCGCGGGTGGGGATGCAGCTACGCCGTCTCGGCAGCGGCTCGATCAACCTCTACGACTACGCGGCGCTCTGCGAAAAGGCGCGCGAGCGCGACTCCGAAGAGGGCCTGCGGCTCTTCCACGTCGCCGCCACCCGCGCCCGCCAGCGGCTGCTCCTCAGCGGCGTCGTCAAGCCCGAGCCAGGGCGGGAGACGAAGCCGGGCACGCCCGTCGTCGAGCGCCTGGTCGAGGCACTGGGAGCCGGGCGCGAGGACGACGCCACCGTGGCGGTGCCGCCGCCGCAACCGCGCCCGGGGCTCGAGGCGGCCTTCGAGCCTTCGCAGATCGCGGTCCGCGTCAACCTTCCCTCGCCCGAGCGCGCGGCGGAGCTGCGGGCGAGGCGAAGCGAGGCGAGCGACGAGCGCCCGCTCGGCGAGGGGCCACCACCGCTGGTCGAGCGCCAGCCCCCGATCGTCCCCAACCGCCCCCTCTCCTACACGGCGATCTCCGCCTACGAGGAATGCCCCTACCGCTTCTACATGGAGCGCGTGCTCGGCCTCAGCGAGCGCGGCAGTCCTTTGTCCCGCATACCGGGACAAAGGACTGCCGCACACCAGGACGATGGCGGGGCGGCGGCGGGCCGTGAAGAAGGTGCCCTGTACGGGGCGGCGGTGCACGCGTTGCTCGAGTGGAGCGAGGTGAACGACTGGCGCGAGCCCCCCGCCGAGCTGGTGAGACGCCACGCGATCGCGGCCGGTCTCGACCCCGCGGCGGATGGACTGGTGCTCGCCCTGCTCGCGCCCGTGCGGGGCTGGCTCGGCTCGGCCCTGCTCGGTGACAGGGTCCGCGCCGACGGCGCCCGCGTCCGGGCCGAGGTGCCGATCCTGCTCGGCGTCGGCGGCAGCGTCCTGCGCGGCTCGATCGACCTCCTCGTCGAGCGCGAGGGCGCGCCGCCCCTGGTCGTCGACTACAAGACCGACCGCCTCGACGGCTCCAGCACCGAGGAGCGCGCCACCCACTACGAGACCCAGCGCTCCATCTACGCCCTCGCCGTGGCCGAGTCCCTCAAGGCCCCCGAAGTCGAGGTCGCCTACGTCTTCCTCGAACGCCCCGACGACCCCGCCCTCACCACCCTCACCCCTTCCAAGATGCAATCCGCCCGCGAACGCCTGGAAACAACCATCGCCCGCATCGCCTCCGGCAAATTCCCCGTCGCAGCCCCAAACGATCGAAGCTGGCCCCTCTGCCGAGGCTGCCCCGCCCTAGGCCACCTCTGCTCGGGCCCGGATCAGCCCTAGGACTCGGAGGACACCTCGAGCTTGGCCGCCAACTCATCCAGCCTCAGCTCCTTCAGCCCCTCCCCCACCGCATCCAACTCAGCCGCGCAGTATCCGACCAGCTCGCGCCCCTCGCGGCAGAGGTCGAGCGTCTCGCGCAGGCCGGCCTGGCCGGAGTCGAGCCGGTCGATGATCTCCTCCAGCCGCTCCACCGCGACCTCGTAGCTAGCCGGCTTCTCGCTCAACGTCTCCCTCGATCCTCGCTTTCACACGACCGTCCGCGAACCGCAGTTTGACCGCCGCGGCGGCGACGGCACCGCCGGCCGAGGTGACCGGCTTGCCGGACTCGGTCTCCGCCAGCGCGTAGCCGCGCTCCAGCGTCCGCTCAGGGTCGTGCGCCCGCAGGGTGACGGCGGCCCGGCGCAGCGCCTCGCGCCGCTGCTCCAGCGAGCGCGCGGCCGAACGCTCGAGCGCGGCGCCGCGGCGGGCCTCGACGGCGACCGCGGCGGCCGTGCGCTCGACCCCCCGGCGGCGTGCCCGGTCGAGGACGACGGTCGCGATCCGCCGCTGGAAGGCGTTGCGTTCGGCGAGGCGGCGTTCGGAGGAGGCGCGGATCTCGCGCACCTTCTGGTTGAGGCCGCTGCGCTCGCGCTGCAGCGCCCGGGCCGGCCCGCGCGCCAGCGCCGCCAGGTGCCGGGCGCGGGCGCCGATCGCGCCTTCGCCGGCGCGGCGCAGCGAGGAGGTGCAACGGCGCAGCTGCTGGCGGGCGACGCCGCAATCGAGCGGGACCGCCGCCTCGGCGGCGTGGGTCGGGGTCGAGCAGGCGACCGCGGCGACGTCGTCGATCAGGGTCGAGTCGCGCTCATGGCCGATCGCGCTGACGACCGGGACGCGCAGCATCGCCACCGTGCGGCACAGGGTCTCGTCGCAGAAGGCCCAGAGGTCGGCGAGGCTGCCGCCGCCGCGAGTGACGACGATCGCCTCGACCTCGGGCCGCGCCGCCAGCTCCTGAATCGCCGCCGCGATCGCCGGCGCCGCGTGGCGGTCCTGGACCGGCGCGAAGGCCCAGACCACCGTCCCTCCCCAGCCACGACGCCGCAGGCCGGCCAGGAGATCGCGGCGGGCCGCGCCCGTTTCGGCCGTCACCACCCCGATCGCCCGCGGCAGCAGCGGCCGCGCCAACTGCTTCTGCAGCTCGAAGAGGCCCTCCGCGCGCAGCTGCTTGCGTAGTGCCTCGAGCCGAGCCAGCAGGTCGCCCTCGCCGGCCAGCCGCACGTGGGTGACGCGGAAGCTGAAGCTGGGCGAGGCCTGGCCGCCTCCGGGGTAATAGTCCGGCCCGCCGGCGATGACCAGTTCGACGCCGTCGCGCAACGCCCCCTCCGGCAACCCGGCTTTCTCGAGGTCGTTGAGCCAGATCGCACAGGGGACCGCGCCCTGGCTGTCCCGCAGCTCGAAGTAGGCCTGGACCTTGCTGCGACCGACCCCGGTCACCTCCCCGATCAGCTGCACCCGCGCTCGTTCGCGCATCCACTCCTGCAGTTTGTGCGCATAACGACCAACGGGAAAGGGCCCTGGAAGATCCATGCCCTCCAGGCTAATTAACGCTCCGGGTGGCGCGCCTGGCCAAGCGGATCAAGGACGCAGAGAGCGTGGAGTGCCCCGCACGCGAGCGACCGAGGACGCCGATACGCGCAGCGCCAGGCGCGTCACCCGGCTTGCTTCCAGCGCTTGGCCCAAGTGCGGAGCTCGCCGATCGCGGGGCCGAGTTCGGCCCCGACCGCGGTCAGCGAGTAGGTCACCCGGACCGGCGTTCCCGCTTCGACCTCGCGCTGCACCAGCCCTTCCTCCTCGAGCTCGCGGAGGCGCTGGGAGAGCAGTCGGTCGGAGAGGCCGGGCACGGCCTTGCCGAGCTCCCCGAAGCGCATCGGCCGCTCCGTCAGAGCGCAGACGATCGCCCCCGTCCAGCGCTTCCCGATCAGCTCGATCGCGGCGTGGAAGTGCGGGCAGACGGCACCGGGCGTCTCGCTGGGGGCCTGGGTCGAGGTCGCCGGTTCCACGGCAACCGAGCTTACTGAACGTAAGTCGCGGATCCGCGCTCAGCCGGTACAGGGGCCGGTGCCGACGCCGCTGGAGACCTTCCCGAGCGCGGCCCTGACGTCCTCCGCGGGGACCGCGAACCCTCCCGGGGGGCCGCTCGTGGTGGCGGCGAAGACCGACCCGACGACCCGCCCCCCGGCGTCGACCAAGGGGCCGCCGGAGTTGCCGCTGCGGACCGAGCCCCGCAGCACCACGATCGTGCGCTCGATCGGACCGCTGCCGTAGGAGTCCTCGCTGATCGTGGCGCGGGTCTCGCCGAGCCGGGCAGGGGCGATCGCGTAGGGCCCGTTCTCGGGGTAGCCGAGCACAGCCGCGTCGGCACCCGTCTGGCGCCGGTCGGAGATCGGCAGGGTCGGCAGGTTGGCGCCGATCCGGAGCAGCGCCAGGTCGTCCTCCGGCGCGTAGTAGACCGGCGTCGCTTCCAGCTCGACCCCGTCCTGGGTGGTGACCGTGGTGTCGTCGGAGCCGGCGAGGACGTGGGCGTTGGTGACGACCAGGCCCGGCCGTACCGCCCAGCCGGAGCCCTCGATGCCGAGCCCGCAGGCGGTGCCCAGCACCCGCACCACCGAGCGGCCCGCCCCGAGCACGTCGGGATCGGTCGCGATCGCTTCGCCGGGAGCAGCGACCGGCGCCGCCGGCCCGGTTATCGAGGGCGCCGGGTCGACCCGGTCGAGCGCGTTGAGGACCGGGCCCGACGGGGGCAAGACCTGGTTGAGGCTGCGCAGGATCAGCGACTCCTGGACGTCGGCGCGCAGGCGATCCGCCCCGGGCGCGTGCATGGCGACCGAGCCGAAGACCCAGGCGAGGCCGAGCGCGACCGAGGCGATCAGGGCGGCGCCGCCGGCGCCGTCGGCCAGGTGCAGCGCGGGCCTGCGGACCACCTTCGCGCGCAGCCCGAGGGCGAGGCTCTCGACCGCGACCGCGACCAGAGCGCCGGCCAACAGCGCCCCCAGCGCCGCGCAGAGCGGGGCGTAGGGCGACTCCGAGCCCTCGGAGAGGACCAGGGGCCCGAGCCGGCTGCCGGCGAAGGCGCCCGCGCCGAAGCCGACCAGGGTCATCGCGCCGACGATCAGGCCCTGGCGGTAGCCCCACATCCCAAGCGCGATGGTGAAGGCCACGATGGCCCAGTCGAGAACGGTCACTTCTGAATACAAGCATGCCGGGGGACCGCTCTACTACCTTTCACTCAGTGAGTCAGCCTTCATCCGAGGTGGAGCGGCGACGTCGCCTCGTCACCCGCACGCTTCCCCTCGCGGCCGTCGCGATCGTCGCCTTTGTCCTGGGTGCCGCCGCGGGGGCACCGGGCTCGCCCGAGAAGGAAGCGGCCGAGCGCTTCGCCGAGGCCTGGGCGGCGGACGAATTCGCCGCCATGTACCGCGAGCTGAACCCCGCCTCGAAGGCGGCCCTCAGCGTCAACGACTTCGCGATCGCCTACCGCGAAGCCGAGCAGGTGGCGACCCTGCGCGCGCTCGATCCCGGCTCGCCGCACGATCCCTCCTCCCGCGACGGCGAGACGCTGGTGCCGGTGCCGATCGCCGTCTCGACCGTGGCCTTCGGGGGCTTCGAGGACGTGGTCGAGCTGCCCTACGCCGACGGCGGCATCGCCTGGGCCCCAGGCCTCGTGTTTCCGGGGCTGCGCCAGGGCGAGCACCTGGAAAGCCAGATCGAGCTGGCGCCGCGGGCGCCGATCCTCGCCGGCGACGGGGAACCGCTGGCCGAGGGGCCGGCCGAGGAACGCGAACATCCCCTGGGCAGCGCCGCCATCGACATCACCGGTGAAATCGGCAGCCCCGGCGAAGAAGACCTGCCCAGGCTGGCGCGCCAGGGCTTCACGGCCGACACGCCGGTCGGCATCAGCGGCCTCGAGCGCGCCTTCAACGCCCGCCTCGCCGGCAAGCCCGGGGGGTCGCTGCTGGCGCTGAACGAAGCCGGCACCTCGGTGCGGGTGCTGGCCCAAGCCGAGCCCCGGCCCGGCGCCCCGGTGAAGACGACGATCGACCCCGGCCTGCAGGAAGCGGCGGTCTCGGCGCTGGCCGGCCGGGCCGGCGGCGTCGCCGTGCTCGACGCCCGCAACGGCGACGTCCGCGCCCTCGCCGGCCAGGCCTTCTCCGCCCCGCAGCCACCCGGCTCCACCTTCAAGATGATCACCACCGTCGCCGCCCTGGAGAACGACGCCGTCTCCCTCGACGACGAATTCGAAGTGACCGACGGCGTCAACGTCGGCGGCCGCTTCATCTACAACGCCGGCGGGGAGTTCTGCGGCGGCACCTTCCGCGAGGCGTTCGCCGAGTCGTGCAACGCGGTCTTCGCGCCGCTGGGGCCGGAGATCGGCAACGACGAGCTGGTCGAAACCGCCGAACAGTTCGGCTTCAACTCCCCTCCCACGCTGTACTCGCCGCGGACCGTGCGCGAAGTCGAACCGGCGGAATCGACGGTCCCGGCGGAGATCGGCGAAGAAATCGACCTCGGCGTCAGCGCCATCGGCCAGGGCGAAGTGCTGGCGACGCCGCTGCAGATGGCGAGCGTGGCGCAGACGATCGCCAACGACGGCGTCCGCGAGCCGACCTCGATCGTCACCACCAAGAAGCTCCGCCCGCAACTGGAGCCGGTGCGGGTGATGTCGGAGCAGCTCGCCGCCGAGATGACCGAACTGATGACCGGTGTCATCACCGAAGGCACCGGCACCGCCGGCGCGATCCCCGAGGCCCAGGTGGCGGGCAAGACCGGCACCGCCGAGCTGGGCCCCAAACCCGGGCAGGAGAACGAGGAGAACCCGGTCCAGATCAAGGACGCCTGGTTCGCCGCCTTCGCCCCAGCCGAGAAGCCGCGGCTGGCGGTCGGGGTGCTGCTGATCGAAGCCGAAGCCGCCGGCGGCGAAGTCGCCGCGCCGGCCGCCGCCGCAGTGCTCTCCGCCGGCCTCTAGCCGAGCGGAGGGCCGGCGCTACAGGTCGAGCGTGACCTCGCCGTTCTCGCCGTCGGGGCCGGGGATGTGCAGCGTCAGCGGCCGGTTCTCGTTGGCCGATTCCGGCAGCAGGAAGATCGCCACCGAGCCCTCGATCGGGCCGAGGTCGGCGGTCGAGTCGAGCACCGGCACCTGTTCTTCGGCTTCGACTTCGCCACCCAACTCGAGCGCGTAGAGGCTTTCGCTCGGCAACACCTCGAATTTCGTCTGGTCGGCGTCGGTGATCTCCAGCGTCGAAGGCAGCCGCTGCGGCTCGTCGCTTTCGTTCTGGACCTCGAAGAAGACGCCGAAGTAGGTCGAGCCCTCGGGCGCTTCGGGCTGCCCGACCAGGTACGCGGAGTCCTCGGTGTCGTTCGGGTTCAGGTAGCGCGAGAAGGTGACGTTGAAGGAGAGCTCCCCGAGCTCGACCGGCTCCCCCTCGACCACCTCGGTCTCGTGGCTCTCGTAGCCACAGGCGGAGACGGAGGCGACGAGCGCGACCAGGGCCAGGGCGGCGAGCAGCGGCAGGACGAGTCGGCGGTTCCGGGACATCGGCGGCGAGAGTCTATTAGGAAGGTTCTAAGGGATGCCGGTCGCGTAGCGGTTGCCCCCGGCGACGGCGATCCGGTCGCGCTCCCAGGCACCGGTCTCGAGCTCCTCGCGGAGCCTCAGCATCGCCCTGCGCCAGCCGCGCTGCTGCCAAATCGAGCCAGCCGAGAGGAGCTCCAGCCCGCGGTCTACGCGACCTGGCTCGGTCCAGTGGGACATTCGCACCGCCGTCAGCGCGCCCGGCCCCTCGGTCAGCTCCCAGACCGTGTGGGCGGGGATGCGGTTGGCGCGGCCGGCGTGGCCGCGCTCGACGATCCGGTAGGGCTCCTCGAGCGCGACGATCGTCGTGTCCATCCAGACCGAGCGCAGCGGTGCCTCGACCCTGAACCGGGCCCCGGCCCCAACCCCCGTGGCCTCGATCCGGGTCAGGTGGAAGCCGGAGAGGAAGTGGTCGGTGAAGGAGGGCCGGGCGGCAAGGTCGCCCAGCATCTCGAAGGCCCGCTGGCGCGGAACGTCGATCTCGGCTTCGGCGCTGATCGGGCCCATCGCGGCGCGATTCTATGCGCGGGCCCCTGTGGCGCGACCGCATCGTCAAAATTGAGTGACGGGGGACGAGGGGCGCGCTAGGATCGTTACGAGGCGCACGAAAGGAGGCCACCATCTTCGACAGCGTCAGCAGCGCCCCGCTCGACGACCGCTACTCCACCGGGGCGACCCCCGGCGAGGGCACCTTTTTCTGCCTCGGCTGCGGCTCACAGCTCTCGATGCAGGAGACCGACGAGCTCCCCGGCTGCCCCCGCTGCGGCGGCTCCCAGTACCGCCGTGACTCGATCTTCGCCGCCAGGCAGGACCACGGTGGGGCCACCAACGAATTCTCCGTGCCCAGCACGCCGGTCACCCCGGACTGGCTGGGACACGCGCGCAAGGCGCAGACGCAACCGGGCTACTGCCTGGCCCTGCGGGGAGACGACGACGAGGTCCGCGCCTTCTCGATCGAACGCGGCTGGACCCGGATCGGCCGCAGCCTCACCGCCGACGTGCGGCTGGACGACCCCAGCGTCTCCCGCCGCCACGCCTTGGTCGTCGCCGAGCCCGGCAAGCCCCTGCGAGTCCTCGACGACCGCAGCCTCAACGGCGTCTTCGTCAACGGCGAGACCGTCGAGTGGGCGCCGCTCCACGACGGCGACGAGCTGGCGGTCGGCCGCTTCAGCCTCTACGTGCTGCACCGCTAGCCACGGTTTCCGGCCACCCGCGTCCCTAGGATTGCCGCAGTGAACGCCGCGCCGAACCCGGCCGACCCCTCCTCGCCCGCCGGGCCAGCGGGAATCTCCGCGAGCGCCGACCGCGCCCGCGCCGAGCTCCACCGCGAGATCGAGCGCGTCCGCCTCGGCGTCGAAGAGATGCTCGCCGAGCAGAACCAGCCGATCGACCCCGACCTCCAGCGCGAACTCGACTCGATCCGCGAGGAGACCCGCCTCTACGTCAAGAAGCGAGTCCGCAAGACCGAGAAGAAACTAGAGCGCTCGATCCGCAAGGTCGACGACCGCACCCGAGCCCTCGAGCAGCGCATCAACCAGGTCGAGACCGACCGCCAAGCCGCCGAGTACCGCCTCCACACCGAAACCGAGCGCATGCTCGACGGTCTCCTGCAAGAGGTACGGGCGATTGCGGATTTGCTGATTAGGCAGTCTGCATAGGGGAGAGGGGAGCTTGTTCAACAGGAGCGCACTGGAGCAGACCTCTTACAGGAGGTACGTCTCGCTTTGAGAGGGTTCTCGACTCGAAACCGCAGCGAATGCTGTTCAGCTAGAGAGCAAGCAAGACGCTGGCGGACCTGTTTCTCGTTGCGCGAGGAGGGGGACGGGTACCCCCTCCGGCGGCTTGTACTTTTTTGCTCCAGCGAAACTCGGACGGCCTACGGCGATCCTCAAAAAAGTTGAGCCGGAGGGGGTACCCGTCCCCCTCCCCTCACTCACTCCGTCGAAATACTCGGGTCCGCCTGCACCTTGTGCGGCACGATCATCAGGAAGTTGCTGGTCGCGTCCTCGGCCAAGGCTAGGACGCGGTCGGCCTCCTCGTCCTGGTCGGTCGCCCGCAGCTCCGCGGCGTAGTGCTTCATCAGGTCGTCGATGTCGAGCAGGCCCTCGGCGTCGAGGTCCTTGAGCTCGACTTTGGCGCCCTCGCCGAGGCGGCGCTGGATCGCGTCGCGGTCGATGCCGAAGGCGTTGTGGCGGACGTAGACGCGGCCACCGGTCATGCCGGCGCAGGCCCAGGGGCCGAGATCGCCGAGCACAAGGGCGCGGCCGGAGGTCATGTACTCGAAGGCGAAGCCCTTGGCGTTGGCGCGGTCGACGACGCAGCCGCGGCCGTCGTCGATGTCCTCTTCGGGCTCGCCGGCGAGGACGACGTCGGCGCCGGAGAGGCGGATGCAGAAGCGCGAGTCGGCCGAGCCCTGGACGAAGAGCCGGCCGCGCTGGGCGCCGTAGGCGAAGGACTTGCCGACGGAGCCGTTGAGGCGCTTGCCCTTGGCCCCCTTGCCCTTGAGGATCGCGATCGAGCCGCCCAGCATCGTCTTGCCGACGCCGTCCTGGGCGCCGCCCTCGATCCGGATCGAGACGCCGTAGGCGTTGAAGGCGCCGAGGCCCTGGCCGGCGACCGAGCCGCCGTTGAACTCGAGGCTGGCGAGGACTTCGTCGTTGGACTCGGGGCCGTCCTCGAAGATGCGCGAGCGGGCGATCGCCCCGGCCAGCTCGGTGCCGAGCACGCGGTCGTCGGCGTCAGTCGGGCGCGGGAACTCGCTGCGGATCGTGCGGCCGGGGCAGATGTCGCCGGCGAGGGCGGCAATCTGGGTCGAGGCCTGCTTCTGCTCCATCCGGATCGGCCGGGCGACGACCAGGCCGGCCTCGGCCCGCGCGTCCACCGTCTCGGCGACGGGCAGGTCGATCGGCTCGAGGTCGAGGAACTCCTCCAGGGGGGTAATCAGCGGCGCCAGGTCGATCGAGTCATGGGCGGCGACCTGCTCCAGCAGGTCGTAGCGGCCGACCAGGTCCTGGGCGCGGTCGTAGCCGAGCGAGGCGACTACCTGCTTGACCTCCTCGCCCATCGCGGCGAAGAAGCGGGCGCAGCTCTCGGCCGCGACATCGACCTCCTGCGGGGTGAACTTCTTCAGGCCGTGCTGCTCGGCCTGCTCGGTCGTCTCGATCTGCGTGGCGATGCCGACGTGGCAGGTGTCGAGCTGGCAGCCACGGCAGATCGTGCAGCCGAGGCTGACCATTGCCAGGGTGCCGAAGCCGACCCGGTTGGCCCCGAGGCAGTGCAATTTGACGATGTCGTGGCCGGTCCGGTAGCCGCCGTCGGCCCAGATCTCGACCCGGTTGCGCAGCCCGGCCTCCATCAGCGCCCGGTGCACGGCGCGGGTGCCGATGTCCGAGGGGAGGCCGACGTGGCGCAGCGCGTGCTGGCGGGCGGCGCCGGTGCCGCCCTCGAAGCCAGAGAGGGTGATGATGTCCGCCCCCGCCTTGGCGATCCCGAGGCCGATCGTGCCGATGTTCGGCACCACCGGCACCTTGACCGAGACGCGCACGTCGGGGTTGACCGTCTTCAGCTCGTCGATCAGCTCGGCCAGGTCCTCGATCGAGTAGAGGTCGTGGTTGTTGGAGGGCGAGATCAGGTCGGTGCCGGGGGCCGCGTTACGCGCGGCGGCGACCTTCTCGGAGACCTTCTTGCCGGGCAGGTGGCCGCCCTCGCCGGGCTTGGCGCCCTGGCCGATCTTGATCTCGGCGACGTAGGAGGAGTTGAGCATCTCCGCCGAGACGCCGAAACGCCCCGAGGCGACCTGCTGGCCGCGCCATTTGCGGTACTTCCCGTACATGTCGCGGATCTCGCCGCCCTCGCCGTTGACGCAGAGGATGTTGGTCGCCTTCGCCGCCTCGGCGTAGGCGCGGAAGGCTGGCTCGGACTGTGAGCCGAAGCTCATCGAGGAGATCACGATCGGGTAGTCGTGGTGGCCGACGCCGGCATCGACCCCGGAGGCGTCGGCGAGCGGCTCGCGATCCCCCTTCAGGCCCATGATGTGGCGCATCGAGATCGGGTTCTGCTGCTCGAGGTCGCGGACCTTCTGCGAGTACTCCTCGTAGGAACCGGAGCCGTTGGCGGTCGCGATCGCGGCCTTGTAGACCTTGGGGTAGAAGCGGAACGTCTTCGCCGGTTTGGCCGCCTCGTCGTCGCCGCTGAGCGCGCGGGCGCGCGTGTTGGTGTCCTCGTCGAGCTCGGCGAAGCCGGTCCCGCCCGCAGCCGAGGCGGCGAAGGCCTCGGTCTGGAAGATCTCGGCCAGCTCCGGCTTGACCCCGATCGAGGAGAACTGGCGGGCGTAGCCGCGCACCTCGTGGATGCCGATCGTCGAGATCACTTTCTCGATCCCCTTGGTCAGGGCGGCGCAGAGGTTGCTGACGTCTGACTCGTAGTCCTCGACGCAGATCACCTCGACCATCGTGTACGGGCAGACACCGTTGGCGCCGAGGCCGAGGGCCAGCATCGTGTCGTGGACGTTGCGGATCGCCGCCGAGCGCAGGACGAGGCCGCAGCGCCGGCGCAGGTTCTCCTCGCCGGGCTCGACCTTGAACTGCTTCAGCGCCATGTCGATCGCCGAGGTTGCCAGATGCGGATCGAGGTAGCGGCGCTCGCCTTCGTAGACGGTGCGGTCGCTCAGCACCAACAGCTCGGAGCCGTCGCGAACGTGTTTGACCGCCTCCTGCTTGATCCGCTCGATCGCGCCCTTCGTCGTCTCCGACTCGAGCAGCGAGATGTCGACGACCGCGCCGCGGCCGCGGAACTCCTCCCAGAGGTCCTCCAGCAGATAGGTGCGGTGCTCACGGGCGATCCGGCGGTAGGTCGAGTCCGAGAGCGGCGCCAGCCCGTGGTGGCCGCCGAGGATGACCGGGAAGGCGGTTTCGACGGTGCCGGTGTCGAGGCTGGCATCGGCGAGGGAGGGGCGGTGGCCGAAGACGGCGCGGGTCGAGAAGTGCTCCATCTCGCGCTCGCGGTCGATCGCCGGGTTGGTGACGACGGCGACCGTCTCCTTGAAGTAGTCGGCGAGGTTCTGGCGCTCGGGAGAGAGCGCCGCCAGGGGCCCGTCGTAGCCGAGCGAGCCGACCGGCTCGGCCCCGTTCGAGGCCATCTGCTGGACCAGTTTGACGTCGTCGCGCTGCCAGCCGAAACCGGCGAGAACGCGGTCTTCCACCTTGACCGGCTCCTCCGGCCCGGCGTCGGAGTAACCGGGCACGTCGGTGCCCTCGAGCGGACCGCCGGCCTCGATCGCGCGCTCGTACGGCGCCACGCCGTCGACGCCGTTGCGCCGCAGCCAGCTCTCGCGGACGATCCGCAGCATCTCCGCGTGCGGGTGCAGGGTCGAGTGCCGCCGGGCGCGGTCGATCAGCACCAGCGCCTTCTCCCCCGGTGCCAACGGCTTCGGCTCGGAGACCATCTCGTGGACCGAGACGACCCCCGGCTCGGAGCTGAAGACGTAGTCCTCGGTGGTCTCGACCTGCCACAGCGGCCGCAGGCCGAGGGCGTCGGCGGAGAAGACGCATTCGTCGCTGTGGCGGGCGATCAGCGCCACCGGCCCCTGCGAGAAGGGGCCCATCGCCTGGCGCAGGTACATGTAGAAGCCGCGCAGCTCCTCCGGCAGGCCGCGGACCTCCTCGACGATCGGCGGCAGCACCATCTCCATCGCTTCCGCCAAGCTCAGCCCGCCGCGGCTGATCAGCGCGTCGATCGTCAGGTTCAGGTCCTGCGAGTCGGAGGCGCCGGGGCGAACCGGCACGGCCAGCATCTTCGCCTCCTGGCGCAGCTGTTCGATCGTGTTGATCTCGCCGTTGTGCCCCAGCACCGAGAACGGCTGCACCCGCATGAACGAAGGCCAGGTGTTGGTCGAGTAGCGGTTGTGGCCGAAGCAGCCGATCGTCTCGAAGCGCTCGTCGCGCAGGTCCGGGTAATACTCGCCGAGCACCTTCGGCGCGCCCATCACCTTGTAGACGCAGGTGGTGGCGGAAAAGGAGGGGACGTGGACGTCGAGCTGCTGCTCGAGCTCGATCAGCAACTCGAAGAGGACGCCGTCGCGCTTGGAGGCATCGGGGACGAGGCCGGCGATCTGCCAGAAGTGCGGCTCCTCCTCGCGCGCGGTCGGGCCGAGGGCGGGCGAGTCGACGACGCCGATCCGCTCGGCGAGGATGCGGAACCCGCCCTGGGCGAGCAGCTCGCGGGCGTCGTGCTGGACCCGGTCGCGGTCCTGCTTGCGCTCGATGAAGATGTGGGCGACGGCGAAGGCGTCGTCGAGGGTGAGCGAGGGGTCGTGGCCACCGGCCCGGACCTCCTCGGCCCAGATCTTCCGCGGCAGGTCGAGCATCAGCCCACAGCCGTCGCCCTCGCCGTCGACGTTGCCGGCGCGGTGCAGCATCTTCTGCAGGGCCGGGACCGCCAGCTCGATCGGGCGATGGCTCGGCGTCGCGTCCTTGCGGACGGAGGCGTAGATCGCGCAGGCGTCCTTGTCCTCGACGCTCGGCGGCGAAACCAGTGGCTTGTAGGGCAGCTCAGGCGAGTAGCGCTTGACGCTCGCGCCGGCGGACTGGTGCTTCGACATGTGACCTCCCGGTTTCCGCACCTTCTCCGAGCGGGCGCGCGACGGGTTGACGGGCCGAAAGATTATAGGGGCAGATCAGGCCCACGACATGGGCTCATATCCGCCCTCGGGCTGGACGCCGATCAGGAGCGCCGTGACCGGCGCCTCGGAGCGGTTGAGGATCGTGCGGCTGGCCGCCGGCTCGATCGAGGCGAAGGTGCCGGCCGGCGCCGGGTGGTCCTCGCCCTCGATCCGCATCACCGCCTCGCCCTCGAGGATCGCGTAGAGCTCGACCTGGCCGCTCTCGTTCTCGTCGTGCTCGGGCATTTCGCCACCGGGGGCGATCTCGACCAAGTTGAAGCCGAAAGCGGAGGTGCCGAGCGCTTTGCGCGCCAGCATCCAGGTGCAATCGCCCGAGCCCTCCATCGACTCGAACTCGTCGCGGTGCTTGATCGAGTAGTCGCCGGCCACTAGGTTCGACCATACCTGCAGATGACCGAACCGGGCAAGGACTCAGAAGAAGCGCTGACCGCGGCGATCGGGCGCTACAACGACGCCTGGAACGCCCACGACCTCGACGCGATCATGGCCATGCACGCGCCCGACATGGTCTTCGACAACCACACTGCCGGCGAGTCGGCGACGGGCGAGGACGTCCGCGCCCACATCGGCGCGATCTTCGCGACCTGGCCCGACATCGAGTTCACCACCCGCCGCCTCTACGTGCGCGAGGGCCTGGTCGTCCAGGAATGGACCGCCGCCGCGACCCACGCGAAGACGATGCGCCGCGGCGATCTCACGGCCGAGCCAACCGGGAAGCGCGTCGAGTGGGACGGCCTCGACGTGATCCCCTTCGAGGACGGTCTGGTCAAGCGCAAGGACGTCTACTCCGACAGCGTCTCGATCCTGCGCCAGGTCGGCCTGATCGATTGACGGGGCGACTTACTCTCGGATAGCGAGAGGAAACCGCCCCTCCTAACGACTCCAGTCGGGTTCGTAGGCGCCCGCCACCAGCGTCTTCAGTTTGCCGCCGCCGTAGGGGACGGTGGCGACGCGGTGGTTCGGACCGGGTTCGAAGCCGCCGGTGAAGCCGAGGACGGTCGACCCGTCCGAGGAGATCGCGGTGCCGACGAAGCCCTGCTCACCGGTCTTGTGGACGGGGCGCTGGGCGCCGGTCTTGGGGTTGACCGTGACCGCGTAGCTGGTGTCCTGGCCCTGGAACTCGGCCAGCAGGCGCGAGCCGTCAGCCGACCACTCGGTCGGGAAGAGGCCGATCAGCAGGGGGCCGACTTCGGTGTCGGTCAGGCGCTTCACCCCCTTGCCGTCGGGGCCCATCAGGAAGAGCTCGTTCTTGGGCCCGTATTTGCGGCTCTTGGCGCCGAGCTGCTTGGCGAAGACGATCTGGTCGTCGGGGCCCCAGAGCGGGTCGAGCGAGTTGCCGCCTTTGGTGATCTGGACCGGTTTGCCGGCGGCGACCGTGGCCCGGAAGACGTCGCTCGTGGCCGGGTAGTTTTCGCTCTGCGAGACGGAATAGACGAGTTCGGTCCCGTCCGGCGAGAAGCTGATGCCGCTGAAGTAGCCACTCGCCACGGTCCGCAGCAGGGTGCCGCTGACGACGTCGAGCAGGACCAGCTTGCCCTTGCCGATCTCCGGGCCGCGCACCGCGGCGACCAGCTTCGAGTCCGGCGAGAAGGTCACGTAGAAGCTGTCCTGGAGGTTGGTCAGGACCGTCTTCGAACCGCCGCCCGCGGCCGCGGCCAGCTTCAGCACCCGCTTGCCGCCGGAGCCTTCCTGCGCGAACGCGATCACGTCGCCGTCGGGAGAGACCTTCGGATTCGACCCGGGTCCGACCTTGAAGGCGCCACCGCCGTTGTCGTTGGCGGCATACACCGCTGGGTTCATCGGGTTCTTGACGTAGACCAGCGTCGCCCCGGCGACGGTCGGAAGCGCGAGCAGCGCGATTGCGGCGACGAGCGCCCCCAGCAGTGAGAACTTCGGCAGGCTTGGCATGGCTGGCGATGCTAGCCGCGGCATCGGCCGTCGGAGACAGCACGCGTCTGCTCTTACACGTCTATAGGACGTGTAAGAGCAGACGCGTCAACCGGGGCCAACGATCGCGGCCGCGACGAGGCCGCCGCTGACGCCGATGAAGGAGACGACGGCGAGCAACCGGTACCAGGCCCTCCCATCAACATCGGGATCGAAGGCGAGCGGCACGAAGAGGAAGGGGTTGACCAGCGTCCCGAAGACGAGGGCGACGGCGATCGCGGTCGGCAGGTCGGGCACGGCGAGGCCGACGCCGATCAGGATCAGGCCCATCATCACGTAGTCGAGATGGACCTGGCGGACCCGTTGCGGGGCGACGATGCCGATCCGCCGCAGCCACTCCGGCCTCTCGTCACGGACCACCATCGCCCAGCCCAGCAGCCCCCCCAGCGCCAGCTCGATCAGGCCGATCTGGACGACCCAGTCCATCTCAGAGCTCCGGCACGTCGGCGCCGAGGGGCGTGAACGGCAGGCGGCGCACCTCGGCCCAGCCCTCGCAGCGCTGCTCCAGGGCGGCAGCGACGTTGCCGGCGTCCTGCCAGGTGGTCCAGACGAGGACGGTCGGGCCAGCCCCGGAGATCGTCGCCCCCAGGGCGCCGATCTCGGCCGCCGAGTCGACGATCTCCATCGAGCGCGGGTAGAGGTCACGGCGGCGCGGCTGGTGGAGCTCGTCGCGGAGCCCACGGGCGACGAGGCCGAGGTCGGCGCTGCGCAGGCCGAGGACCAGCAGCGCCGCCGCGGAGACGTTGGCGACCGCGTCGGCGAGCGGGACTTCGGCCGGGATCGCCTCCCGGGCGAGCTCGGTCGAGACCTCGTCGGGCGGGATGACGACGATGCCCTCCAGCCCCTCGGGCGGGTCGAAGCGAGCGGCGAACGGCGTCCCGCCCTCACCGGCGCCACAGACCACGAAGCCGCCGTAGATCGCCGCGGCGACGTTGTCCGGGTGCCCCTCCAGCTCGGTCGCGCGCGCCAGCATCTCCTCTTTCGACAGGGCCAGCTCGAAGAGGTGGTCGGCGGCGAAGAGTCCGGCGACGATCGCCGCGGCGCTGGAGCCGAGCCCGCGCGCCAGGGGGATCTCGCTCTCCAGGCGGAAGGCGATGCCGTCAGCGGAGTGCAGGCTCTCGAAGGCGCGGACGAGGAGGTTGTCGCGCCCGGTCGAGACGTCCAGGCCGCCGGGGTCGAACGAGAACTCCCCCGTCTCCTCGACCTCCAGCTCCAGGTGCATCGCCATCGCGGCCGCCATCGCGTCGTAGCCGGGCCCGAGGTTGGCCGAGGAGGCGGGGACGCGGACGAGCCGGCGGCGCGCGGTCAATCGAAGACGGCGCGCTCGACGGCGCTGAGGTCGTTGTCGCAGTTGATCACGGCGGGGGCCTTGCCGAGGGCCGTGTCGGGGTCCTTGAGGCCGTGCCCGGTGAGGACGCAGACGACGGACTCCGGCGGCACCGCGCCCTCGACCACGGGCAGGCCGTGGGCGAGGAGGCCGGCAACCGAGGACGCCGAGGCAGGCTCGCAGAAGACGCCTTCGCAATCGGCCAGCCAGCGGTAGGCGTCGAGGATCTGCTCGTCGCTGACGGCGGCGACCCGGCCCCGCGACTCCGTGAAGGCGGCCATCGCCTCCTCCCAGCGCGCCGGGTTGCCGATCCGGATCGCCGAGGCGACCGTCTCGGGGTTGGCGACGGGCTCACCGCTGACCAGGGGCGCGGCCCCCTCGGCCTGGAAGCCGTAGAGGACCGGCTTCGGCGCCTCCAGCTTCCCCAACTCGGGGTCGCCGGAGGAGGCGAGCTCCCGAAACCCTCGCCAATAAGCCGTCACGTTGCCGGCGTTGCCGACCGGGATCGCCAGCGCCCCCGGCATCCCCCCCAGCTCCTCGACCACCTCGAAGGCAGCCGTCTTCTGGCCTTCGATCCGGTGCGGGTTGACCGAGTTGACGAGCTCGATCGGGTGCTTCTGGGAGAGCTCGCGGACGAGCGTCAGGGCGTCGTCGAAGTTCCCCTGCAGGGCGACGACGCGGGCCCCGTGCATCAACGCCTGCGCCAGCTTGCCGATCGCGATCTTGCCCTCGGGCACGATCACCGCCCCACGCATCCCCGCCCGCGCCGCGTAGGCGGCGGCGCTGGCGGCGGTGTTGCCGGTCGAGGCGCAGATCACCGCCTCCGCCCCCCGCCCCTTGGCCCGCGAGACGGCGACGGTCATCCCCCGGTCCTTGAAGGAGCCGGTCGGGTTCGCCCCCTCGAACTTGAGGTAGGCGCGGGCGCCGATCCGCTCCGAGAGCCGCGGCGCCTCGATCAGCGGCGTCGAGCCCTCGTTCAGCGTCACCACCGGATCGCCGGGCTCGAGCGAGAGACGGTCCCGGTAGCGCGCGATCAGCGGCTGCGACAACTAGAACTCCTCCTCGATCACATGGATGGACCGTGGTGGCGCGCGCAGCTCGTCGAGCTCGCCGAGCGCCCCCACCGCCGCCGTGAAGCGCGACTCCAGGCACTCGTGGACGACCATCACCAGGCGGGCGTCGTCGTCGGCGCCGCGCTGGACGACGCTCTTGACCGAGACCTCGTGATCGCCGAGCACGGTCGCGACCTGGGCCAGGACGCCGGGCCGGTCGGCGACCTCGAGGTAGAGGTAGAAGGAGGAGGTGACGTCGGCGAGCACCGGCAGCTCCGCCCGCGTCTCGTGCACCGGCGCCTCGCCGGCGAGGATCGAGACGACGTCGCCCAGCACCGCCGAAGCGGTCTGCAGCCCACCCGCCCCCGGGCCCGACATCGTCACCTCGGTGATCGCCGGGGCCTCGACCATGACCGCGTTGAAGGGGCCCTCGATCGGCGCCAGCGGGTGGCCGGGGTAGAGGAAGCAGGGGAAGACGCGGACGCTGATGCCGCCCTCGTGGCGCTCGGCGGCGCCGAGCAGCTTCAGCGAGAGGCCGAGCTCCTTGGCGTAGGCGAGGTCGTCGGGCTGGATTCCCTCGATCCCCTCGTAGGAGACCTCGGAGAGCGTTACCGGCGCGTGGAAGGCGAGACGGGCGAGGATCGCCATCTTCGCCGCCGCGTCGGCACCGCTGACGTCGTCGCTGGGGTCGGCCTCTGCGTAGCCGAGCTCCTGCGCCCGCGCTAGCACCTCGTCGTAGCCGGCGCCGGTCGCCGCCATCTCGGTGAGGATGAAGTTGGTCGTCCCGTTGACGATCCCGAACACCTTCGAGATCTCGGTCGTGCCGAAGCTCTCCTGGATCGTGCGCACGATCGGGATCACGCCGGCGACCGCCGCCTCGAAACGAAGCTGGACCCCGGCCTCACGGGCGGCGGCGAAGAGCTCGTCGCCGTGCTGGGCCAGCAGTTGCTTGTTGGCGGTGACGACCGGCCGGCCGGCCCGCAGCGCCTCGAGCACGAAACCACGCGCCGGTTCGGTCCCCCCCATCAACTCGACGACGACGTCGGCGTCCGCCAGGATCGCCCCGAAGTCCCCCTGCGACCGGGTGAGGACGCCGGCAACCTCGGGCCGGCGCCCGGTCGCGGCCTCGACCGCGTCCGCTCGCTCGGTCAGCAGATCGGCGAAGGCGGCGCCGACCGTGCCGCGACCCAGCAGCCCGATGCGGACGGGTTTGAAGCCCTCAGACACGACGCGCCATCTCAGACATCGCGGCCGGTCAGGTCCTCGTAGGTCTCGCGCCGGACCACGACCCGGGCCTCCCCGTCGCGGCAGAAGACCACGGGTGGCCGCGGCACGCCGTTGTAGTTGCTGGCCATCGCGTGCCCGTAGGCACCGGTGGCCGGCGTCACCAGCACGTCGCCGACGGCCGGCTCGGCCAGCATCGCGTCGCGGACGAGCACGTCGCCGGACTCGCAGTGCATCCCGGCGATCGTCACCAGCGTGTCCGGCTGCGCCCCGGCGCGGTCGGCCACCAGCGCCTCGTAGCGGGAGCCGTAGAGCATCGGCCGCAGGTTGTCCGACATGCCGCCGTCGACGGCGACGTAGGTGCGGACGCCGGGGACCTCCTTGACCGTCCCGACCCGGTAGGCGGTGAGGCCCGCGTTGGCAACCAGGGAGCGGCCCGGCTCGACCAGGATCCGCACCCCCTCGCCGAAGACCTCCCTTATGCCGCTGACCTTGACGTCGACGTAGGCGTCGATCGAGGGCGGCTCGTCCTCGATCGTGTAGGCGACGCCGAGGCCGCCGCCGACGTTGACCACCCGGCACCAGTCCCCCGCCAACTCGCCGAGGGCGCGGATCGCCAGGGTGTAGGGCTCGAGCTCGAAGATCTGCGAGCCGATGTGGGCGTGCAGGCCGACCAGCTCCAGCTTGTCGGAGGCCCGCACCCGCTCGATCGCCCGCGCCGCCAGCCCGTCCTCGAGCCCGAAGCCGAACTTGGAGTCGAGCTGGCCGGTGGTGATGTAGTCGTGGGTGGAGGGCTTGATCCCCGGCGTGACCCGGATCAGCACCCGCTGCGGAGAGTCGAGCAGCCGCTCGCAGCGCTCGATCTCGTCGAAGGAGTCGAGGATCAGGTGGCGGACGCCGGCACGGGCGGCGAGGAGGACCTCCTCGTCGGTCTTGTTGTTGCCGTGCATGTGGATGCGGTCGGGGTCGAAGCCAGCGCGCAGCGCCATGTGCAGCTCGCCGCCGGAGGCGACGTCGACCGAGAGCCCCTCCTCGGCGAAGAGCCGGTAGGCGGCGGTGCAGGGCAGCGCCTTGCTGGCGAAGAGGACCTCGAAGTCCTCGGTGCGTCGCTCGAAGGCCTCGCGGTAGGCGCGGGCGCGGGCGCGGATGTCGTCCTCGGCATAGATGTAGGCCGGGGTGCCGACCTCGGCCGCGAGGTCGACCAGGTCGCATCCCGCCACCTCGAGGTGGCCGCGCTCGTTGACCCGGCTGCCGGCCGGGTAGACCGCCGAGTCCTCAATCGGATCGCCGCTCGCGACCGGCCCCGCCTGTTCTCTCTCGCCCATCGAACCGGCATTGTGACGATTAGCGGCTCGTTCTCGGCGTGAGCCGGGTCAGCGATTGCCGCTGAGCAGGCCGCCGACCGCGTCGGCGGCCCCGTCGACGACTTTGCCGACCGTCGATTCGGGTCCGGCGACTCCGTTGACGACGCCTTCGGTCACGCCGGTGACGCCGCTGTTTTCGAGGGCGCCGCCGAGTGCCGTTTCGTCGACTTTGTTGACCGTTTCGTTCACGGTCTGGGTGACCTGGCCCGAGGGCGAGGACGTCGCACTGCCCGAGTCGCCGCCGCCTTTGCCGCCACTACCCGCGCCCGAGGGACCGTTGCTGCCGCTTGCGCTCGAGGGGTTCGTGGCCTGCGGGGAGCCGTTGGCCCCAGAGCCACCCTGGCCGCCTCCGGGATCCCCTGGCGCGGCAGCGTCCCCACTGCCGCCGCCCGCACCGCCGATGCCGCCCCCCGCCGCGACCGAGCCGCCGTTCTCACGCAACTCGGCGCGCGTCTGCCCGCCACCGTTGGCCGCCCCGTTCGCCGGCGACCCCGGGCCGCTGCTGGAGTCCGCCCCGGCACCGGGACCGGTGGTGCCGGCCGGCTCCGCCTTCGATACCCCGGCGCCCTCACTGCCACCATCGCCCAGCGCGGCGAGCGGCCAGTCCCGGAAGACCTGGGCCGAAACGAGCACGACGAAGACGGCGATGGCGATGGCGATCAAGGTCGCCCCTCCCATCGCCCCTACGAGGTAGGTGTGGGCCTGGCGAATCATCGGGGGGCCTGATTGCTAAAGGTAGCCCATCGGGTCGGTTGGGGAGCCGTTTATACGAACCTCGAAATGCAGGTGAGGACCGAGGCAATGCCCCGTGCAACCGCTGTACCCGATGATGGCGCCCTGGGAAACGGACTGCCCCGCCGCGACGGCGAAAGAGGTCTGGTGGGCGTAACAGGTGGAAAGGCCGCCGCCGTGGTCGATGCAGGTGAAGTTGCCGTAGCCACCGCTTTCGGCTTCGGACTGGGTGGCGATCACGACACCGGAGGCGGCCGCCCTGATCGGCGTCATTTCCGGCACGGCGATGTCGACGCCCTCGTGCATGCGGCCCCACCGCATGCCGAACCCCGAAACCACGGCACCGTTGACCGGCCAGATCAGGCCGCCGCTGCCGCCGACGATCGGGCCCGCCGGCAGCGGCGTCGCGCCGGTGGCCGACAACTGCGCCGCCAGCTCGCCCTGCAGCTCCGCGACCTCGCCGTCGAGCTCCACTTCGTGCTTGTTGATCTGCTCCAGCGCCGCTTCCCGCTCGCCGCGAGCGTCGATCAACTGCTGCTGGCGGCTCTGCAGGGCAGCGCGAGCGTCGACCAGCGCTCGCTGTTCGGAGGCGATCGCGTCCCGAGCCGCTTCGATCCGGTCCTTGGCGCTGCGCAGGCGAGTGACCAGCTGCTGCACCTGGTCGCGCAGTTCGCGCACGCGTCCCACCACCGCCTCGTCCATGCCGTGCAGTCGGTCGAGGTATTCGGTGCGGGCGGCGAGGTCGTCGACGCCGCTGGAGCCGACGATCACGCTGAGCAGGTCCGGGCTGCCGGTTTCGTACATCGCCACCAGGCGCTCGCGCAGCGCGACGAGGGCCCGCTTGAGGCGCGAGCGCAGTTCCTCCAGCTTGTCCTTGGCGACGTCGAGTTCCGCCATCGCCTTGTCGAGCTCCGCCTGCTTGGCTTCGAGCCTGACGCGGACCGCCGCCTCGCGGGTGCGAATCGCCGCCACCTCGCCGGTCAGCTGGTCGATTTCCTCGCGGTAGCGCGTGATCGTCGTCGTCAGCACGCCCTTGCGCTCGCCGACCTCTTCCAGCTTCTGCTGCTTGGCCTCGAGCTGGGACTGGAGGTCCTCGGCGGGTGCCGGGCTGGCGACGAGCAGCGTGCAGAGCGCCGCGAGGGCGACGAAGAGCGCCACCGCGGCGGAGCGGTTCCTGGGCATCGTCCCGAGGCTAGCCAAGCCGGATTTCCGGCCTGAGACCTTCGTCACACCTGCAATCGGCCTTGCGATCAGGCTTTCTCGCGAAGGTTCTCGACTCGCAGCAGGGCCTGGTCCGCCTCCTCCTCCATCTGCAGGGTCGTGTGCTCGATCCCAAATCGCTCGGCCAGGGTCAGCTCGAGCCGGCGGCGGACGAGGTCGCGGTCGCAGTCGCGGGCGACGACGACGTGGGCGGCGACGGCGCCGAAGCCGGCGGTCACGGTCCAGACGTGAAGGTCGTGGACCGATCGCACCCCCTCCTCGGCGCAGATCGCCGCGCCCATGCCGTCGACGTCGAGATCGGCCGGGGCGGCCTCCATCAGCACGTCGAAGGGCTCCTTGATCAGTCGCCAGGACGAGGCGAGGACGAGGGCGGCGATCAGCAGGCCGACGATCGGGTCGACGATGGCCGAGCCGCCGAGCAGGACAAAGGCGCCGGCGACGATGACCCCAAGCGAGCCGAGGGCGTCGGCGACGCTGTGGCGCAGCACTCCCTCGAGGTTGATGTCCTCGCGCTCGCCGCGGGCGAGCACGAGCGTGGCGGCGAGGTTGCCGGCGAGGCCGAGGACGCCGAGGGCGAGCACGCCGGCGCCGTCGATCGCCGGCGGGTCGGAGAGGCGGCCGATCGCCGCGATCGCGATGCCGACGCTGACCGCGATCAGCAGCAGGCCGTTGACCAGCGCCGCCAGCACCTCCGAGCGCTGGTAGCCGAAGGTGCGCCGACCGGCCGCCGGCAGCAGCGCCAGCCGGGCGGCGATCAGGGCGAGGACGATCGAGCCGACGTCGGAGAGCACATGCCCGGCGTCCGCCAGCAGGGCCAGCGAGCCGGTGAGGACGCCCCCGACCGCCTCGGCCAACAGCAGACCGCCGTTGATCGCCAGCGCGATCCACATCCGCCGCCGGCTATCGGCGCGGCGAGCGTCCAGCGCATGCGAATGCCCGTGCGGCCCGTGCATCCCCCGAGGATAAGCCCGCCGATGGGCCGAAAACCCACGTATGCCGTGGGAAATCGGCCCATCGACCGGTGGTTCAGGCGGCTACGGGCTCTTTGGGGGACTCCATTGCTGCGGCGGCGACTTCGGCGCCGTAGCCGAGGCGCTCGGCGTACTCGCGGGCCTGCATGCGGGAGATGACCATGCGCTGGATCTCTGCCGTCCCCTCGAACAGCTGGTAGATCTTGGCGTCGCGGAAGAACTTCTCCAGCGGGCACTCGGTGCTCCAGGCGTAGGGGCCGACGAGGTCCATCAGCGTCGTCGTCGCCCACATCGTCACGTCACCGGCCTTGAGCTTCGACATCGAGCCCTGGCCGCCGGTCATCGGCACCCCGTTGCGGCCCATCCAGGCCGCCCGCTGGACCAGCAGCCGCGCTGCTTCGATCTCGGTCGCGACGTCGGCCAGCGTCTGCTGGATGCGCTGCGTCTGCAGCAGTGGCGTGCCGCCCTCGGAGCGGCCGTCGAGGTACTCGAGGGTCCACTCGTAGGCAGCCTGGGCGATGCCGAGCGCGGAAGCGCCGACCAGCGGCCGAGTCACCTCGAAGGTCGCCAGGGCGTCGGCGCCGCGGGATTTTTTCCCTTCACGGCCCCGCTGCAGCTTCTTCTCCAGCTTCTCCTCGCCGCCGAGCAGGTTCTCGACCGGGATGCGGCAGTCCTCGAGCACGATCTCCGCGGTGTGGGAGGCGCGGATCCCGAGCTTGGTCTCCTTCTTGCCCTGGGAGAGCCCCGGAGTCCCCTTGCCGACGACGAAGGAGGCCTGGCCGCGGGTGCCGAGCGCCGGGTCGACGGTGGCGACGACCACGTGGACGTCGGCGATGCCGCCGTTCGTGATGAAGACCTTGGTCCCGTTGAGGACCCACTCGTCACCGTCGCGCTTGGCGGTGGTCTTGAGGCTCTTGACGTCGGAACCGGCCTGCGGCTCGGTGACCGCGTAGGCGCCGAGCTTCACCTCGTCGTCGCTGCCGAAGCACTCGGGAACCCAGCGCGCGATCTGCTCCGGGGTGCCGGAGGAGGCGATGCCGGCGGCGGCCAGCCCAGAGCCGGAGATCGCCAAGGCGATGCCGGCGCAGCCCCAGTGGAACTCTTCGGCGGAGATCACCTGCATCTGGCCCTCGGAATCGGAGGCCGAACGCTGGATCCCCTCGAGACCGCCGAAGCCCTGTTTGCGGGCCTCTTTGATGACCTCCCAGGGGATGCTCTCCTCTTCGTCGTGCTTGCGAGCCGCCGGGCGGATCACCTCGCGGGCGAAGGTCCGGCATTTCTCCTTGTACTCCAGCTGCTCGTCGTTGAGTGCGAAGTCCATTGTTCCTTCCTCGTCGTCGACCGATTGACTGGTCAGTCAACCAGTCGCCGACACACTTTATCTGACCAGCCAGCCAGTTGAGCGGGGTGGGCGCTCCGCCCATGTAGCGTTGGCGCCGTGAGCGCCGATCGCCCGATCAACGCCGACGTGCCGGTCCCCGGAAAGCCGGCTCCAGACCCGCCCGAGGGGCCGAAACCGGAGCCGTCGAAGCCAGCGTCGAGGCCCTCCCCGAAGGCACCGAAGCACCGGCGGCGGCGCCAGCCAATCCCGGCCGCGTTGAAGGCGATCGCCGCGCTCGTCGTCATCGCCGTCGCCTTCATCGTCGCCGCCGTGGTCGGAGGCAGCGGTGGCGAGAGCGACACCGGTCCGACCGGACCGGCCCCGACGCCAGCGCCGGCGGCGGACGAGGCCGCGACGCCTGTTACCCAGACCGCCGAAGAGCTGGGCTTCCCGTCCTTCGCCACCGCCAACACGACCCGCGTCGGCGGTTCCGACTCGGCCGCCAACGCCGCCGCCGTGGCGCTGGCCGTGTTCCCCTCCACCGTGCCAGCGCAGCGACCGGCGGCGGTGACGCTGGTCGGCGAGGACGACTGGGCCGGCGCGATCGCCGCCTCGGTCCTGATGTCGGCCCCGGTCCGCGCCCCGGTCCTGGTCTCCGGCAACGGCGAGCTCCCCGGGCCGACGGCCGAGGCCCTCGCCGCCCTCGATCCCCAGGGGAGCGCCGCCACCGCCGGCGCGACCGCCTTCGCGATCGGCGACCTGGCGACGCCGGACGGCGGCGAGGTGACGCCGGTCAAGGCCGGAAGCGCCGCCGCGACCGCCGCCGCGGTCGCGTCCCTGCGGGACCGGCTCTTCGGCTCGGCGCCGAAGCAGATCGTCGTCGCGCCCTCGAACCGGCCCGACTTCGCGATGCCGGCTGCCGCCTGGGCCGCGCGCTCGGGCGACCCGGTGCTCTTCGCTGCCGGCGACCAACTGCCCCACCCCACCGCCGCCGCGCTCGAACGCCACCGGGACGTGCCGGTCTACGTCCTCGGGCCGTCCTCGGCGATCTCCTCGAAGGCGGTGCGCGCGATCGCCAGGATCGGCAACGAGGTCCACCGCGTCTCCGGCGAGGACCCGGTCGCCAACGCGATCGCCTTCGCCCGCTACACCGACGGCGGTTTCGGCTGGAACGTCAACGACCCCGGCCACGGCTTCGTCCTCGCCCGCGAGGACTCGCCACTCGACGCCGCCGCCGCGGCGGCGCTTTCGGCCGCCGGCACCTGGGGGCCGCTGCTGCTCACCGACGGCCCCACCGCCCTGCCGGCGCCGCTACGTGAATACTTCCTCGACGTGAAGCCCGGCTACACGACCAACCCGACCCGCGCCTTTTACAACCACGTGTGGGTGATCGGCAACCAGGAGGCGATCGACGTGAACCAGCAGGCGCAGGTCAACGAACTGGCGGAACTGGCCAAGATCGGCGGCGGCTGATGAGCGAGGCCGAGAACCCCGAGCTGCTGGGTCGGGCGCCGCAGATCACCCCGGAGGAGGTCCGCGCCCTGGCCGGCCCCTCGACCCCCCACTTCGCGCTGCAGATCCGCAACCGCGTCCGCCGGCTGATCGAGCCGCTGCCGCCCGAGCACCCGGCCAGGCTCGAGGGCGAACGCCAGATCGCCCGCCTCGAGGAGCTCGCCAAGCACAGCGGCGACCCGCGCGGGACGCTGGGGATCGGGCATTGAAGCACCTGGCCCCGGGCGTCTGGCGGCTGAAGGAGTTCCCGGCCCCGAGCGTCAACGTCTACCTGGCCGAGGACGTCCTCGTGGACGCCGGCCGGACCTGGGACCGGCGGCGGATCTTCGCCGAGCTGGAGGGACGCGAGATCTCGATGCTGGCGCTGACCCACGCCCACCCCGACCACCAGGGGGTGGCCAAGGACGTCTGCGAGGCGCGCGGAGTGCCGCTCGCCTGCCACGCCGACGACGTCGAGGCGATGGAAGGCAAGCGCCCGATGCAGGAGGCGGCAGCGCGCAACCCCGTCAACCGCGCGATCCGCAAGATCTGGCAGGGGCCGCCCCACCGGGTCGATCGCGTCCTCGAGGAGGGCGACGAGGTCGCCGGCTTCCGCGTCGTCCACGCCCCGGGCCACGCCCGCGGTGAGGTGATCTTCTTCCGCGATTCCGACCGGGTCGCGATCTGCGGCGACGTGATCCGCAACATGAGCTACGCCACGGCGCTGCCGGGGATCAAGGAGCCGCCGACGATCTTCACCTACGACCCAGCCGAGAACCGGCGCTCGATCCGCAAGCTGGCCGAGCTGAACCCGAGCCTGGTCCTCCCCGGCCACGGCCCCGCCGTGACCGACATCGCCGCCTTCGAGCGCTTCGTCGCCGCCCTGCCGGCGTAGCCCTCAGCCTGCGCCGGGCCAGAGCCGACGGAAGACGTCGATCCGCTGGTCGCACCACCCGATCAGGGCGACGTCGGAGCTCAGCGAGGCGGGTGGTTTGGAGATCAGCGAGTCCAGCGCGACCAGGCGCTTGAAATCGACGCCGGGATCCTCGCGGGGCGCGCCAGCGGGATCACGGAACACCACCCCCGCCTCGCCCATGACCTTCATGAACTCGTTGGCGAGGATGCCGTAGGCGATCGTCGTCGGGTGGATGCCGTCGAGCGAGACGAGGCCGCCGGCGGTCCGCCCGCCGGTGCCGGCGGCGAAGAAACGGGTGTCGGGGACCGGGGTCAGCGCCGCCAGCTCGCCGGGCAACTCGTACGGGGTCCACCACGACGGCGGCGTCATCTGCGGGTCGTCGATGTAGCGGCGCGCGGCCAGCCGGTCGAGCAGGCCGCAGACGTCGAGCAGGCGCCAGTCGCGCCCTTCGCGCCGGGCGGCGGCGACGGTCGCACGGATCGCCGCGTTGTACTGGTCGATGGCGCTGTCGACCGCCCTCGCGTCGTCCGCGGTCAGGTAGGGCCCGTCCTCGGCCGGGTCGAAGTCGCGGTCGGAGATCCAGGGCCGCGTGTAGTAGCGGAAGAAGCGCGAACCGGGGCTGACCTTGCCGCCGACCCCGCGGGCGATCGGCGCGATCGTCACGTGGGGAACGGTGCCGAAAATGACGTGCCTGGCGCGCACCTTCTTGACCTCGGCCGCGACCCGGTTCAACTCGGCCTCGAAATGGCTCGGCCGCCAGACGTTGAAGGCGGCCTTCTTGCCGATCTCGTCGTACCCGTCGCCGCTCCAGCGCACCGAGAGGCTGATGACGCTGCCGAGCGCGTTGTTGGCGCCGAGGAAGACGATCAGCGTCTCGATCCCGTCGCCGGGATCGCCGTCGGGGGCGGGGCCCTCCTCCACCCCCTCGGCGCCCAGCGCCGCCGCCGCGCCGAACGGCGTCAGCGCCTCGCCGCCGGAGCCGACCGCGGAGCCGAGGACGCGGATCGCGGCGATCGCGTCCGCGTTGCGAATCAGCGGCACCAGGTGGAAGCCGTCGGGCGGCTGCCATTCCGCTTCGGCCGTCGCCGCGGTCCGGTCCAGGGCATCGCGCAGGTCCCAGCCGTAGATCCCGAGGTTGTGGTTGATCCCCGCCGACGGCAGCGGCTCGGAGCCGGGCCCCTTGTCCCACCAGGCCTCGGCTTCCGCCAGGTGCTGGCGCACCCGATACAGCGCCAGCGGCGACTCCCACCAGGAGACCTCGGAGCCGAGATGGTGTTCCAGGTCGGCGATCAGGAACTCGAGGTTGAGCGGGACGCCGCCGAAGGCGGGGTATGAAGGAAAACGGAAGTCGTCGTAGCAGCCCAGCTCCCAGGCGATGATCGCCGGGTAGGAGAGGTTGGTGTTGAAGATCGCGGCGCTCTGGAAGCCGTGCGAGAGCGAGTCGCCGATCACGACCAGGCGGTTGCGCGGAGTCCCCGGCGCCGCCGGCGTGTCCAGCGGGACGCCGAGCGTCGAGTCGGTGGTCGGCTCCGCCGCCTCGTCGCGTATCTCGACCTCTTTGGGGACCGGCTCAGACATCGCTCTCCTCGCGCGTTGCGCGACACCCTATAAGGATCCTTGAGTAGTGAGGCCCAGCGTCAGCGAGGCAGCCCACCGCATCTCCGCCTGCGCGCGCGGTTTACTTAATTTCACCTACGAGGAGGGGAGTAACCCATGAGCACGCTCAAAGAGAGGCGACCGTCGCCGGCCATGGTCGTCGCCGTGATCGCCCTGGTCGTCGCTCTCGCCGGCACCGCTTACGCGGCGCAGACGATCAACGGCGGCGCGATCAAGAAGCAGACGATCGGCGGCGGCAAGCTGAAGGAGAAGACGCTGACCGGCTTCCAGATCAACACCAACAAGCTCGGCGTCGTGCCGTCGGCCCAGCGCGCCGCGCACACCTACTGGGCGGTGGTCAACAACCCGGCCAGTCCCGGCAACGCGACGCTCGCCCGCGCCAGCGACGCCGGCATCAGCGCGGTCGAGGGCGGCGGCGCCGTCAGCGTCGCCTTCCCCGTCAACGTCAGCGGTTGCGCCAACGTCTCCTCTCGCAACAACGCCGGCACCTCGGTGCCGAACCCCGGCTATGCCCAGACCAACGCCTCGGCGGCCAACCCCAACGCGATCGAAGTCCACACCCGCGACAAAGCCGGCAACAACGAGGACGCCGACTTCCACCTGCTCGTCGTCTGCCCGTAGCGACTATCTGGGGATAGCGACTCAGCGGACGAGACGGACCTCGACCCCGAGGTCGAGGTCCGTCCAGGCCCGGTCCGCGGTCAGCACCGGCAGCCCTTCGGCAAGGCCAAGGGAGAGGCAGATCCTGTCGGCGAGAGAGAGGCCCGCTGCCCTCGTCGGCTGCCGTAGCCGAGCGGCACATTCGGCCTGGTCCGCATCGAGTGGGACGAGGCGAACGCCCATGCCCTCGAAGTCCCCTCGCAGGCCCTCGGCCGGCAGGCCGGCGGAGATTGCCCTCTCCACCACCTCTGCCCAGTTCGCGGTCGACATCGCCGCCCCAGAGAGCTGGCGCAGGGCTTCCTCGCCACCGCTCTCATCGAGGAGAGCGGCCAGCGCAGCGGAGGCGTCGAGGACGACGCGGGCCTTCAACTCAAACCTCGCGCCCGGCTTCGTCCCGCCGTTCCGCAAGCAGCTCGGCAACCAGGTCACGCCCTCCCGCTGCCTCGCGGAGCTCGCCGCGCAGGCGCTCGAGGATCGAGAGGGGCGTCTCGAGCACGAGCCGTCGGCCCTCCACCCGAGCATGCAGGACGTCGCCTTCGCGAAGGCCCAGTTCGCTGCGTATGGACGCTGGAATCACGATGCGTCCCTGTCTACCGAGTTTGATCTCTGGCATCAAGGTCAAAGTGTGCCAAATATGAAAATTTATGCCAAATCGACAGGCAGCCTGGCCTGTCGCATCTCGACGCGCTCGCCGCGGAAGGGGACGCCCTCCGCGACGAGCCGCCGGCGCTGGCGGGGGCCCTTGGCGAGGGAGCCGTCGGCGCGGACGACCCGCCACCAGGGCAGGTCCGGCTCGTCGACCGCGAACAGGACCGAGCCGGCGAAGCGGGGTGAGCCGGGCGAGACGTCGCCGTAGGTGCGGACGAAGCCCGCGGGGATCTCGCGCACCCGCTCGAGCACTTCGAGCTCGCGAGCTTGCGTCCTGTCGCCCATGGCCCCGGCGGAGGGCAGCTCAGCCGCTGGAGCCCGCCGGACCGAAGGCGTCGATGATCCGGTTCTGGAACTCGCTCAGCTCCTCCGGCGAGATGAAGTAGGTCGGCGGCGTGAGGAAGAGGCCGTCGGCGCGCTCGGCCGTCGCCTCGACCCTGGCCCGCACCTTGTCGAGCGGGCCGGCGGCGCAGTAGGCCTCGACCATCTCGTCGCTGATCGCCGCCGGCACCGCGGCGAGGTCGCCACGGCGGAAGGCCTCACCGGCGGCGACCGCGTTCTCGGCGAAGCCGTGCAGCTCCCAGAGCGGCATGTAGGTCTTCACCGTCGCGTAGAAGGAGATCGTGCGGCGGGCCATCTCGATCGCCCGCCCCTCGTCCTCGTCGATCGCACAGCAGACCGTCGGCAGGTAGTCGAAGTCGGCGCGCTCGCGGCCGGAGCGGCGCAGTCCCGCTTCGAAGGCGTCGACCACGACCTCGTCGATCCAGCGCAGGCTCTGGATCGGGTGGCCGATCAGCCCGTCGGCGACGTCGCCGGCCATCCGCGCCATCCCCGCCTGCACGGCGGCGGTGTAAATGGGGACCGCCTGGCGCGGCGCCGGGTGCGGCCGGATCCAGCCCTTGATGTCGATGTCGTAGTACTCGCCCTCGTAGCGGATCGGCTCGCCGGCGCTCGCCTGGCGCATGATCAGCCGCGTCGCCTCGATCGCCTCGCGCAGGTGCGGCGCCGGTTTGCCGTAGGCGGCGTTGTGCCAGGTCTCGTTGAGGCGTTTGACCCCGGCGCCCATCCCCAGCCGGAAGCGCCCGCCCGACATCTCGTCGACGTCGAGCGCGGTGACGGCGTGGATGAAGGGGCTACGGGTGAAGGCCCAGACGATGCCGGTGGCGACGCCGATCCGCTCGGTCTTCGCCGCCAGGTAGGCGGCCTGGGTGACGGCGCTGCGGAACAGCTCCGGCGCCCAGACGCACTCGACGCCGGCCGCCTCCGCCCGCAGCGTCTCCGCCTCGAGCTCGGCCACCGAAGTGCCAATCGCGGCGACGGAGATGCGATCGAGCGCGCCCATCGGTCGTTCTGGTCAGGCCGCGGCCGGCTCGGCTACGCGCGCGAGCACCGCGTCGGCGACCCGTTCGCGGTGCCACTTGGAGTCGCCGAGCATCGCCGCGTTGGAGCGGCCGCGCTTGAGGAAGAAATGGAGATCGTGCTCCCAGGTGAAGCCGATACCGCCGTGCACCTGGATCGAGGCGTCGGGGACGCGCCAGCCGGCGTCGGAGGCGTAGGCCTTCGCCATCGAGGCCGCCAGCGGCAGCGACTCGGGCTCGGCGTCGGCGGCCCAGGCGGCGCCGTACACGGCGGAGCGCGCGTTCTCGGTCTCCAGCAGCATCTGGGCGCAGCGGTGGGAGACCGCCTGGTAGGCGCCGATCGGGCGCCCGAACTGCTGCCGGTCTTTGGCGTACTCGACCGCCATCTCCATCGTCCGCTGGGCGATCCCGGTCGACTCGGCGGCGAGGGCGACGCAGGCGCGGTGGAAGACCGGGTAGTAGTCGGCCGCCTCGCCCGGCAGGGTGTCGGCGGCGGCGACGCGGACTCCCTCGAAACGGACCGCGGAGAAGCGGCGGGTGGGATCGATGCCGTCTTCCGGCGTAACGCCCACCCCGTCGGCGCCGCGCTCGACCAGGTGGCGCCGGCCGTCGCTGCTGGCGACGAGGAAGAAATCGGCGCTGGCCGCGTCGGGGACGAGGACCTTCTCGCCGTCGAGGACGACCCCGTCGCCGTCGGCCCTGGCCTCCATCGTGAAGGCACCCGGGGTCGCCGGCGAGCCGGCGTCCCAGAGGGCCGGCGTGCCGCGCTTCTCGCCGGCGGCCAGCGGCCGCAGGTAGCGCTCGCGCTGGTCGTCGGAGCCGCAGAAGCTCAGCGCCAGGCCGGCGATCGTGTTCGAGAGCAGCGGCGAGGGAGCCAGCGCGTAGCCCATCTCCTCGAACAGGACGGCGAGGTCGACGATGCCGAGGCCCTGCCCACCCCACTCCTCCGGCAGCGCCAGCCCGGCCCAGCCCAGCTCGGCCATCTCGCTCCAGCCACCGGGGTCGAAGCCGTCGTCGCTGGCCGCGATCTCGCGCAGCCGCTCCGATTTGAAGCGGGAGGCGAGGAAATCGTGGGCGGTCGACTTGATCGCCTGCTGCTCGTCGGTGAGGTCGAAGTACATATTCGGCGTCTCCTCGGGCCTTAGCGCAGCCTCGGCAGGCCGAGCACGCGCTCGGCGATGATGTTTTTCAGGATGTCGGTCGTCCCGCCCTCGATCGAGTTGGCGCGGGAGCGCAGGAAGCCGTACTGCCAGGCGCCGTTGTCGATCGCGTGCGCGGCGCCGCGCGCCAGCGGCGCGTAGGCGCCCTCGATCTCCAGCGCCAGCTCGGTCAGGTCCTGGTTGATGTCGGCCCACTGCCACTTGCCGAGCGAGCCCTCCGGGCCCGGGATGCCGGACTGCATCGTCTTGGTCAGGCCGCGGTAGGCGTTGAGGCGCATCGTCTCGGCCTCGATGTGGAGCTGGGCGATGCGCTGGCGGTAGTAGGCGTCGTCGGCCGCGGAGCCGCCGTTGGTGCGCACCTCGGTCGCCAGCCGGGCCAGCCGGCCGAGGCTGTTCTGGATCTGGGCGATCGCGCCGAAGGCGAGCCCGGCGCGCTCGTTCATCAGCGTCGTGATCGCCACCCCCCAGCCGTCCCCGACACCGCCGATGACGTTCTCCTCGGGGATCCGCGCTTCCTCCATGAAGACCTCGTTGAACTCGCCCTCGCCGGTGATCTGGACCAGCGGCTTGGCTTCGACCCCCTCCTGCTCCATGTCCATCAGGAAGTAGGTGAGGCCCTGGTGCTTGGGCGCGTC
>DASTNW010000005.1:0-12156 GCA_035762685.1 Solirubrobacterales bacterium | reverse complement strand
TGCCCCCGGCGGGGACATGCAGACGCTTGAAACGCCTCACACCGCCGCCGGGCCGGCCCTGCGGGAGCTGATCGTCGGCTCGGAGGGCGTGCTCGGCGTGATCCCCGAGGTGACGGTGCGGGTGCGCCCGGCGCCGGCGGTGTGCCGGTACGAGGCCTGGATGGCGGAGAGCTTCGAGGCCGGCGCCGAGATCGTCCGCGCCCTGGCGCAAGGGCCCGGCCTGCCCGACGTCATTCGCGTCTCCGACGAGGAGGAGACCGAGGGCTCGCTGGCGTTGTCGGGGCCGCGCGGCATCGCCGGCAGGCTCTTCGGTGGCTACCTCGGCCTGCGCAAGCGCCAGCGCGGCTGCCTGACGATCGTCGGCTTCGAGGGGGAGGAGGAGTCGGTGGCACGGCGGCGGGCGCTGGCGGTGCGGGCGGTGCGCGGGGGCGGCGCCGTCTACCTGGGGCAGGCCGCCGGCCGCTCCTGGGAGCACGGGCGCTACCAGGGCCCCTACCTGCGCGACACGCTGATGGGGATGGGGGCGATGGTCGAGACGCTGGAGACCTCGCATACCTGGGCCCGGCTGGGCGAGCTGCACGCGGCGGTCGGGGCGGCGATCCATCGCTCGCTCGACGGCCAGGGAACGCCCGGCCTCGTCTGGTGCCACCTCTCGCACGCCTACGCGGACGGCGCCTCGCTCTACTTCACCTTCATCGCCCGCAGCCGCCGCGGCGAGGAGCTGGAGCAGTGGCGCCGGGTCAAGGACACCGCCTGCGAGGCGATCGTCGCCCACGGAGGCACGATCACCCACCACCACGCCGTCGGCCGCGACCACGCCCCCTACATGGAGGCAGAGGTGGGGCGGACCGGTCTCGACGTCCTGCGCGCGGTGAAGGAGCAGCTTGACCCAGCCGGGATCATGAACCCCGGCAAGCTTCTCGGCTGAACGCCCGCCGAGCTATTTCTTCGCGGCGCCGATGATGGGGCCCGTGATGCGGCCGCGCAATACGTCGGTGCCGGTGTAGACCGGGGCCTTCTTTTCGCGCGTGGCCTTGGTCAGCGAGGCTTTCAGGGTGGCGTCGGAGGTGAGGGAGATGTCGATCTGGTCGAAGGTCTCGTTGGCCAAGTAGCCCAGCACTTCGGTCGGGACTTCGACCTGGGCGCCGATCTTGCCCGACTTGCCGACCCTGGTCGAGGCCAGCGGCAGCATTTTCTGCGCTGACTCGTAGAGCCAGATCGTGTAGGACTGCCCAGTCGCGGTCGGCTCCAGCCCCCTGGCTTCGACCTGCAGCGCCAGCGAGTTTTTGATCCGCCCGAAGGTCGCGACGCCCTCGGCGTCGCTGCCGTCGACCGGGTCGAGGACCGCCTGCGTGACTTCTTCGCCGCTGCCGTTGGCGCCGACCGACCGCCCGGAAGCGGTGGTGTCGCCTTCACCCGTGTCGCCCGAGTCTTCGCCGCCGCCGAGGGCGAGCACGAGCACCAGGGCGATGACGACGAGGACGCCGGCCGCAATCGCCGCTCGGGCGCCGCCGCCCGCGGGCAGCGAGATGCTGGGCCGTGGCGGCGGCCGGTGCTTGGGTTTTGGCTTCGCCGCTACTGCGGCTGGTTTCTCAGTGGGCGTGGGCTCGGGCGGCGCTGGAACCGCAGGCTCGGGCGGCGTCGGGGCCGGGGGTGGCTCGGGGGAAGGCGGGGGAGGGCTCGCGGGCACGTCCGCTCCCGGAGGCGGGGGGACCGCGGGCGCTGGGATCCCTTCCGACTCCAACTGTGCCGCCGCCTCGAGCGCCCTGGAGTGGACCTCGCCGACCTCGATGCCCATCAGGGCGGCGAGGTCTTCGTAGCCCTGCTCGCCGCGCTGGGCGAGCAGGCGCAGCATCGCCTTCTGGTCCTCGCTGAGCGCCATCCGTCGCGAAGACTATGGGGAGGAGGCGGTCGGGTGGGGCCTCGCCGGCGAGGGTCGCGGAAGCTTAATTTCGCCGCTAGGGTTCGCCGCCATGGCCGACGACCCGCGCGGGCTGCTTTCCCATTTCGACCAACTGGTCGGCACCGAGTGGCTCGACGACGATCCCGACCACGCCCGGGTCCGGATCGAGCTGCGCGACGAGCTGCGCCAGCCCGTCGGCCTCCTGCACGGGGGGGTGATGTCGACCCTGGTCGAGAGCATCTGCTCACGGGCCACTGCCCTCACGGTCCTCGACGAGGGCATGGCCGCGATGGGCCAGTCGATCTCCGTCAACTTCATCCGCCCGATCACCGAGGGCGGCGCCGAAGTGACCGCCCGGGCCCGTCACCGCGGCCGCACGACCTGGGTCTGGGAGGCCGAGGTCGTCAACGACGACGGCAAGCTCTGCGCCCTCGCCCAGATGACGATCGCCGTACGGCCGCTGCCGAAGAGCTAGCCGCCGAACCTGTTCGTGATCGGCAGCCGCCGGTCCTTGCCGAACGCCTTCGGCGTGATCCTGATCCCCGGCGCCGCCTGCCGCCGCTTGTACTCGGAGCGGTCGACCAACCGCACCACCTCGTCGACCGTCTCGGCCGGCAGCCCGGCGGCGATCATCTCCTCGCGGCCCTGGTCGCGCTCGACGTAGGCCTCGAGGACGCGGTCGAGGAGGTCGTAGGGGGGGAGAGAGTCGCTGTCGCGCTGGTCCGGCCGCAGCTCGGCCGAGGGCTCCCGCTCCAGCACCGAGGAGGGCACCAGCTCGCGCCCGGCGCGCTCGTTGCGGCGGCGCGTGAGCTCGTAGACGAGCGTCTTCGGCACGTCCTTGATCGCGGCGAAGCCGCCGGCCATGTCGCCGTAGAGGGTGGCGTAGCCGACCGACATCTCGCTCTTGTTGCCGGTCGTCAGGACCAGCCAGCCGTGGCGGTTGGAGAGCGCCATCATCAGGTTGCCGCGGATCCGGGCCTGGATGTTCTCCGCCGCCAGGTCGAGCTTCCCCGGGCCGCCGAGCGCCCGCTCGTACCCCTCCATCATCGCCTCGATCGGGACCTCGATCAGCTCGCAGCCGAGGTTGGCGGCGATAGTTCGGGCGTCGGCCTGGGTTTCAGAGCTCGAATGAGGCGACGGCATCACCACGCAACTGAGGCGCTCCGCCCCGACGGCGTCGGCGGCCAGCATCGCGACCAGGGCCGAGTCGATACCGCCGGAGAGGGCGACGCCGACGTGGCCGAAGCCGTTCTTGGCGACGTAGTCGCGCAGCCCCAGGGCCAGCGCCGCGTAGACCTCGTCGAGGTCGGGCAGCGGCTCGGCCAGCGCCGGCGCGCCGGTGTGGGGGACCTCGCAGAGCAGCAACTCCTCTTCGAACTGGGCGGCGCGGGCGATCAGCTCGCCGTCGGGGCCGGTGACGAGGCTCTGGCCGTCGAAGACGATCTCGTCCTGGCCGCCGACCAGGTTGCAGAAGGCGAAGTAGGTGCCGTAGGCGCGCGAGCGCTCGGCGAACATCTCGGCCCGCTCACGGCCCTTGCCGCGGTGGTACGGCGAGCCCGAGGGGTTGGCGATCAGCGTCGCCCCCTGTTCGACCTCGACCGCGGCAGGCGGCCCCGCCACCCAGCAGTCCTCGCAGATGGTCAGCCCGACCCGCTGCTCGCCGACGTCGATCGTCAGCGGCTCCTCGCCGGGGACGAAGTAGCGCTGCTCGTCGAAGACCGAGTAGTTGGGCAGCCTGGCCTTGCGGTAGACCCCGCGCACGGCGCCGTCGGCGAGCACGGCGAGGGAGTTATGGGCGTGGCGGGAGTCGCCACCGGCGGCGGGCTCGGCGAAGCCGACCAGGACGGTCATCTCACCGACCGCGCCGGCCAGCTCCTCGACCGCTCTTTGGTTGGCCGCGAGGAAGTGCCGCTTCAGGTAGAGGTCCTCGGCGGGGTAGCCCGGCACGCACAGCTCGGGAAAGATCGTCAGCTCGGCGCCGGCGCTCTCGGCGCGGCCGATCCACTCGGCGATCTTGGCGGCGTTGCCGTCGACGTCGCCGACGGTGGGGTCGATCTGGGCGAGGGCTACGCGCATCTCTGCCTGGGGGCGATCACCGCCGAAGTATCCCCACCCGGGAGGGCGGAGCGGGCCGCGGCGATCGCTAGGGTGCGCGCGATGCCGGACCGCCGTCGCCACCTGGTCGGTCTCTCGGTGGCGGCGCTGCTGGTCCTGGCGGCCGTGCCCGCCGGCGCCACGGCCGCAGCAGGGCTCGCCGAAGCCGTTCCCAGCCTCGCCTCACCGAGCCAGAAGCCGTTCCTGGAGCCGCAGCCGCGGCCGACCGAACCGCGGCGCCGGCCGACCGACGACCCCGACCCGAATCGCAACGCCTACACCGTCCCGCAGGCGCCGAAATCGCCCCGTTGCTCACGGCACTTCTGTGTCCACTGGGTGGCGGAGGGCATCGACGCCCCCAGCCTCGCCGACGCCGATTCCGACGGCGTTCCCGACTTCGTCGCGCAGGTGCTGCGGATCGCCGAACGCGTGCACGAGGTCGAGAACGAGGAGCTCGGCTGGCGCGAGCCGAAGAGCGACGGGCGCCGGGGGGGAGGGAGCGGGAAGACCGACATCTACCTCTCCCAGATCGGCGGCGAACTGTTCGGCTACGCGGCGCCGGACCGCGGCCAGGCCACCAAAGGGCACCGGATCCCGCGGCGCCTGCACGGCTACCTCGTCCTCGACAACGACTACAGCGCCTTCGAGTTCCCGGGGACGAGGGTGGCCGACGACCTGCAGGTGACGCTCGCGCACGAGTACAACCACATCCTCCAGTTCGGCTACGACGCCTTCCAGGATCCGTGGTTCGCCGAGTCGACCGCGACCTGGATGGAGGACGAGGTCTACGGCGGCATCGACGACTACCTGCGCTACGTGCGCCGCTGGGTCAAGCGCTGGGACACGCCGCTGACCGCCAGCTCGATCAAGGAGTACGGCTCGGCGGTCTGGAACCAGTGGCTGGCGCGCCACCACGGCGCCGCGATCGTTCGCCGCGCCTGGGCGCGGGCCATCCACGTCCGCCCCGGCGGCTTCTCGGTCGCCGCCTACGACGGGGCGATCCGGGCCGCCGGGAACTCGGACTTCGCCCACGACTTCGCCCACTTCGCCGCGGCGGTCGCCGAGTGGCGCACCGGCGAGGGGTTCCGCGAGAGCGGGCTCTTTCCCGAGGTGCCGCGGCAGGGGTCGCTGCCGCTGAACGGGAGGCCGTTGACGCGGTTGCTCGACCACACCACCTTCCAACTGCTGCGCGTGCCGGCCCACGGCGGCCGCGCGGTGGTCGTGCGAGCGGTGGCACCGCGGGGGGTCGCGACCGGTTTGGCGCTGGTCGGCCGCCGCGGCAGCGAACGGCGGGGGCGCAGCGTCACCCGCCTCGACTTTGCTCGCGGCGGCGGCAGGCTGGCCGTCCGCCTCCGCCACCCGGGCCGCTACAGCCGCGTCACCGCCGTCCTCGTCAACGCCGACGCTCGCGCCAGCGGCTTCAGCGCCCGCCGCCTCGACTGGCGCTACCTGACCGACCAGGTCCCGTTCGAGCTCCGCGGCGAGCTGGTGCGCTGATCGTCAGACCCGTGCGGGTCTTCGCCAGGGGCCTCTAAGGACGTGGCTCGGAGGCGAGGACGCCGCTGCCGTTGGTCGCCGCGCCGCGACGGGCCCTGGCCCTCTTCGAGTTCGCCGGGGCGCTGTCCACGGCCTCGGCCGTGGCGGCCTCGAGGTCGAGGGCGAAGCTGTCGAGGTCGGCCATCGCGTCGTAGTCGCCGATCAGCCCGAAGTTGACCTGGCCGTTGTAGGACATGATCCCGATACAGAGGGCCTGGCGGCGGGCCAGCGGCACCATCGGGAAGATCGACTCCATCTTGCGGCCCAGTACGTAGAGCGGGAACTGAGGGCCCGGCACGTTGGTCACCACGAGGTTGAAGAAGCGCTGCGCCGGCTGCAGGCGCGCCGCCTGGGAGGCGATCGTCGAGGGGGCGAAGTCGGTCAGCTTGGTGAGGATCTCGGCCCCGACCGCCTGGCCGGAGGACTTCAGGTCGCCCATCTGCTCGGTGACGATCCGGAGTCGCTCGACCGGGTCCTCGCACCAGACCGGCAGCGGCGCCATCAGCGCCGAGATGCGGTTGCCGAGCGCACCGTGCTCCTCCTCGGCGCGAACGCTGACCGGCACCATCACCCGCAGCTCCAGCCCCTCGGTGTCGTGGCCGCGGGCGCGCAGGTACCTGCCGAGGGCGCCGGCGACGATCGAGAGGATGACGTCGTTGACGGTGCCGCCGTGGGCGTCCTTGACCCGCTTCAGCTCCGCCAGGTCCGCCTGGGTGATGGCGAAGCGCCGGTGTGGGCCGATCTCGACGTTGAAGACACTGCTGGGCGCGGACATGCCGGCGCCGATCATCTTCGAGGTGGCGCCGAAGCCCCGCACCACCTGACGCGGGCCGCGGAAGGCCGCACGGACGCCGCGGACGATCTCCTTCGGGCTGGTGAGGCGCTCGCGCAGCGCATCGCCGAGCAGTTGCAGGTCGGTCGGTTCTGGGCGGGCCAGCCAGGGCGGGGCGGAAGACGGCGAGCCCTGCGGCTCGGCGTCGAGGTCGAAGAGAACGGTGGTGATGTCGACGCCGGAGACGCCGTCGACGAGCGCGTGGTGGCTCTTGCCGACGATCGCGAAGCGGCCGTCGCGCAGGCCCTCGACCAGCCACAGCTCCCAGAGCGGCTTGCTGCGGTCGAGCTGCTGGGAGAAGATCCGCGCCGCCAGGTTGCGCAGCTGCTCCTCCGAGCCCGGGGCGGGCAGGGCGGTCTGACGCACGTGGTACTCGAGGTTGAGGTGAGGGTCGTCGACCCAGACCGGGCGCCCCTGGTCGAAGGGGACGAAGCGCAGCTTCTGGCGAAAGCGGGGGACCAGGTGCAGCCGCGAGGCGATGTGGTCGCGGAACTCCTCGTGCGAGGGCGCCGGGCCTTCGAAGATGATCGTCGAGGCGACGTGCATGTGAGCGCCGGCCCGCTCCATGTGGAGGAAGGAGGTGTCGAGCCCGGTAAGTCGTTCGACCATGGTTCATCTTCGCACACGTGTGAAGGCCGAGGTTTCGGCTCTGTAAAGCGATTTGCAGGCTTCCTTGCGGGGCCTGCGGCGTGTGCGTCCCGTCACTGAGCCGCTGCCGGCACCGTCCTACCGTGTTCCTCCACTAAACGAGCGAACCCATCTGCCGAGTCCCCTCGCACCAAGCGACGGGGAGCGGGGGACCCAATGCCGCGGCACCAAGACCGCGGCCGGGGCGAATCGGGCGGCGAGCCGCCCGTAGCGAGACGTCGGCGTCGTGCCGGATTTCGCGAGCCCGTCAGCTAACCCCGTAGGCAGCCGAGAAAGCGAGCAAAACAGATGCGATACCTCCTGCCCGCAGTGGCAGTAGTCAGTGCGCTGTCGATCGGCATCGCGCCGGCCGCGGCGACGAAGTCGCACCATCACCAGCCCAAGCGGGTCCGGTCCCACGTCTCCCTGCACCTCTCGGGGCACACCGTCCTCAACGGCAACGGAATCGCCGTCCACGGCAAGGTCCGACCCAGTGGACGCCACCGCGTCAAGCTGGTCTTCCGCGGCACCGACGCCGGGGTCGTCACGACCACGACCAAGGGCAACGGCGCTTTCGCCGTGCGCTGGTTGCCGGAGCGGACCGGCAACTACACCGTGCGGGCCTTCGGCATTCACGGCCGCGATACCCGCGGCGCCGTCAGCGTGGCGCGCCGCCTGACCAGCTACCGCTACGCCGGGGCCTCCTACTACGGCCCCGGTCTCTACGGCAACGGCGTCGCCTGCGGCGGCACCCTGATGCCGGGGACGATGGGCGTCGCGAACAAGACGCTGCCCTGCGGCACGAAGGTGAAGCTGCGCTACCGCGGCCGCACCGTCACCGTCCCGGTGATCGACCGCGGTCCCTACATCGCCGGCCGCGACTACGACCTGACCGAGGCCGTCAAGGAGCGGCTCGGCTTCCCCGGCGTCGGCACGGTCCTGGCAAACCGCTGAGCGCCGTCAGCCCGAGAGGCTGAGCTGGAGCTGCGGTTCGGCTTCGCCCACCCTGGCGTCCGCGTCGTTCTCGAAGGAGGCGACGCGGACGCCGAGCAGGCGCACCGGCCGCGGTGGGTCGTAGGCGCGCAGCAGGTCGAGCGCCGCCGGCCCGACCACGGCGACGTCGTTGGTCGCCTCCTCGACGGTGTGCGAGCGGGTGACGTTGGTCCAGTCGTCGAGCCGGACCTTGATCCCGATCGTCCGCCCCTCCAACTCGCGCTTGCGCAGCCGCCGGCAGAGCTCCTCGGAGAGCTCGGCGAGGTGCGCCTCCAGCTCGGCCCGGTCGCTGACGTCGACGTCGAAGGTGATCTCCGTCGACTGCGACTTGGTCTCGTGGGAGACGACGACGGGCGTCTCGTCCCAGAGTCGGCCGCGAGCGTGCAGCCAAGCACCGGAACGGGGGCCGAAGGCGGCTTCCAGCTCGTCTTGCTGACGACGGCCCAGCTCGGCCAGGGTACGAATTCCCATCGTCTGCAGCTTGACCACGGTCTTCGGGCCGATCCCGGGCACCAGGCCCGGCGACTCGTCGCCGAAGCGCTCCAAAGCGGCCTCGCGCGAGAGCACGACCAGCCCCGCCGGCTTCCCCAGCTCGCTGACGATCTTGGCCAGGAGGCGGCTCTCGGAGATCCCGATCGAGCAGCCGAGGCCGGTCTCGCGACGGATCTCGGTCGCCACCCGCCGCATCGTCGCCTTCGGCGAGAAGAGACCGGTGAGGTCGAGGTAGGCCTCGTCGAGCCCGACCACCTCGACCGTCTCGACGTTGCGCCGCAGCACCTCCATCACCTGCGCCGAGGCCTCCCGGTAGGCGGGGAAGTCAGGTCGCAGGTAAACGGCGTTGGGCAGTCGCCGCCGCGCCACCGCCGCCGGCATCGCCGAGTGGATCCCCGCCAGCCTCCGCGCCTCGTAACTGGCCGTCGTCACCACCGCGCGCGGCCCCGACCCGCAAACCACGACCGGTTTCCCCTTCAGCTCCGGCCGGCGTCGCAACTCGACCGACGCGTAGAAGGCGTCCATGTCGAGATGGGCGATCGTCCGCGTATCGGCCACCCGTTGATCGTAGGAGGAGGGATGGACGCGTCCGCCTAGACTTGTGCGGTGGCGTCACCCGAGGCGAAGAACCTGGAGGCGATCTCCAAGGCGATCGACCAGCACAACTCCAACTGCCCGTTCCCGGCGGCGGAGGTGCGGATGAACCCGTTCGAGGTCGAGCGGCTGGGTTGGGACACGATCCGCGGGCTGCCGGTCGTCCCCGACGGCGAGATCGGCACCGGCCGCTTCCGCATCGTCTGCTCCCGCGACCTCGAGGACGACGGCCTCGAGATCACCGAGGCGGTGGGTAAAGAACTGGAGACGATCGCCCCCGCCAGCAACTGAGCGACGCGTCTGCTCCAACACGTCTATAGGACGTGTAACAGCAGACGCGTGGCGCTAGATGCTGTTCCAGAAGTCGACGCCCGATTCTTCGAGTCGGGTCTGGACCTCGATGTTGAGCTGGAAGAGCTCGCCGGTCCAGATCAGGACGCCCATCGCGATCAGGACCAGGCCGCCGACCGCGACGATCGCCTGGTAGTGGCGCTTGACGACGGCGAAGGCGGTGGTCATGCGGGAGAAGGCGAGCGCGGTGGCGACGAAGGGGATCGCCAGGCCGGCCGAGTAAACGGCGAGGAGGAAGGCGCCGCGGGCGGCTGAGTCGGAGAGGGCCGCGGCCGAGAGGATGGCGCCGAGGGTGGGGCCGATGCAGGGGGTCCAGGCGATCGCGAAGGCGGCGCCGGCGACGATGGGCCCGCCCTTGCCGGCGCGCTCGAGCAGGGCGTCGACGTGCCACTCGCGGTTGAGCCGGGTGACGAAGAGCGAGGCGACGAAGAGGACGCCCATGGCGATGATCAGCGCCGCGGAGATCTTGGTCAGCAGCTCCTTATGGTCCTGCAGGGTCGAGCCCAGGCCGGTGGCGGTGAGGCCGAGGAGGATGAAGATCGCCGAGAAGCTGGCGACGAAGAGCAGGCTGGGTCCGAGCACGCGACGCCAGCCGGCGTCGTCGAGCTCACTCGCCGAGACGCCGGTGACCGCCGAGAGATAGCCGGGGACGAGCGGCAGCACGCAGGGGGAGAGGAAGGAGACGACTCCCGCCGCGAGGGCGGCGAAGATGCCCACTCCAGCGGCAGGATCGGAGCTGATGACGGCGTTGACCAAGACCCCTCAGATTACCCTCAGCGCGGCGCCCGGCGGGCGGGGCGAGGCTGGCCTTTTCAACGCCTCCGGGCTGGCGCGCCGGTTGCAGGCCTCGTCGCTGTTCTCGGTCGGCCCCAGCGAGCCCGGCCCGGCGCTCCGGCGCGGCGCCCTGCTGGCGGTCCCGATCGCCGTCGCGCTGGCGATCGAGTTCGGCTTCGACGGGCCGACGAAGGGGGCGATCGCGACCGGCGCCCTGCTCGCCGGCTTCCCCGGCATGGACGCGCCCGCCGGGCCGCGGGCAGCGTGGCAGGCGGTCTCGGCGCCGCTGATCGGCATCGCCGCCGCGATCGGCATCCTCAGCGCCCAGTCGGCGCCGCTGGCGGTGCTGGCGATGGGACTGCTCGGAGCGGTCGCCGGCTACTGCTTCTCCGTCTCCCTGCGGCTGGCGATCCTCGGTCTCTCGGTGTCGCTGGCGCTGATGGTGGCCCAGGGCCTCTTCCTGGCGCCCGCGGACGCCGCCCCGGCGCTCCTCTACGCGACGATCGGGGCCCTCGGGCAGGCGCTCTGGTCGCTGCTCGTCTGGGTCTTCGCCGATCGCGCCGGCGAGGACGAGGCGAGCGGCTGGAACACCGCCGCCGCCTTGGCGGCGCTGCGCTCGAACCTGACCCTGGACTCGCCCAACGCCCGGCACGCGATCCGCTTCGGTATCTCGCTCGCCGCCGGCGTCGCCCTCTACCGCCTGCTCGACATGCACGTGCATGGCTTCTGGATCCCCCTGACGATCCTCTTCGTGATGCGGCCGGAGGCCGGGGAGACCCACAAGCGGCTGGTCCTGCGGGCGCTGGGCACGGTGCTCGGACTGGTGATCGCGACCGCCGCCGCCGAGGCCTTTGCCGGCGACGACCTCGTCTCCGGCGCGATCCTGACCGCCGCCGCGGGCCTCGCCTTCGGCCTGCTCACGGTCCAGTACGCCCTGTTCACGGCGGCGATCACGATCTACGTCGTCCTGCTCAGCGACACCCTCGGCGAGCCAGCGCTGGAGGCCGCCGACGAGCGCGCGATCGGCACCGCGCTGGGCATCCTGATCGCCTTCCTCGCCTTCGCGATCTGGCCGAATCCGGGGGAGGGGGGAGGAGTCCGGTAGATTTCCTGGCTACGCAGCCAAACCGCGGCCGAGGGCGCGGCAGACTTCAGAGGAGCCACAGTTGAGCAACCGCACGTTCGTAATCGGCGTTGGGATGACCAAGTTCGAGAAGCCCGGCACCAAGGAGGGCGACTACCCCGACTGGGCCAAGGAGGCGGGGGAGAAGGCCCTGGCCGACGCGGGTGTTCCCTACGAGGACGTCGAGCAGGCCTACGCGGGCTACTGCTACGGCGACTCGACCTACGGCCAGCGGGCGCTCTACCAGCTCGGTCTGACCGGGATTCCCGTCGTCAACGTCAACAACAACTGTTCGACCGGCTCCTCGGCGCTGTTCCTGGCCCGCCAGGCGGTCAAGGGCGGCCTCGCCGACTGCGCGCTGGCGCTGGGCTTCGAGAAGATGGAGCCGGGCAGCCTTGGCGTCAAGTACACGGACCGCACCAACGCGCTCGACAAGCACGCGATGCGGATGTTCGAGATCCGCGACCCCGAGCAGTCGCCGCCGGCGCCGCAGATGTTCGGCAACGCCGGTCGCGACCACATGCAGAAGTACGGCTCCGAGCCCGACCACTACGCATGGATCGGCTGGAAGAACCACAAGCACTCGGTCAACAACCCCTACTCCCAGTTCCAGGACGAGTACACGCTCTCCGACATCCAGGGCGCCCGCGTGATCTACGAGCCGTTGCAGCTGACGAAGCTCCAGTGCTCGCCTACCTCGGACGGCGCCGGCGCTGCGATCATCGCCTCCGAGCGCTTCGTCGACGACAACGATCTCTGGGAGGACGCCGTCGAGATCGTCGGCCAGTCGATGGTCACCGACACGCCCGCAAGCTTCGAGAGCGGCTCGGCGATCAA
>DASTNW010000004.1:0-22085 GCA_035762685.1 Solirubrobacterales bacterium | reverse complement strand
TCGGCGATCCTGCAGAGCCCGAAAGTGTGGGAGGCCTCGGGCCACCTGGCCGGCTTCACCGACCCGCTGGTCCAGTGCCTCGGAGATTGCAAGAAGCGCTGGCGGGAGGACCACCTGCGCGAGGCGGTCGAGGCCGAAGGTGGCGACCCGAACGCCGAGCTGCGCTGCCCCGAGTGCGGTGGCGAGCTGTCGGAGCCGCGCAATTTCAACCTGATGTTCGAGACCCACGTCGGCCCGGTCGCCGAGCAGGGCTCGACCGTCTACCTGCGGCCGGAGACGGCACAGGGGATCTTCATCAACTTCAAGAACGTGCTCGGCTTCGCCCGCAAGAAGCCGCCGTTCGGGATCGCCCAGATCGGCAAGTCCTTCCGCAACGAGATCACCCCCGGCAACTTCATCTTCCGCACCCGCGAGTTCGAGCAGATGGAGATGGAGTTCTTCGTGCCGCCGACCGAGGCGGAGAAGTGGCACCAGCACTGGATGGAGGAGCGCGAGCGCTGGTACACCGAGCTCGGCATCCGCCCCGACCACCTGCGCGTCCGCCCCCACGGGGCCGACGAGCTCTCGCACTACTCCTCGGCCACCAGCGACGTCGAGTACCTCTTCCCGATCGGCTGGTCGGAGCTGGAGGGAGTCGCCAACCGCGGCGACTTCGACCTCACCCAGCATGCAAAGTTCAGCGGCGAGAAGCTCGAGTACTTCGACCAGCAGACGAAAGAAAGCTACGTCCCGCATGTGATCGAGCCCGCCGCCGGGGCCGACCGCGCCACGCTCGCCTTCCTCGTCGACTCCTACGAGGTCGAGGAGGTCGAGGGCCGCCAGCGCACCGTCCTGCGCCTGCACCCGCGCCTGGCCCCGGTCAAGGTTGCCGTGCTCCCCCTGGTCTCCAAGGAGGGCATGCCGGAGAAGGGGCGCGAGATCTTCCAGGCGCTGCGCCGCCGGCTCCCAGCCGAGTTCGACGAGGGCGGCTCGATCGGCAAGCGCTACCGCCGCCAGGACGAGATCGGCACCCCCTGGGGCGTCACCGTCGACCACCAGACGATGGAGGACGACACCGTCACCCTGCGCGACCGCGACTCGCTCGAGCAGGTCCGCGTCCCGGTCGCCGGCTTAGGCGACGAGCTGGTCAAGCGCCTGGAAGCGCCCTGGCGCAGCCCAAAGCTGACCTGAGGCGCGGGCGCCCAGTTGGCGTTGGCCCCTCGCCGGGGTAGGCTCGCACCGTCCGGTCCAACGGCAGGGTGATTGGAGAGACGATGGCCTACGAGATGAAGATCGCTGGCACCGAGCACGAGGTGAAGGTCCGCAACCCCTGGGCCGTCGCCCTGCTGCCGATCATCACCCTCGGCATCTACCACCTGGTCTGGTGGTACAAGATCAACAAGGAGCTGAAAGCGTACGGCGAGGCCAAGGGCTACGACCTCGGCCAGAACCCGACCAACTCGGTCCTGGCGCTCTTCCCGGGCGGGCTCATCGTCGTCCCGGCGCTGGTCAGCTACTGGCGCGGGACCAAGCGGGTCCAGGGCGCCTCGAAGATCGCCGGGCGCGAGCCGGTCAACGGCTGGATCGCCCTGCTCCTCTACCTGTTGCTCTCTCCCGGGATGTGGGCCTACCTCCAGGTCTCGCTGAACCACATCTGGGCGCAGGAGGCCGAGCCGCTGCCTGGGCAGGAAGCACCGCCGGCCTCGGACCAGATGCCGCCGGCGGCGCCGCAGGGCTGACTCAGCGCTTGATCCCGACCAGGTCCACGAACACGACCAGCGCCCCGCTGCCAAACCCACGGTGCGCCGGGACGAGCATCACGCGACGGCCACCCACCCGCATCCCTTCGATGCCTTCCTCCATGGCCGCGAAGGTCATGCCGGTGCCGAGCCCGCCGAGGACGTAGGGGGATGGCAGCGACCGCCAGTGGAAGAAGGAGTCCTTGCCGGTCTTGTAGTTGAAGTCGATGTACCAGATCACCACTTCGTCGTCGCGGTAGGCGACGGGCCCGGTCCCCACCCGGAGGTCCTTGACGAGGAGCCGCTTCGGGGGCGGCAGGTCCGAGGGTTCGATCGTGGGCTCGTTCTGGCGGCCCTTGCCCTCGTAGGAGATTGCCGGGAAGTGAGGGTCTCCCTGGGTGGCGGGGGTCGGGAAGCGGGGCTTCGGGTGGGAGGCGGTCGCCGTGTCCCCGGCGCCCTTTTCTTCGGAGGCGGTCGCGGTGCCGGTGTCGCTCTCCCCGGAGCCGGTCGCGGCATCGTTCCCGCCGCAGCCGGTGAGGGCGAGCGCGAGCGCGGCGGCGAAAATGGCCATAGAAGTCTTCATTAGACAATGCTTATAGCGCATTCGCCGGAGACCTCATTCCGGCGGGGAATGCGCTCAGGCGTCGAGGAAGCCGACGACTTCGGCCGCGTCGGCGTCGAGTGCAGCCGCGGCCTTCTTCGTCACCTTGCTCAGGTGCCGGATCGTCAGCTTGCCGCCGGCCAGTTTCCAGGTGGCGACGGCGCGGCCGTCGACGAGGGCGAAGGGGCGGAAGATGCCGTTGATCGTGACCAGCAGCTTGTGCGGGCCGACGATCTCCTCGCGCGAGGTCCAGCCCAGCAGCAACGGGTCGAAGGCACCGAGCAGGCGAGGCGGTGGCAGCGGCGCCGCGGGGGGTCGCTTTGCCAGGTCGACCAGCCCGTCCTCGCGCTCGACCAGCTCCGGGGCGATCGCGGCGAGGCCGGCGCGGGCGTCCCGCAGCGGCAGCCCGGCCCACCTGGCGAGATCGCGGTCGTTCGCCGGGCCATGGCCGACCAGGTAGCGGCGGGCCAGCTCGGCCAGGGCCACATCGCGGTCGACCGGCTTCGGCGTCCCCAGCCAGTCGCGCACGAGGACGTAGGCGTGCTGCTTGCCGAGCATCGGGCCGCGCACGATCAGGCCGCGCACCGCGGCGAGGAACATCAGGTGGATGAAGGCCTGGCCGGCTACCGGCACCTCCGCCGCCAGGCGCTCCTTCAAGTCCTTCCCGCTCAGCGGTCCCTCGTCGGCGAGCGTGCGCTCGATCGTCGCCAGCGCCCGCTCGGCGGCTTTCTCCGGCACTCCTTCGTTCCGCAATCGCCGGGTACAGCTGGTACGCAGGGGCGGCGTCGTCAGCGCCTGCAACAGCGGGTAGTCCTCGCTGCGGACCAGGTGCAGGGTGCCGCGGTTGAGCCAGGTGACCACCAGCGCGCGGTCCTCACTCAATGCCCGGTCGACGTCAGCCGCCGCGAGTCCCGCGGTGCGGGCGCGAACCGCGAGGCGAAAGCCGCGCGGATCCTGCCCCTGCACCGCCAGCAGGCGCTCGGCCACGTCGACGGGCCGCCGCAACGGCTCGCCCGCGAGCCCCTGCGCCGTCAAGTGCTCGGCCACCAGCTGTCGGTCGGCGCGCATCGGCCTATCCTGCCGACGTGACCGGAAGCCTGCTGCGTGACCGCGATTTCCTCCTCGTCAGCGGCTCCGTAGGGCTCTCGGCGCTGGGCGACTGGGTGGCGATGGTCGCCCTCGGGCTGCACGTCAAGGAGGTCAGCGACTCGGGGTTCGCGGTCGCCGCCCTCTGGATCTGCCTGTTCGGGCCCTCGGTGCTGGTTGCCGGTCACGCCGGACTGCTGGTCGACCGGGTCGAGGCGACTCGCCTGCTCGCCACCGTTTCCGCGACCGGCGCGATCCTGGCCCTCGCGCTGGGCCTTCTCTCCGCCCTGGCTCCCGTGCTCGTCCTGACCGCCTTGCTCGGCGTCGTCTTCGCGATCTCCCAGCCGGCCGAGTTCGCGCTGGTGCCACCGCTGGCGGGCACCGACCGGATCCAGGAAGCAAACGGGCACATGGAGACGATCCGCTACATCGGCTTCGGGCTCGGTCCGGTGCTCGGCGGCCTGCTCTTCGCCGCCGGCGGCCTGCAGCTTGCGATGGTCGTCGACGCCCTCACCTTCGCCGCGGTCGCCGTCGCCGCCCTCTCGCTGCGAGTTCGCCGCGAGCCCGCGTCGTTGCAGGAGGACGAACGCGCCCCCCGCGCCCGCGACGGCATCGCCTTCCTCTTCGCCGACCGCACCCTGGCGCTGGTGATGGTCGTCGCCTTCGCCTCGCTCCTGTTCATGTCGGCGGTCTGGGTCGGCGAGCTCTTCTTCGTCGAGGACGTGCTCGGTAGGGGCGACGTCTCCTACGGCGCGATGCTCTCGATCTGGACCGCCGGGATGGCGCTGGGGGCGCTGCTGCTCTCGCCTCGCGTGGCGGCCTACGCGCTCGCGACCGTCGGGCTGGCGGCCGCGACGGTGCAGGGGCTGGCTCTGGCCTTGCCCGCGCTTTGGCTCAGCTTCGCCTTCTTCCTTGCCTGCTCGTTCATGGGCGGCGTCGGCCACGGGCTCAAGAACGTGATGTTCCGCAGCCTCATCCACCTGCAGGTTCCCGAGCGGCTGCACGGCCGCGCCTTCGCCGCCTACAACGGCATCCGCAACTCGGCCGAGCTCGGCGCCTTCGCCGCCGGCGGCGTCCTCGTCGCCGCGATCGGCGCCCGCGGCACCCTCGCCTTCGCCGGCGGCCTCTCGGCCCTGGCCGGCGCCACCGGCCTCCTGGTCCTGCTGCGGCGCTACCGCGGCTGGGTGCCGACGGGACCGGTCAGGCCCCGCGCAGCAACGCCGCGCCGATGACGGCAACCAGCAGGCCGGCGATTCTTCTACCTGTAAATCGCATGCAGCTCCGGCAGCAGCGCCGCCAGGTTCGCGTACTCCTCGGCGCAGTGGCGGGCGAGGGCCGGCGCGAGGTCGCGCGGCAGCGCCGCGTCGCGGAAGGCGCGGCGGTTGAGCAGGGCGGCCGCGGGGCCGGCTAACGGCGCCGGCAGATATGGCCGGATCGCGGTGCCGAGCCAGAAGTGGCTGCGCAGGACGAGCCCGTCGCCCTCGCGCAGGAAGACGTGGGCCATGACCGAGTGGCGTACGCGGCGGCGGTCGTCGCCGACCCAGCCGCAGACGACCGCGCCCACGTTCGGATCGTCGAGCGCGTCGGTGGAGAACCCGAGCGCGGTGGGCGCGACGAAGGCGATGCGGGCGTGGACGCTGCCGGTGCAGACGTCCTCGACCGGGTGGTGGACCGCGCCCCAGTGCGCCTTGGCGCCCGCCTGCGCCGGCGCCTGCGACGAGTTGTCGCTGTGCGCCAGCGGGTGCCAGACGCGGTAGCGCAGCGGGTCGCGCGGGTGCCAGTCGAACCACCACTCGACCATCTCGGCGCCGACCGCGGGCATCGCCGTGCGCACCGCGACGTAGCGAACGCCGTCGGGCAGCGTGCACCAGCCGGTCTCCACCGGCAACGGCCGCGGGTCGAGCAGGCGGTCGAGGTCGGTCCGCGCGAGCGCCTGGCCGGGCTCGATCGGCCCCCGCTCGATCGCCTCCAGCACCGCCGGGTCGGGCGGCGCCAGCGGACGCTCCAGATAGGGCTCGAGGTCAGGGACGCTCATCGCGCCTGCTCACGGCCGCCCCATCCAGGGATGGAAGAGGCCGTCGGGGTCGTACCTGGCGCGCACCTCGTCGACACGCGCCAGGTTCGGCTCGCCGAGGAAGCGCGCCGGGCGCTGGCCGAGGTTCTCGTCGGCGAGCTGGATGCCGCTGGAGAGGTGTTCCATCTCCCGCATCCGGTCCGCCACCCAGGCCACGTTGGCTTCATCGCGGTCGGCGTCCTTCCAGACGCCGTAGAGGGCGATGTAGGTGTCGTCCTCGACGCTGTAGGCCATCTCCGGTCGCGGCGGCGAGGGGCCCCAGTTCATCCACAGCATGTGCGAGGGGGCCTCCGGCAGGGTCTCGGCGATCCGCCGCAGGCCCGGCAGCAGCTCCTCGACCGGCGCGTGGGTCCACATGTTGTCGACGGAGTAGCGGTGCTCGTCCGGGTATGACTGGTGCACGGCCGCGTAGAGGTCGGGGAGCCCCACCTCGACGTTCGGCACCGCCAGCTTTGCCTGCTCGCGCACCGGGCAGGTCTCCAGGAAGGCCAGCGCGGCGGCCGCCTCCTCGGCGCTGTCGACCAGCGCCGGCGCCGTCACCGCGACCTCCAGCTCACCCTCGAGGTCGCGGTGGACGATCACCATCAGCTCCACCGTCCGCGGCACCCGCGGACCGACCTCGTGCGCCCAGCGGAAGACTTCCTCGAGCGCCTCGATCGGGTAGAGGAAGACGCCGTTGGCGACGTGCCCCGGCTTGGGGTACAGGCGCAGGTGGAAGCGGGCGACCGCGCCGAAGAAGCCGGGACCGGAACCGCGCGCGGCCCAGAAGAGGTCGGGGTGCTCCTCCGCGTCGGCGCGAAGGAGCTCGCCACCGGCGGTGACGACGTCGATCGCCTCGACGCTCATACAGGCCGGGCCGTGCACGCGCCCGTTCCAGCCGAAGCCACCCTGCAGCAGGTAACCGCCGAGGGCGACGCCCTCGCAGTGGCCGGCCGGGAAGAAGAGGCCCTGCTCGCCCAGCGCCGCCAGCAGCTCGTTGCCGCGGCAGCCGGGGCCGACCGCCGCCGTCATCGCCCTGGTATCGACGCTGATCGAGTCGAGACGGGAGACGTCGAGCAGCATGCCGCCGTCTCGCAAGTGGTTGCCGGCCCAGCTGTGCCCGCCGGAGCGAACGCCGACCTTCATCCCCTCCTCCCGCGCCAGGCCCACCGCCCGCACCAAGTCCTCCTCGCCCTCGGCCTGGACGATCAGGTCGGGGAAGCGCTGCGGCACCCGCGCGTTCCAGACCGCGGCGCAGCGCGCCTGCTCATAGCCGTCCTCGCCGCGTCTGAAAGTCCGTCCCCGAAATCCGTCAGCCATGTTGTTCCACTATACAGGCTATACTTTCCATAATGCGGAACGCAGCTAAAGCCACCCAACGGCCGTCCGAGCGCCGCCACGGCGTCCAGGCGATCGCCCGCGCCGCCGCCGTGCTGCGCGCCCTCGAGCCCGTCCCCGAGGGGCTCGCGCTGGGCGAGATCGCCGCCGCGGCCGCGCTGCCGAAATCGACCGCGCACCGGATCGTCGCGGCGCTGGTCGAGGAGGATCTGGTTGCTCAGGGGCCCGACGGACGGATCAGGCTCGGAGGCGGCGCCGCCCGCCTCGGCGCCGCCGGCCGCGAGGCGATGGCGGAGCGCCTGCGCCCGATCCTGCTCGGCCTGCGCCGGGAGCTGGACGAGACCGTCGACCTCGCCGTCCTCGACGGCGCCTCGGTCCGCTTCGTCGACCAGGTCCCGGCACCGCGGCGCCTGCGGGCGACGTCCTCGGTCGGCGAGGTCTTCCCGCTGCACTGCACCGCCAACGGCAAGGCGCTGCTGGCGGCACTGCCCGAGGCCCGGGCGCTGGCGTTGCTACCGAGGCGGCTGCCCCGGCTCACCCCCCACACGATCACCTCCCGCGACGAGCTCCTGGCCGAGCTGGCCGATGTCCGCCGCACTGGGACCGCCCTCGACCGCGAGGAGCACACCGAGGGCATCTGCGCGGTCGGCGCCGCGGTCTCCGACGGCGCCGATTCGGCGGCAGTGGCGATCTCGGTCCCGGTCCCGGCCGCGCGCTTCCGCGGCAACGAGTCACGGTTCCAGAGCGCGGTCGCGGGCGCCGCCGGGGCGGCGACCGACCTGCTCGCACCCGCAGCGGCTAGACCCTCCTAGCCGACCGAGACGAGGTCGACGACGAAGATCAGCGTTTCGTTCGGCCCGATCGACGGCGGGGCGCCAGCGGGCCCGTAGGCGAGATTCGGCGGGATCGTCAGCTCGCGCCGGCCGCCGACCTTCATCCCGACCAGGCCCTGTTCCCAGCCGGGGATGACCTGGTTGCCGCCGAGCGTGAAGGTGATCGGTTCGCCGCGGTCCCAGGAGGCGTCGAACTGTTCGCCGCTCTTGTAGCCGACTCCGACGTAGTGGACGGTGACTTCGTCGCCGGCCTTGGCGGCGGGACCGTCGCCGGGAATCAGTTCCTCTTTTTCCAGCTGCTTCGGCGGCGCTCCGCTGGGGACCGTGACTTCGGGCTTCTTGCCGGCGGCTTCCGGCTTTTCCGCGCTCGCCGCTTCGGTCGTCGACGAGTCGTCGTCGCTGCCGCCGCAACCGGCCACGCCCAGCGCCAGCGCTGCGCACAGCGCGACGATCAGGATCGGCCACCTACCCATGGCGGGCATCCTACCCAGCGTCGCGAAAGTTCGCCTGATCGGTCAGCCCCGACCGGAGAGGCGGTCCCAGAAACGGCCCAGGGGGCCGCGACGGGCGCCGGAGAAATCGGCGGCGCTGGCGGTGATGGCGCCGGGGTTGGCGCCGGGCTTCGGCAGGTTCGCGGCCGCCGCCGCGTCGATCTTCAAAGTCACCCCGTTCTCGTAGATCGCCTCGACCTCGGGGGCGTCGACGAAGCGGTGGCCGCCGGGGCCGGCGGTGGTGTCGAAGACGATCCCGTCGAACATGTCGATGTTCGGCGCCGACAGCACCTTCACGACCCGGCCCAGCTCGACGCCGTCGCTGGAATACACCGGCACGCCTTTCCTCACCGCCAGGTAGGAACTCGGCTCGCCAAGGTTCTGCATCGCGCGAGCCTAACGCTTAGGGTCCGTTGATCGATACCCCGATCCTCACCTCGGGTCTCCTGCCCGCTGCGATCGCGGTGATCATGTGCAGCCTCGGGATGACCCTGACCCGGGCCGACTTCCGGCGCGTCTTCGTCGCCCCGCGCGGAGTCCTGATCGGGATGCTCAACCTGGCCCTGATCTCGCCCCTGTTGGCCGTTGCGATGGCCGAGCTGTTCGACCTGCCCCCGGAGCTCGCGGTCGGCCTCGTCCTGCTCGGCGCCTCGCCCGGCGGGATGATGGCCAACATGCTGACGCACCTGTCGCGGGGCGACACGGCGCTCTCGGTGACGATGACCGCGATCAGCAGCGTCGGCGCGGTGATCACCGTGCCGCTCTTCCTCGCGCTCTCGACCGACCACTTCGGCGCCGACGTCGGCGACGTGAGCATGCTCGGGGTGGTGCTGCGGGTGCTCGCGATCACGATCCTCCCGGTGGCGATCGGGATGGAGCTGCGACGACGCTGGCCGCGACGGATCGAAGCGGCCTACCCGCGGGTGCGGCGCGTCTCGCTCGGCCTCTTCGGCCTCGTCGTCCTCGGGGCGATCGCCAGCGAGCACGACACGGTCGGCGAAAACATCGCCGACGTCGCCGGCGCCGCGCTCGCACTCAACGTCGCGGCGATGTCGCTCAGCTTCGCCATCGCCAAGCTGGCGCGGCTGGACGATCGCCAGTCGACGGCGATCGCGCTCGAGCTGGGAATCCACAACTCGGCGCTGGCGATCGCGGTCGGCGCCTCGCTCGCGTCCGAGGTGACGATCCCCGCCGCCGTCTACAGCTCCTTCATGCTCTTCACCGGCGGCGCCTTCGCCTGGGTGATGAGCCGGCGCAACGACGGCCGCGACGAGGTCGCCCGAGCTGAGCCGGCCGAGGCTTAGACTGCCGCGAGGGAGTGGGAAGCAACGCACTGGGGAGATGAGATGGGACTGAACCTGGCATCGATCGTCACCGAGAGCGCCGTCCGGGTGCCCGCGAGCCCGGCCATTCGCCTCGGCGAGGCCGAGCTGACCTACGCCGAGCTCGACGAGCGCAGCGCCCGCCTGGCGGCGCTGCTGCGGGCGAAGGGGGTCGAGCCCGGCGACCGCGTCGGCGTCATGCTCCCCAACGTCCTCGAGTTCCCCGTCTCCTACTACGGCGTGCTGCGCGCCGGCGCCGTCGTCGTGCCGATGAACGTGCTGCTGAAGCGGCGCGAGATCGCCTTCTACCTCGAGGACTCCGGCGCCGAGCTGCTGCTGGCCTGGCACGGGTTCGCCGAGGAGGCGCGGGGCGGCGCCGAGGACGCCGGCGCCGAGCTGGTCGAGGTCGAACCGCAGAGCTTCGCGGAGCTGCTAGCCGCGCACGAGCCCGCCCTGGGCCTGGCCGAGACCGACGCGGAGGACACGGCGGTGATCCTCTACACCTCGGGCACGACCGGCAAGCCGAAGGGCGCCGAGCTGACCCACGCCAACCTGCACCGCAACGCCGACGTCTCCTCCCGCACGACCAGCGAAATCGCGGCCGGCGACGTCGTCTTCGGCGGCCTGCCGCTCTTCCACTCCTTCGGCCAGACGGTCAGCATGAACGCCTCGCTGATGGTCGGCGCCTGCCTCACGCTGGTGCCGAAATTCGACCCCGGCGAGGCGCTGGAGACGATGCAGCGTGACGGCGTCACCCATTTCTACGGCGTGCCGACGATGTACGGGGCGCTGCTGCACCACCCCGAGCGCGAGAGCTACGACACCTCGACCCTGCGCACCTGCATCACCGGCGGCGCCTCGATGCCGGTCGAGGTGCTGCGCGGCTTCGAGCAGGCCTTCGGGGCGATCGTGCTGGAGGGCTACGGGCTCTCGGAGACCTCGCCGGTCTCCAGCTCCAACCACCCCGACCGCGAGCGCAAGCCGGGCTCGATCGGCACCCCCCTGGAAGGGGTCGAGATGAAGGTCGTCGACGAGGACGACAACGAGGTTGCCCAGGGGGAGGTCGGCGAGATCGTGATCCGCGGCCACAACATCATGAAGGGCTACTGGCAGCGCCCCGAGGCCACCGCGGAGGCGATGCGCGGCGGCTGGTTCCACTCCGGCGACATGGCCAAAGTCGACGAGGAGGGCTACTTCTACATCGTCGACCGCAAGAAGGACATGATCATCCGCGGCGGCTACAACGTCTACCCGCGCGAGGTCGAGGAGGTGCTCTACGAGCACCCGAAGGTCCGCGAAGCGGCGGTGCTCGGCGTCCCCCACGACGAATGGGGCGAGGAGATCGGGGCCGCCGTCGTCCTCCACGAGGGCGAGCAGCTCGAGCCCGAGGAGGTCAGCGCCTATGTCAAGGAGCGCATCGCCGCCTACAAGTACCCGCGGCTGGTCTGGTTCCTCGACGAGCTGCCCAAAGGCCCGACCGGCAAGATCCTCAAGCGCGAGATCGAGCGCCCGAATCCTGTGTGAGGGACGTCACAGGGTCGGATTGGCCAGCCAGCCAGTAATCGCGCTAGGCTGATCCGACCGGGGTTATGCAACACCAAAAGGAGCAGAGATGAGCGTCGCTTCCCAGAGCCTGATGGACAACGTCACCTACGAGGATCTCTACCGTCGCTGGGAGGGGGGCAACTGGAGCGCTTACGACATCGACTTCTCCCAGGACAAGGCCGGCTGGGAGTCCCTGAGCGACATGCAGCGGCGCTCGGCGATGTGGATCTACTCGATGTTCTTCTACGGCGAGGACCGGGTCGCCGACACCCTCGCCCCCTACATCACCGCCGCCCCGACCGAGGAGCAGTCCTACTTCCTCGCCACCCAGCAGGTCGACGAGGTCCGCCACTCGGTCTTCTTCCACCGCTTCTTCAAGGAGGTGATCGGCGTCGGCGGCGAGTCGATCCAGTCGACCCTCGCCTCCACCCTGCCGCAGCTCAACTGGGGCTACCGCGGCATCTTCGACCGCCTCGACGTGATGGCCGAGGAACTGCGCAAGGACCGCTCGGTGGCCAAGTACGCGCAGGCGATCACGCTCTACCACCTGATCGTCGAGGGCAGCCTCGCCCAGCCCGGCCAGCACTTCATCGAGGACTTCTTTTCCTCCGAAGAGACGATGCCCGGCTTCAGCTCGGGGATGGAGAACGTCTCCCGCGACGAGCAGCGCCACATCGGCTTCGGCGTCAAAGTGCTCTCCGAACTGTTGGCCGAGGGGAGCCCCGGCTGGGAGGCGAACCGGGCGGCGGTGGTCGAGCTGCTGCGCGAAGTGCTGCCCTACGGCCCGGCCGTCTTCTACCCGCCCAACCGGGACCGCGAGTACACCGAGTGCTACGGCTTCTCGCTCGAGGACATCTTCGCCTTCGGCCTCAAACTGATCCGCCAGCGCTGGCGCACGATCGGGTACCCGACCGAGGAGATGCCGCCCGGCGTCTTCCCCTTCGACCCCGACGCCTCCGAGGGGGAGATCGCCGAGCGCCAGGTGAAGCTGATGATGGCCGGGATCCTCGGCCCGCCCAACGGGCCCACCCCCGAGTCCTCGCCGGAGCTGCAGCGCCTCTACTTCGACGTCGTCAAGCGCGTCGTCGACCCGGCCGCCGCCAACGGCTCGCCGCTCGTCTACCAGTACCGCTTCACCGACGCCGAGCCCTGGCACATGGTGATCGACAACGGCTCGACCCGGGCGGAACCGGGCGAAGCGCCGAACCCGACCCTGGTCCTGGAGGCGAGCTGGGCCGACTTCATCGCCACCGGCAAACCCGAATCGAACCCGCTGAAGATGATCCTCCAGCGGCGGCTGCGTCCGCGCGGGCCGATTCGCGAGATTGCGCGGATGCGCAAAGTGTTTCCGAGCTAGAGGCCACTGCCCCGGTAGGGGTTTCGCTTAACTTTTTCGAGAAGCGTTTGGCGGCTGACGCCTTGGGGCGCTGTGGCGAAAAAGTACAAGACGCTTCACCCCTACCGGGGCAGTGGCCTCTAGGTGGTCAAGAGATGGGCGGCCGCGCGTCGGCCCAGGGGCGCTCGGCCTCTAGCTGGGCGGCTAGCGAGAGGAGGGTCGCCTCGTCGCCGGGGCGGCCGATGATCTGGACGGAGAGCGGCATGCCGTTGGGGGCGAAGCCGGAGGGCACGGCCATCGCCGGGTTGCCGAGGTGGTTCCAGGGGACGCAGTAGGGATAGAAGCGGCTCATGCCCAGCACGGTGCGCAGGGCGCCCTGGCCCTCCCAGCGCCGCACCGGCAGCGCCGTGCCGCCCATCACCGGGGTCATCAGCACGTCGCAGTGGTCGAAGATCGCGTTGACGCGGGCTTTGTCGGCCGCCCGGCCGTCGGTCATCGCGCGCTCGTAGAGCCCCCGGGGCAGCATGCTGCCGAGCCGCCCGAAGCCCCGCGTGCGGCGTTCGAGCCGCTCGGGGTGTGGGACTTCCTCGACGGTCTCGGCGACCCCGCCGAGGAACCTCGCGGTGATGTTGTTGCCGATCCCGCCCCAGGCGGGATCGCGCTGGGCAACCTCGTGGCCAAGCCCTCTCAAGAGCTCAGCCGCGTCGGCCACCGCGTTCTTGGCGTCGTCGGAAACGGTCGGCGGCGCGGCGGCGCGGGGAGGCGCCGTCGACCAGGCGACGCGCAGCTTGCCGGGCGGCGTCTGCACCGCCTCGACGAAGGGGCGCTCGGGCGGCGGCGGTGCCTCGGCCTCGCGCGAGCCGCCGGAGACGACGTCGAGCCAGAGGGCGGTGTCGCGCACCGAGCGGCTCAGACAACCTTCGACCGCGAGCCCCCTCCACCCTTCGAGCTGGGGCGCCAGCGAGACGCGCCCCCGCGACGGCTTCAATCCGAACAGGCCACAGGAGGCGGCGGGAATCCGAATCGACCCGGCGCCGTCACCGGCCGAAGCGATCGGCACCAGCCCGGCCGCGACAGCCGCGCCGCTGCCCCCGCTCGACCCGCCCGGCGTCCGCTGCGGGTCCCACGGGTTGCGGGTCACGCCGTAGGTGGCCGACTCGGTGAAGCCGCAGATCGCCATCTCCGGCAACAGCGTCAGGCCGACGATGATCGCCCCCGCCTCGCGCAGTTTCCTGACCATCTCGCAGTCCGCGGCCGCCGGCTCGGTGAAGCCGTCGGTGCCGTGGGTGTTCACCTCGCCGGCGACGTCGACTTCGTCCTTGATCGCGATCGGCACCCCCAGCAGCGGCCGCTCCTCCCCCGCCTTCAAGCGCGCCTCGGCCTGCTCGGCTTCCAGCAACGCCTTCTCGGCGAAGACCTTGCGAAAGGAGTTCAGCTCCGGATCGATCCGGTCGATTCGGTCGAGGCAAAGCCGCACCAGCTCGGTCGGAGAAACGTCCCCGTTTCGAACCATCTCAGCCTGTCGAGCTGCCCCCGCAAATGCGATGTCGCTGTCCGTCACGCCGCCATCCTAAGCGTCCATCCCGGTAGGGGTGAACGCTCAAGCCTCGACGGGCTCGGGCTCGGGCGCGCCACCCTCGAAACTGAGCCGCGGCAGCAAACGGTCGAGCCAGGAGGGCATCCACCAGTTCCAGCGGCCCATCAGCTTCATCGCCGCCGGTACCAGGATCAGCCGCACCAGGGTCGCGTCGAGGGCGATAGCCACCGCGCAACCGAGGCCCAGCTCCTTGATCGAGGGCACGCCGGTGAGGACGAAGACGGCGAAGACCGAGCTCATGATCAGGGCCGCCGAGGAGATCGTGCGGGCGCTCGAGGCCAGCCCCTCGGCCACCGCCCGCTCGTTGTCGCCGTGGACCAGGTAGCGCTCGCGGATGCGCGACATCAGGAAGACCTCGTAGTCCATCGAGAGGCCGAAGACGATGGCGAAGATCAGCGGCACGTTGATCGTGTCGAGCGCGCCGAGGCTTTCGAACCCGAGCACGCTGTCGAGCCAGCCCCACTGGAAGACGGCGACGAGGACGCCGAAGGCGGCGCCGATCGAGAGAAGGTTCATCAGCACCGCCTTCAGCGGCAGCAGCAGCGAGCGCAGCATCACCATCAGGACGACGAAGCTGAGCGCAAGGACGAAGCCGACGATTTTCCAGAACGAGCCCGAGATCTGGGCGCGGACGTCGTTGGTGCGGGCGGTTTCGCCGCCGACGTCGACGCTGCTGGCGGTCGCCGCCAGAGCGGTGGCGGGCACGAAGTCGCGCAGTCGGTCGACCAGGGCCCGCGCAGCGTTGGTGTCGCTGGCGGCGTTCGAGGTCGCCTGGACGAGGGCGCTGTCGCCGGCATAGACGGGAGCGAGCACCGCGCTGACGCCCGGCTGCTGGCGAAGTTCGCCGGCGAAGGCGCGAATCGCGGCGCGGTCGGCCGCCGCCGGGAAGGTGGCGACGATCTGGACCGGGTCGGCGCCGCCGCTGAGCTGCTGCGAAGCGAGCTCGTTGCCGACCCGCACGTCGCTGTCCTTGGGGAACTGTTCGATCGCGTTGGTGCCGGTTTCCATCGAGAGAATGGGCGAGGCGAGCAGGAGGAGGACGCCGGCGGAGCCGACCACGGCGACAACCGGCCGGGCCATGACCCGGCGCGCCCAACGGTCCCAGAAACCGGGGGCCTCAGTGGTGGCCACCTTTTTGGGACGACGGAACAGGCGGTATTTGACGAAGTTCAGCACCCTGGCGACGATCCCGCCGGGCATCGTGCGGTCGCCGAGCATCGCGATCAGCGCCGGCAGCAGGGTCGTGGCGGTGAGGATCGAGACGGCGACGACGGTCATCGCCCCCAGCGCCATCGAACGCAGCGCCTGGTTGTCGACCATCCAGAGGCCGGCCAGGGAGACGATCACGGCGAGGCCGGAGAAGGCGACGGCGAGGCCGGAGGTGGCAAGCGCCTCGGAGCGGGCTGTGTCGCAATCGCGCCCGGCGCGGCGCTCCTCCCGGTAGCGGGCGAGGATGAAGAGCGAGTAGTCGATCGCGACGCCGATCCCGATCATCGAGGCCATGTTGGTGACGAACACCGAGGTGCTCATCTGCAGCGAGATGAAGTAGATGAGGGCGCCGGTGACGATGACGCTGACGAAGCCGAGGGTCAGCGGCAGCACCGCGGCGGCGAGCGAGCCGAAGACGACGAGCAGGATCAGCGCCACGATCGGGAAACCGCTTGCCTCCGCTTTGGACAGGTCTTCCTTCGAGAGCTCCTGCATCCCCGCCCAGACGGTCGGCTGCCCGGCAAGGTAGGTGATGACGCCGGCCTCGGCGACGCCGGGGTCGAGCGCTTCCCGCAGGTCGACTGCCGGGTCGATCAACTCGTCGGAGGCGACGGAGCTGGTGAGCGGCAGCACGGTCTCCCCCGTCTGCTGCAACTGCGCCTCGCCGCGGCGGGCGACTCGGGGCGGCAGCGCGATCCCGTCCACCTTGGCGACCTCGACCCGAACCCTCTTGACCGCCGTGGCCCGCTCGGCGTCGCTCGCGCCCGGCGTCGCTCGCAGCACCACCGCGACGCCGCCCGCCTCGCGGACGAAGATGCCCTGCATCGCGTCGGAAACGGCCTTCGACTCGCTACCCGGGACGTCGAAGCCGCCGCCGGTCAGGTGCTCAGTCTGTTTCGCGGCAAAGGGAAGGGCGAGGACGACGATCGCGACCCAGGCGGCCAAGACCCAGCGGCGCCGGCGGCCGAGCACTCCTGCAAGTCGAGTCATTCCGTCGCGCATTGGCTGGACAGCCAGCCTTTCGCACCGGCGGTCTGCGGTCTGTGAGTCGCATCACTCGGACACCGGGCCGGTGGGCCGATAAGTCCTCTCAGAGGCGACTTTCCGGCCCATCGGCCGGAAGGGGGCTATTCGGCGACGAGTAGGTAGCGGGCGGAGGCGGCGCCGGCCTCGAGGGCGGCGGCGTTGTCGCGCTCGGGATCGGAGAGGGCCTGCAGAGCGAAGCCGTCGCCGACGGCAAAGAGGTAGGAGACGATCGCCTCGGCCCCGAAGCGGAGCTTCAGCACGCCCTCGCTCTGCTTGGCCTCGAGCACCTCGGCGACGTGGGAGCGGGTGCGCTCGAACAGCTGACCGACCTCGCGCTGGATGTCGGGGTTGCGGCGGCCGGCGCTGAAGAGCTCGTAGAGGAGGAGGAAGAAGCCCGGTTCGTTTTCGATCATGTCGGTCAGGCTGGCGACGAGGACGTCGAGGACGTCGTCGGCCGACGTCGCCTTCGCCAGCCGCTCGTCGAGCCGGGATATGCGGATCTCGGCGTCGCGGCGGACGACCTCGACCAGCAGCCGCTCCTTGGTCCCGAAGTAGTAGTGGAGGAGCCCGCGGCTGACCCCCGCCTCACGGGCGACGTGCTCGAAGGTGGAGCCGGCGGCGCCGCGGCGGGCGACGCTGTCCCGCATCGCGTCGACGATCCGCTGCGCCTTGTCGCCGCTGAGCTCACGCTCCTTGGTCGCTGCCTCCATCACTTCAGTCTAAGAGAGAGACGGGCGGAGAGCTGACCGAGCCTGATTTGGGACGCATCCCGGTAGGGGTGAAGCGTCTTGTACTTTTTCGCCACAGCGCCCAATGGCGCCAGCCGCCAAGCGCTTCTCGAAAAAGTTAAGCGAAACCCCTACCGGGATGCGTCCCTACTAAGACCCATTGATGCTGGTCGCCGAGGTGTACTCGAACTCCTCTTCGGCGCCGAAAAGGGTGTCGAGCACGGCCTTGCGCGCGCCCTCGCTGACGGCCAGGGCGATCACGCCACCGACGATGGCGATCAACAGCAGCTTGCCGATGCCGCCCTTGCGCTTCGGCGGCTTGCGCAGACGCTCGGAGGCCTCGCGCAGGCTCTCGGCCGCCTCGCGCAGGTCCTTCTGCACCTTCTTGTCGCTGGTCACGGCCTTGACCGCGCCCTTGCCGTTGCCGGTCGCGCGACCGTAGGCGCCTTTCGCCGCTTCGAAGGCATCGCGAAGGCTGTCGCGCAGCTCGTCGTCTTCGATCAGGCGCTGCACGTACGGGTTTTCCCGTGCGGTCTCGTAGATGTCGTTGGCGCGAGCCGCCTTCGTCTTGCTCATACCCTCTCCTCGCTGGTCAGCAGATCTCTGCTCAGGTTATACCCGAACTTCGGTGGACCTACCCCGGCCCGACGCCATCGAGGAGGACGCCCGTATTACGGAAGTTGAGCTGCGCCTCCTTGAGCTCGCGCAGCCGCAGCGGCGCCAGGCCGGGACCGGGCAGCTCGAAGTGCCTGACGTAGAGGCGGCCGGCACTGCCCCGGGCCGTTTCGCGAAAGCCAGGCCCGAGCAGCCGTGCCGGTGGCGGCGGCGCCTCGCCGTCGGAGACGAGGTCGACTTCGTGGACCAGCCAGTCGTAGCCGTCGGCTGGCGTCACCTGGATCGCCCCGGTCGAGAGGTAGTAGCGCAGCGACGCCTCGCCCAGGACCCAGGTGACGGTCGCCCGCGGCGCCTCGGGTTCGCCGATCTCCGCCGCCACCGCCTTCCAGTCGGGCCGCTGCAGATCAGGCGAGAAGCTGGCCCAGACGGAGAAGGAGAGCGAGTAGGCGAGCAGGGTGGCGCCGATCGCGATGCCGAGCCGGCGCGCTCCGGGCAAGGTGGCCGCGATCGCGACCGCGGCCAGCAGCGGCACCAGGGCCGGCAATACGTTGCGGGCGAGGACGAAGTCGACGCCGAACGGGGCCAGAGCCAGCAGCAGGGGGATGCCGATCGCCGTCGCGGAGACCGCCAGCGGCATCGCCGCCGCGCGGCGCTCCGCGCGATCGCCGCGGGCGGCGAGCAGCAGCAGGGCCGCAAGTGTCAGCGCCAGCGGCAGGAGGGCGAGGGCGGGGCGCTCGGGGCGGGCGATGATGTCGCCGGTCTCGCCGGCGACGAAGGTGGTGGCGGTCTCGATGACGCGGTGCCCAAGCGAGAAGTTGGAGATCCATTCGGCGTGTCCATAGGACATCTGGTGGAGCGCCAGCGGCGCCAGCAGCAGCCCGAAGAGGCCGACGACCCAGATCCCGGCGAGGCTGGCACGGCCGCGGCGGCGCAACAGCAACAGCGCCTCGGCGACGATGGCGAAGACGGCGAAGTAGTGGGTGGCGAGGGCGAGGCCCGAAGCGAGGCCCCAGCGGACGAAGTCGCGGCGGCGCCCACTCCGCTGGGCGCGGGCGCAGTAGAGGAGCGAGATCGTGCAGAGCAGGACGAGCAGGGCGTAGGCGCGCGCCTCCTGCGAGTACCAGAGCAGCATCGGGTTGACGGCAACCAGTGCCGCCGCCATCAGCCCGGCGCGGCGGCCGCGCAGCTCGAGGCCGAGCAGGTAGGCGACCGGGACCGTCGCCACCCCGGCCAGGGCCGAGAGCGAGCGAAGGCCGAACTCCCCCGTCCCGGTCAACTGCGTCCAGACCCAGGCCAGGGCGTAGTAGAGCGGCGGCGCCGACTCGCTGAAGCCGACCGCGTCCATCGCGTGGAGGAAGCTGCCGCGGAGGACGCGGCTGGCGGTGACGATCTCGTCGTGGTGGTAGGCCTGGACGCCGAGGGTGGCGAAGCGCAGGACGGCGGCGAGCAGGGTCAGCCCGGCGACGATCCAGAAGGCCCGCGAGCGCGCCCGCGCCGCCTCGCGCAGCGTCTGCGCGAACGCCGCCGCGCCGCCTCGCTCGAGCGTCGCCGCCTCCATCAGATGGTCCGCCCCGTGGCCAGGTGCGCCATCCCTAGGAAAGGGCTACGTCGATCGCCTTCGAGACCTCGTCGACGAAGACGAACTCGAGGCCGCCGAGCTCGTGCTCGGGGATCTCGGCGACGTCGCCTTCGTTTCGCTCCGGCACGATCACCCGCTTGATCCCGGCCCGCTGCGCCGCCAGCGACTTCTCCTTGAGGCCGCCGATCGGCAGCACCTGGCCCGTCAGAGTCACCTCGCCGGTCATCGCGACATCGTTGCGTACCGGCCGGCCGCTGACCAGGGAGGCGAGGGCGACGGTCATCGCGACGCCCGCCGAGGGACCGTCCTTGGGGACCGCTCCCGCCGGCACGTGGATGTGAACGTCGTGCTCGGCGAACCAGAGCTCTCCCAACCCGGGCGCGACCTCGGCCCAGTGACCGCGGACCCAGGAGAGCGCCGCCTGCGCCGACTCCTTCATCACGTCGCCGAGCTGACCGGTGATCGTCAGCTTGGCCGAGCCCGGCATCGCCGTCGCCTCGATGAAGAGGACGTCGCCGCCGGTCGGGGTCCAGGCGAGCCCGGTGGCGACCCCCGGGACTTTGGTGCGGCGGCGCTGCTCGGCGAAGACGCGGCGGCGGCCGAGCAGCCCCCGCGCTTTCTTGCCGGAGACCTTGACCTTGCCCCTGGTCTTGCCCTCGGCGACGCCGCGCGCGACTTTGCGGCAGATCGTGCCGATCTGGCGCTCGAGGTCGCGGACCCCGGCCTCGCGCGTGTACTCCTCGACGATCGCGGTCAGGGCGGCATCGGAGAACTCGATTTTGGAGGGCTTGAGCCCGTTGGCCGCGATCTGGCGCGGCACCAGGTAGCGCCGGGCGATGTGGCGCTTCTCTTCGGCCGTGTAGCCGGCCAGCTCGATCGTCTCCATCCGGTCCAGCAGCGGCCCCGGAATCGTGTCGAGGACGTTCGCGGTGGCGATGAAGACGACGTCGGAGAGGTCGAACTCGAGGTCGAGGTAGTGGTCGCGGAAGGAGTCGTTCTGGGCCGGGTCGAGCACCTCCAGCATCGCCGAGGCCGGATCGCCGCGGAAGTCGGCGCCCATCTTGTCGATCTCGTCGATCATGAAGACCGGGTTGCGGGTGCCGGCGTCGCGCAGGGCGCGGATGATCGTTCCCGGCATCGCGCCTATATAGGTGCGGCGGTGGCCACGGACCTCCGCCTCGTCGCGGACGCCGCCGACCGAGATCCGCTCGAATTCGCGGCCCAGCGCCTTCGCGATCGAGCGGCCGAGGCTGGTCTTGCCGACCCCGGGTGGGCCGACGAAGCAGAGGACCGGGCCCGGCGACTCTGGGTTCAGCTTGCGCACCGCCAGGTACTCGAGGATGCGGTCCTTGACCTTCTCGAGGTCGTAGTGGTCGGCGTCGAGCACCTCGCGGGCATGGCCGATGTCGAGGTCGTCCTCGGTCTCGACCGACCAGGGCAGCTCCACCAGCCACTCCAGGTAGGTGCGGATGACGCCGTGCTCGGCCGCCGCCGCCGGCAGTTTCTCCAGTCGCGAGAGCTCGCGCTCGGCGGCTTTGCGGGCGTGCTCGGGCAGCTCCGCCGCCTCGATCCGCTCGCGCAGTTCGTTCGCTTCGGCGAGCTGCTCGTCCTCCTCCCCCAGCTCTTCCTGGATCGCTTTCAACTGCTGGCGCAGGAAGAACTCGCGCTGCCCTTTGTCGATCTCCGACTGCACCTGGGTCTGGATCTGGGTGCCGAGCTGCACCACCTCCAGCTCGCGGGCGAGGACCTTGGCGAGGTGCCGCAGCCGCTTCACCACGTCGACCTCTTCCAGCAGTTTCTGCTTCTCCTCGGTGTCGATCCGCAGGGCGCCGGCGATCAGGTGGCCGAGCGTCGCCGGATCATCGATGTTGGCGACCGCCATCTGCAGCTCCTCCGGCAGGTAGGGGATCTGCTCGATGATCTCCGAGAAGGTGCGCTGGACGTTGCGGGTCAGCGCCTCCAGCTCGGGGCTGGGCTCGATCACGTCGGGCAGCTCGGAGATCCGCGCCACCAGGTAGGGCTGATCGGCGACGAAGGGGCCGAGCCGGACCCGCTGCGTCCCCTGGACGAGGATGCGAAGGGTGCCGTCGGGGACCTTGATCATCCGGGCGACGACGCCGGCGACGCCGACCTCGTAGAGGTCCTCCGGCCCGGGCTCCTCTTTCTCGGGGTCGCGGGAGGCGACCATCACCAGCATCCGGTTGCCGCCGAGGACGTCGTCGACGAGCTTGATCGAGCGCTCCTGCCCGACCGCCAGGGGCGTCAGCGTCTCGGGGAAGGTGACGGTGTCGCGCAGCGGCAGCACCGGCAGCGCGTCGGGGAGCGGCTGGTTGGCGCGGATCGCCTCCTCGGCGTCGAGCGGCGAGTCGACCACTTCGAGGACGGGCGCCCCCTCGACCTCCATCACTTGCGCCCGATCGGCACCCGGCGGGTGGTCTCACCCGGGTCGCGCAGCGGCAGCTCGATCCGCAGCACGCCGTCTTCATAAGTGGCCTTGGCGCGCTCGGCGTCGACCTCGACCTGGAGCTCGACGACGCGCCGGAACGGGCCGGAGGGGATCTCGACCTGCTGGTAGACGCGCCCCTCCGTCTCCTGCACCGGGCGTTCGCCGACGATCGCCAGGTGGCGGCCGCTGACCTCGATCCCGACCTCGCCCAGCTCGATCCCGGCGAGGTCGACCTTGACCACGGCCCGCTGCGGGTCGCCGCAGTAGTAGACATCGACATTGGGCGAAAAACCGCTGCTGCGACGGCTGACATAACCGCTGCGCCCCCAAGCGTCCCCCATCATCTGGTCCATCTCCCGGCGCATGCGGGCAAAGTCGGCGAATAAGTCGCGTTGCGGCACGCCCAAAACATAACTAGGCGCGGTCTGGAAGGGGCCGGGTGGGCTGGTGTGCCCTCGTGGGAATTGAGTCGCGCGCCCTAACGGGCGCAGCTCCGGATGACGGTGCCCGCCTATGGCGGGCAGAAGACAGATTGCATGTCGCGGCCTTCGGCCACATTCCC
>DASTNW010000003.1:0-7493 GCA_035762685.1 Solirubrobacterales bacterium | reverse complement strand
CCGTTGCGCAGCTGGGGCCGATCCACGGCTTCGGGGCCGTAATTCTTGAGCCTCCGGGAGAGGGGGGCAGTGCCCCTCCTCACAGCCGTCGCTCGTTGACGGCCGGTGACGAGAGGGGTAGCCAAGCTGGACCGACGGTCGGCGCGGTCGCTTGGCCTTGGCTGAAGAGGGACGGGCGGCGCGGGTCGCTCTGGCCTGGCGCACCGACTTCGGCGCTGCGGGGAGGACGGTCGGCGCGGCTGCTTTCCAGCTAAAGAGGCGGAGGGGGTTGGTCGGGCCTCGAAGCCTTGTGAGGGCAGGGAGCGGGTGCCCCTTCCCGGGAGGCTCAGGAATTACGGCCACGAACCCCCAGAGCTCAACCCAGCTGCGCAACGGCCTCCCGGGAAGGGGCACCCGCTCCCTGCCCCGCCCAAGCCCGTACTCCATCCCGTCCAACCCGCAACCGCCGAATTGTCCTTGTTTTCCTGAACACCTGGGATAACTTCAACCTGTAGCCGCACCCCCCGACATCCGTCTGGCAGGCCTCACCAAGCACTACGGCGAGGTGGTCGCGGTTGCCGGAATTGACCTGGAAGTACAACGGGGCGAGTTCTTCACGTTCCTAGGGCCGTCCGGCTCGGGCAAGACGACGACGCTGCGGATGATCGCGGGCTTCGAGGATCCCAGCGAGGGGACGATCGAGTTGGCCGGTGAGGAGGTCAGCGGGGTGCCTCCTTACGACAGAGCGGTCAACACCGTCTTCCAGGACTACGCCCTGTTCCCGCACATGACCGTCGGCGAGAACGTCGCCTACGGGATGCGGGTGGGCGGGGTGGACAGGGGCGAGCGGGGCCGGCGCCGCGACGAGGCGCTGGAGATGGTGCGCCTTCCCGACTACGCCGACCGCAAGCCGGGCGAGCTGTCCGGCGGCCAGCGGCAGCGGGTGGCGCTGGCACGGGCGATCGTGAACCGGCCGAAGGTGCTGCTGCTGGACGAGCCGCTCGGGGCGCTCGACCTGAAGCTGCGCGAGCAGATGCAGGTCGAGTTGAAGACGATCCAGGGCGACGTCGGCATCACCTTCGTCTACGTCACCCACGACCAGGACGAGGCGCTGACGATGAGCGACCGCATCGCCGTCTTCAACGAGGGCCGGATCGAGCAGGTGAGCCCGCCGCGCGAGCTCTACGAGCACCCGCGCAACGAGTTCGTCGCCGGCTTCGTCGGCGTCTCCAACCTGCTCGAGCGCGAGGGCAGGCGGGTGACGATCCGGCCGGAGAAGGTCCGGCTGCTGGAGCCGGGCGCCGGCGACGACGGCCTGCACAGCGAGCACGGGAAGGTCGCCGAGGTCGCCTACGCGGGCATGGTCACGCGCTACACCGTGGCGCTCGACGCGGGCGGCAGCCTGCAGCTGGTGCGGCAGAACTTGGAGGGCGCGTCGGGGAAGGGCGGGCCCGAGCGGGGGAAAGAGGTCCTGGTGGGATGGCGTCCGGAGCACGCGGCCACCGTCCAGGGGAAGTCAACGACAGAGGAGGATTCACCATGAGGAGAAGGGACACTCACCCAGCCCGGACCGCGTGGCTCGTCATCGCCGGCCTGGTCGCGTTCATGCTCGTCCTCGCCGGCTGCGGCTCGAGCGACGACAGCGGCGGCGGCGAAGCGCTGCAGAAGGTCGGCAAGGGAGAGGGCGAAGTCGACCTGATCTCCTGGGCCGGCTACGTCGAACCGGAATGGAGCAAACCGTTCGAACAGAAGACCGGCTGCAAGGTGAACAACAAGGTGGCCGGCACCTCCGACGAAATGGTGCAGCTGATGCGCAGCGGCGAATACGACGGCGTCTCGGCCTCCGGCAACGCCTCGGCTCGGCTCGTCGACGGCGGTGACGTCGACCCGGTCAACGTCGACCTCGTGCCGAACTACAAGACGATCTTCAGCGACCTGAAGAACCAGCCCTACAACACCTTCGACGGCCAGCCCTACGGGATCCCGCACGGCCGCGGCGCCAACCTGCTGATGTGGAACAGCAGCGACGTGACGCCCCCGCCGGACTCATGGGACGTGATCCTCGATCCTGAAAAAGCCGCCAAATACAAAGGCAGGATCAGCGCCTACGACGACCCGATCTACATCGCCGACGCGGCCGTCTACCTGAAGGCCCACCAGCCCGACCTGGGGATCGAAAACCCCTACGAGCTGAACGAAGAGCAGTTCGAAGCGGCGGTCGACCTGCTGAAGGAACAGCGGCCCAACGTCGGCGAATACTGGTCGGAAGCGACCAAGCAGATCTCGGCCTTCGCCAACGGCGACTCCGAAGTCGGGACCACCTGGCAGTACCAGTACTTCGCGCTCCTGGAAGAAGGCGAGCCCGTCGCGGCCAGCCCCGCCAGCCAGGGCTTCCTGCCCAAGGAGGGGGCGACCGGGTGGTCCGACACCTGGATGATCAGCTCCCAGGCGAAGCACCCGAACTGCATGTACATGTGGATGGACTGGATCGTCGAACCGAAAGTCAACGCCGAAGTCGCCGAATTCTTCGGCGAGGCGCCGGCTCAGAGCCTTGCCTGCGACGAGACCGCGGACAAGAACTTCTGCCAGAAGTACCACGCCGACAACCCGGCGTTCTGGAAGCGCGTCTACTACTGGGAAACCCCGCTCGCCGACTGCGGCAACGGCAACGACGATTGCAAGGACTACAACGAGTGGGTCCAGGCCTGGACCGCGATCAAAGGCTGAGCGAGCGGGCGTGAGCGATGGCTGCTGAGGCCGTCGTCGGGAGGAGGTCGGTGGGTCATCGGCTCGCCGGCCTCTTCCAGGGCCGCCCCCGCCTGCAGGTGGGGACGCTGCTGGCCGGTCCGGTCGGCTGGCTGGTCATCGGCTACCTCGGCTCGCTGGCCGTACTGCTCATCACCGCCTTCTGGTCGGTCGACCCGCTCAGCGGCGAGGTCGTCCAGGAATTCGGGCTGCAGAACTTCGAAGCCCTCCTCGACGAACCCGTCTACCGCGACATCGTCGGCCGCACGGTCGGCGTCGCCGCGCTCGTCACCGTCACCGACGCGGTCCTCGCCTTCCCGATCGCCTTCTACATGGCCAAGGTCGCGAGCCGGCGGGGCACCGCTGTCCTCGTCGTCGCCATCCTGCTGCCGCTCTGGTCGAGCTACCTGGTCAAGGTGCTGGCCTGGCGCACGATGCTCTCCAACGACGGCATCATCAACTGGGCGCTGGAGCCGTTCGGGCTGCACGGCCCCGGCTACGGGATCGTCGCCGTCTGGCTGGTGATGAGCTACCTCTGGCTCCCGTACATGGTGCTGCCGATCTACGCCGGCCTCGAGCGCATCCCCAACTCGTTGATCAGCGCCTCCGAGGACCTTGGCGCCCACCCCTTCACCACCTTCCGCCGGGTGGTCCTGCCGCTCGCCTTCCCGGCGGTCGTCGCCGGCTCGATCTTCACCTTCTCGCTGACGTTGGGCGACTACATCACGCCGCGCCTGGTCTCCAACGACCAGTTCATCGGCAACGTCATCTTCAACAACATCACCAACAACCAGCCGTTCGCCGCCGCGCTCGCCCTCGTGCCGATCGTGGTGATGATCGCCTACCTGCTCGTGGCCCGGAAGCTCGGCGCCTTCGAGCACGTCTGAGATGCGGCTCTCCAAACGCGCCACCTGGCTGTTGCGCTTCGGGGTCGGCCTTGGCCTCGCCTTCATCTACGTCCCGCTGGTCGTCGTCGGCATCTACGCCTTCAACGCCAGCGGCACGACCCAGAAGTGGCCACCCGCCGGGCTGACCCTGGAGTGGTTCCCGAAGGCGATCGAAAACGAAGCCGCGCGGGACGCCTTCCTGACCTCGGTCAAAGCCGGGGTGGCGGCGACGGCGATCGCAATCGTGCTCGGCACGCTCGCCTCGCTGGCCGTGGCCCGCCACCGCTTCTTCGGCCGCGAGACGATCTCCTTCCTGGTCGTGCTGCCGATCGCCCTGCCCGGCATCGTCACCGGCGTCGCGATCAGCAACACCTTCACCCAGGTGCTGGGCGTCAGCCTCGGCCTCTTCACCGTGATCGTCGGCCACGCCACCTTCTGCATCGTCGTCGTCTACAACAACGTCGTCGCCCGCCTGCGCCGCACCTCCGCCTCTTTCGAGGAGGCCTCGGCCGACCTCGGCGCCCACACCTGGCAGACCTTCCGCCACATAACCCTGCCGAACATGCGCTCGGCGCTCGGCGCCGGTGCCCTGCTCGCCTTCGCGCTCTCCTTCGACGAGATCATCGTCACCACCTTCACGATCGGGGCCGGCGCGGAAACGCTGCCGATCTGGATCTTCCGCAACCTCTTCCGGCCCACCCAGCTACCGATCGTCAACGTCGTCGCCCTGCTGGTGATCCTGATCTCGATCGTCCCGGTCTACCTCGCGCACCGGCTCAGCCGCGAAGAGGGCGCCTCCGTCGCCGCCAAAGGCGGCGGCGTCAAAGCCGAGGCGACCGCCGTGCCCTAAGGCCTATCGATCCGCCATTCAGCCCGAGCGGGCGAGCCGGGCCGCCTCCTCGGTACCGAGGTACGGCGCCAGGGTCAGCTCGACCAGGTCCGGCAGGAGCTCCTCCAGTTGCTCGCTGCGGCCGGCGTTGATCTCGCGCACGATCAGCGAGACGATGCCGCCGACCAGGGTCGCCTCGGTTGCCTCGGGCAGCGGCCGCTCGCCGCTGTGCTGGGGGCGACCGGCCTTGAGGATCTCGACGAAGCCCTGCATCGAGGCGCGGTGGCGCGCGGCTATCTCGCCGCCGGCGGCGATCGGCTCGATCATGCAGACGCGGGCGAGCTCCGGCTCGGCGGCGAGGAAGCGCAGCATCGTCGCCAGCGCTGCGCGCACCTGCTGCGGCCATTCCTCGAAGGCCTCGGCCGCGACCTGCATCGAGTCGCGAATGTGGTCGGCGACCATTTCGTAGGCGGCGAGGAAGCAGGCTTCCTTGTCGGCGAAATGCTCGTAGAAGGTGCGACGTGAGACCGCGGCCGCTTTGGTGATGTGGGCAACCGTGGTGGCGCTGTAGCCGCGCTCGGCGATGGTGTCGACCAGCGCCGTGATGATCCGCTCGCGCTGGTTCTGGGCGATAAACTCACGCGGCAGGCCGTGCCGGCCGGCGGGAAGCCGCGGCGAGGTGGCAGGGGCGCCAGGACTCGGCTCCTCCCCCTTCCGTCCCTTCGATTTCGCTCCCCCCTTGGCCACGAAGCGACGATACCCGACACCCCGGGTGCCGATGGGCCGATAAGTCGCCCCAGGGGCGACTTATCGGCCCATCGGCCTCAGTGGAGGGGCTCGACGAGGAGCTCGTCCTCGGCGGCGCGGGCGCCCAGATAGGGCATCATCGCCATGTAGACCAGCTCGGAGAGGAATTCCTCGCCGCTCTCGATCGCGCCGTCGCGGACCTTGGTCATGATCGTGCCGTAAATCGCGCCACTGACCATCTCGGCGGTGCTGCGCGAGACCGAATCGGGTTCCTCGAGCTCGGCGCGGCCGGCGTCGATCATGTCGGCAAGGCCCTGCAGGACACGGTCGCGGCGGGCCTGGGCGCGGGTGCCGGCGCCGTTGACGGCGACGACGAAGAAGCGGGCCCGCAGCGCGTCCTCCTGGAGGAAGCGCATCGCTGCCCACGCCCCGGCCCAGATCCTGTCGTGCCAGCCACGCGGGCCGGCGTAGGCGGCGCCAACCCGCTGGCAGAACTCCAGCGCGATCTCCCCGTGGACCCGCAGGAAGCAGTCTTCCTTGCCGGTGAAGCTGCGGTCGAAGGCGGCGCGGCCGACCGCTGCGCGTTCGCAGACCATCGCGATCGTCGTCGACTCGAGGCCGTGCTCCGCGGTCAACTCGATCATCGCCGTCGCGATCCGCCTGCGAACGGGGTCGTCGGCGACCGTCGTCCCCGACTCGATCTCAGCGCTCACACCAGCCCGGCCCTGCCCCCTGCGCTCGCGTGCCTCAGGCGGCCACCCGCGCCTGTGCGGCGTCGGCGGCCCGCCCCGCCTCGACCTCGCCTATGTACGGAGTCAGCGTCACCTGCAGCATCTCCGGCAGCAAGGCCTTCAGGTCCGCGACCTCGCCGGCAACCAGGCGCTGGTGGACCAGCCAGGCGATCCCGCCCGCGATCGCGACCTCGAGCCCGTCCGGCAGGCGACTCGCCCGTGGGTTGAACTCGCGCCCCTCGCGCAGCTTCGGCGCCACGCTCTCCAGCATCGCCTGGTACCGGACCAGGGACGCGGAGCCGGCGGCCTGGGCCTCGACGATGCAGAGCTTGGCCCGCTCTTCCTCCCGGACGACCATCTCGAGGAAGATCTCCAGGCCGGCGGAGATCTGGTCCTGCCAGGAGTCCTCCGGGTCCAGGAGCTCGGCAAAGATCTCCCTCGCGGCGGCGACGCTCTCGTCGAAGGCGGCAAGGAAGCACTCCTCCTTGCTCGAGAAGTGCTCGTAGAAGGTGACCAGGGCCACCCGCGACGTCTTCGCGATCAGCTCGATAGTGGTTTTCTGGTAGCCGCGCTCGGCAACCAGCTCGGCCGTCGCCAGCAGCATTCGCTCGCGCTGGTTGCGGGAGACGAAGTCGCTGGGAACCAGGTGGCGTCCCGGGGGCATCTTCGCCAGCCGCTCCGACAATGGGCGCTTCGCCATACCAACAAGATACCAGAACGTTCACCTGGTGTCTAATTTCCTTTTCTACAAAAACTTTGACGTTCTGGCCACTGGTGTCTCTGAAAGCTGCTATATCTAGACAAAAGGTAGTTGTTTTCAGAAGGTGCATGCGATGCCCGACCAACCCCTCTTTCCCGGCCGCCGCGTCCGCCCCGCCAGGGAGCGACTGCTGGAGGCGATGCTGATCGTCAGCGGCGAGCGGGGCTACGAGCACATCTCCGTCCAGGACGTGATCGAGCGTGCGAAGGCCAGCAGGGCGACCTTCTACAAGCACTTCGGCGACAAGGAAGACTGCTTCGCCCAGGCCTACCACGACGCCGCCGAGTGGCTCTACAGGCGGCTGGCCGGGGTCGCCAAACGCCAACCCAGCTGGCGTGAGGGCCTGCGGGCGGGAATGGCGGAGCTGCTCGAGTTCTGCGCCAACCAGCCGGCGCTGGCGCGCGCCCTGTTCGTCGAGCCGCACGCCGCCGGAGGCGCTGCGCTCGCTGAGCATGATCTTTTGATGGAGCGCCTCTCCCGCGCTATCGACGGCGCGCGCCGCGAGATTCCCTCTCGCCAAGCTCCACCTCCTGTGACGGCGACCTTCATGGTAGGGGCTATCGAGACGCTTGTGCGGGCCAAATTGATGAGCGACGAACCCGAGACCGCCCCGGAGATGCTCCCGGGGCTGCTGCATTTCGTGGTGATGCAATTCTTCGGCGAGAGCGCCGCCTGGGAAGAGCTGACCTCGGCGCCCATCGCTACCTGGGCTTCGCGGCGGGAGGCGGCTACTCGGATTCCTTGACCGGGTTGGAGGGCCGGTCGGTGCCCCTCCCCCGGAGGCCGTTGCGCAGCTGGGTCCGGTCAGGGGGCGC
>DASTNW010000002.1:0-17809 GCA_035762685.1 Solirubrobacterales bacterium | reverse complement strand
CTACCACCAGGTCAACGAGAAGCTCGAGGCCCAGGGCGTGATCTTCACCGACATGGACACGGCGCTGCGCGAGCACGAGGACCTGGTCCGCGAGTACTGGGCGACGATCATCCCGCCCAACGACAACAAACTGGCGGCGCTGAACTCAGCCGTGTGGTCCGGCGGCTCCTTCGTCTACGTGCCGGCCGGGGTCAAGGTCGAGATGCCGCTGCAGGCCTACTTCCGGATCAACACCGAGAACATGGGCCAGTTCGAGCGGACCCTGATCATCTGCGAGGAGGGCGCCGACGTCCACTACATCGAGGGCTGCACGGCGCCGGTCTACTCCAGCGACTCGCTGCACTCGGCGGTGGTGGAGATCTGCGCCAAGCCGAGCTCGCGAGTCCGGTACACGACGGTGCAGAACTGGTCGCAGAACGTCTTCAACCTCGTCACCAAGCGCGCCGTCGCGCACGAGAAGGCGACGATGGAGTGGGTCGACTGCAACCTCGGCTCGAAACTGACGATGAAGTACCCGTCGATCTACCTGCTCGGCCCCGAAGCCCACGGCGAGATCCTCTCGATCGCCTTCGCCGGCAACGGGCAGCACCAGGACGCGGGCGGCAAGATCATCCACGCCGCCCCGAAGACCTCGTCCTCGATCTTCTCCAAGTCGATCTCCAAGGACGGCGGTCGGGCGACCTACCGCGGGCTGCTCGAAGTGGCGAACGGGGCGACGGAGACCCGTTCCAAGGTCGTCTGCGACGCGCTGCTGCTCGACGAGGACTCGCGCTCCGACACCTACCCGACGATCCGCATCGACGAGAACGACGCCGACGTCGGCCACGAGGCCACGGTCTCGAAGATCGGCGACGAGCAGCTCTTCTACCTGCAGAGCCGCGGCCTCGACGAGGAGGAGGCCTCGAAGATGATCGTCAACGGCTTCATCGAGCCGGTCACCAAGGAGCTGCCGATGGAGTACGCGGTCGAGCTCAATCGGCTGATCGAGCTGCAGATGGAGGGCTCCATTGGCTGAGCTCGCGACCGAACCCGCTTGGCTTTCGGAGAGGCGCCAGCAGGGCGCCTCTCTCGCGGAGAGCCTGCCGCTGCCCGACCAGAAGTCGAAGGGCTGGGAATTCACCGACCTCTCGGACCTGCAGCTCGACTCCTACGAGCCCGCCGGCGCCGCGGCCACGATCGCCGGTGCCGAGGGCGGTGCCACGGTGCTGCCGCTGGCCGAGGCGCTCGACTCCCACGCCGACCTGCTGCAGGAGCACCTCGGCTCGCTGGTCCCGATCGAAGACCCCTTCGTCGCCCGCAACGAGGCGGGTTGGCGCGACGGGGTGCTGGTCCACGTACCGAGGGGCGTCAAGGTCACGGAGCCGATCCAGGTCGAAGTCCCGGTCGACCGCGACGGCGCCGCGATCGGGTGGCGCACCCTGGTCGTGCTCGAGGAGGGCGCCGAAGCGGAGGTCTGGGAGCATTGGTCTTCGCCCGGCGACGAGGTCGACGGGCTGCTCAACTCGGTGGTCGAGCTGAGCGTCGGTCAGGCAGCGACGCTGCGCTACGTCAACACCCAGGACATTTCCGAGTCCTCCTGGATCTTCGCCACCCAGCGCGCCCAGGTGGAGCGCGACGGCCGGCTCGACTGGGCCGCGCTCGGCTTCGGCTCGGCCCGCGGCAAGGTGCGGATGGAGACCAAACTGGCGGGCCCGGGCTCGGAGGCGCGCGTCACCGGCGGCTACGCCGGCGGGCCGGGACAGCACCTCGACTACGACACCACCCAGGAGCACGCGGCGCCAAACACCAACTCAGACCTGGCCTTCCGCGGCGTCCTCGCCGCCGGCGCGACCGCTGTCTGGCGCGGGATGATCAAGGTCGACCCCGGTGCCCAGCAGACCGACGCCTTCCAGGAGAGCCGCAACCTGCTGCTCTCGACCGAGGCCCACGCCGACGCGATCCCGGGCCTGGAGATCCTCGCCGACGACGTCCGCTGCACCCACGCCGCAGCGATCGCCCAGATCGACAAGGACCAGCTCTTCTACCTGACCTCGCGCGGCCTCGACCCGGCGGCGGCGAAGTCGCTGATCATCGAGGGCTTCCTCGAGTCGCTGGTCGAACGGCTGGCGGAGGGACCGGTGCGGGACGAGGTCTCGGCTGCACTCGAGCGCCGCCTCGCCGAGATCCTCTAGACCTTCCTAGATCCTCCCCCCTTGCGCCTCCCCTGGATCGTGGTCCTGAGGATTCCGGCGATCACGAACAGGACCGGCAGGACGTAGAGGACCCAGAGGTAGTGGCCGACGTGCGCGAGCGGGAGCGTCATCCATTGGCGACGGATAGCAGGTAGAGGCCGAAGCAGGTGAAGGCGACCATCACGGCCAGCATCCAGTACTGGGAACGGGCGGCCTCGCGGTAGTCGGGCCAGTAGACGAGGGCGCGGTCGTGGGCCAGGGTGAGGCCGATGACGTGACCGACGACGAGGGCGCCGACCTGGATGTACCAGATCGCGTTGGCGCTGAGGACCCTGTAGTCGACGCCGCCGGAGGCGGTGCCGAAGAGATCGGTCGTCGCCGTCCCCAGGGGGTCGGAGAGCAGGTAGGTGAACTGGGCCTGCTCCTGGAAGACGAAGAGGCTGAAGTAGTGCGCGACGAGGTAGGCGAGCGCGATCGGGACCAGGGTGTGGGCGAAGCCGGTCCGCAGCTTGGCCAGGGAGGGAGCGCCGGGGACGGTCCGCATGCCGCGGACGCCGAGGAGATAGACGAGGCCGACCCCGGCGAAGCAGAGCAGCATGAAGATCGTGTCGCCGAGGCGCTGGGCGGCGAGCGGGCCCGCGCCCAGGTCGATGAGCCAGCCGACCGTGCTTTCGATCGCGCCCTTGAAGGCGCCCTCCGAGCCGCCGTCGAAGCTGGTCGAGGCGATCGAGGCGATCACGACCGCGGTCGATCCCGGCAGCGTCGCCCAGCGGGTCGCCGCCGCGAACGGGCGGCGGCGGCCGAGGCGGCCGTCCTCGACCCCGAAACAGCCGAGCTGGGAGAACATCCCGAAGTAGACGGAGAAGACCTCCCCTCGTTCGCACCACTCCTCGGTCCCGAACAGGGCCATCATCGCCAGCGTGTAGGCGCTGTAGAGGAGGGCGGCGACGCCGACGACGTAGGGGTCGAGACCGACGGCGACCCCGCCGCTGCCGCCGTAGACGACCTCCAGCCAGACGAAGGCCAGCAGGCCGAGCGCGGCCGGCCAGCGACCGAGCGCCCGCGGGTAGGCCAGGTGCACCGGTCGCTGCCCGGCGATCGCCCGGAAGCCCGCCCCGGCGGCGCGGCCGACCGCCCGCCAGGGGTTGAAGGGCCGGAAGACGTCCCCCAGCAGGGCCGAGAAGACCGGGAAGCCGAGCCAGCAGGTGACGAAGAGGAAGGTGAGGGCGAAGTTGCGGTCCGGCGCTTCGGTCCCGCGCAGTCCGGCGTAGACGGCGACGCCGAGGAGGAAGACGCCGACCGCCCCGCAGAGGGCCTGCAGCGGCCAGCTCAGCAGCAGGCGGGACGGGCCCGCTCCGAGAGGGCGCCAGTGCGCCTCCTCGAAGCGGGGGCTGCGCCACGCGGCCGAAAGCGCGACGAAGGAGACGATCAGGACGATCGACGCCGCCCAGGCGAAGAGCCAAGCCGGGATCGGCAGGTCCTGCCGAGCGGCCAGGGCGTGCGCAAACGGGAGCCAGGTCACGGGTTGACTCGCAACTCCGCGATCTGTTCCCCGCGGCCCTCGAGCTCGACCTCGAAGATGCCTTCGATTTCGGCCGGGAAGTCGAAGCTGACCGTGCCCCCGGCCGGCACGTCCTGCATCAGGTCGTAGCCGTGGACGTGGACCTCGTCGGCGACGTCGGACTCGACCTCGAAGCGAATCTCGTCACCGGCGTCGTATTCGAGCTCCTTGACGCCACCGACGGGTTCGCCGCCACGGATGACGATGCTCGGCACCTTGCCGCCCATGCTGGCGCTTTCGGGGCCGTCGCTCGGCTTCGTCGCGGTGGAGCCGGCACCTTGACCGGCTCCACTGCCCTCGTCGCTGCTGCTGCCACAGGCGGTGAGGCCGACGGCCCCGACCAGCACGAACAACGTCAGAACCAGCTTGCTTGCATGTCTCATCGGTCTTCTCCTGTCGATCGAAAAGGTGCGCTCGCGCGACGGTCCGAGATGCCGGGAACGGCGAGAGCGCAGGACGTGGGTCCGCCCTAGGCGGGCGGAGCGCGACCGGAGAGCGAGAAGGCGAGGAGAAGACCGCCGGTGGGCGCGAAGGAGCGGGGGCGCAGGCGCGGCTGGCCGGCGATCCCGGTGAAGTCCCCGGCGGCGGAGCGGGCAACGATCCGCTCGGAGAGGCGGACGATTGCCTCGCAGCCTGGGTAGCGGCCGCAGAGCAGGCAAACGAGGAGTGCCAAAAGCGGTACCGCCGGCAGCATGAAGGCGCCAAGCTCAGCCACGGCGGCCCAGGATAACGTCCCGCGCGTGCGGCCCGGACGCGACAACATCGCCGCCCCCGACCTCCCGGGCGGGCTCGCCTGGGTGGGCCACGAGCCGGACTCGATGCCGGCGCTGACCGCCGGCGGCCCGGCGCTCGTCCACTTCGTCGACTTCGCCCAGCTCAACAGCGTGCGCACCCTGCCCTACCTGAACGAGTGGTGGCGCCGCTACCGCGAGGCGGGGCTGAGCGTGATCGGCGTCCAGTCCTCCCGCTTCCCCTTCGGCAACGACCCGGACGCGGCCGCTGCCGGCCTCGGCGCCCTCGGCGTCGAGTTCCCGGTCGCGATCGACGCCGAGGGCGAGCTCTGGCGCTCCTACGGCTGCGAGGGCTGGCCCAGCCTCTTCCTCTGGGCGCTCGGCGGCGCCCTCTCCTGGGTCCACTTCGGCGAGGGCGAATACCTGGAGACGGAGGTCGCGATCCAGGAGGAGCTGCGCGAGATCGACGCCCTGCGGTCCCTGCCCGAGCCGATGGCGCCGCTGCGGACGACCGACGGCCCCGGCGCGCGCGTCATCGCCCCCAGCCCCGAGGTCTTCCCCGGCGGGTCTTGGGAGCGCCCCTGGACGGCGGGCGAGGACGGCGAGGAGCTGGCCTGCGAGTACGCGGCCGGTGGGGCCTACGCGACGGTGGAGGGCGCAGGCGAGATCGCCGTCGAGCTCGACGGCCGGGCCGCTGGCACCGTGGCCGTCACCGGCGCCGGCCTCGAGCCCCTCGCCGAGCACCCGCACCACCAGACGCACTCCTTGGCGATCCGCCCTGCCCCCGGTCTGCGAATCTGGTCGCTCAGCTTCGCCCCAGGGGCCCCATAAGCCCCGGGCCCATCAACAAGAGGAGGAACCGATGATCAGCAAGCTCGATTTCGTCGGAGTGCCGTCGACGGACGCAGAGCGCTCGCGCAGCTTCTACGTCGAGACGCTGGGACTGCGCCCCGACGACCACGGTCGCTTCGAGTTCTGGGCCGGCGACACCTGCTTCGGCATCTGGGAACCGGCGAAAATGGGGATGGAGTTCGCGCCGCAGAAAAACGCCCACCCGGCGCTGCACGTCGACGACGTGGCCGCCGCCAAGGCGGAGCTGGAAGAAAAGGGCGTCGAGTTCAGCGGCGACGTCTTCGACACCGGCGTCTGCCACATGGCCCTCTTCACCGACCCCGACGGCAACGACCTGATGCTGCACCACCGCTACGCACCCACCGAGTGAGCCAAAACGGGGAGAGTCCCGCCGCGGGACTCACTACCTTGGCTTAGATGCCCCGACACCCCGGATTACCGAAACCAGAACCGCACGTACTGCGGAAGGCAGACCTGCTCGCCGCGCTGAAGCGCATCGACGGAAACGAGCGGGCGACGGCCAGGGTCCTGGCCATGGAGACCGACTTCCGGTCCCGGATCAGCGCGCATGTGGCGAGCCTGCCGGCGAGCAGCAGCACCCTCCAAAAGCTGTACACGAGCCCCTACGTGCTCCTGATCCAGGCCCTCAAACAGGGCTACGCGAAGATCAGCGAGATCGAGGCCGACATCATCCCGGCCAAGATCTTCTCCTCGATGGAGACCTCGGCGGGGCGCATGATCGAGGCGGTCGCTCTGCCGGTCTACGGCTGGGAATGCGTCGCCAGCCAGATGCACACCGCCAACTCGGCCCTGGACGGCCTCCGGCTCGGCGACGGAGTGGTCGAGGTGGCGACGCTGAAGAGCGGGCCGCGCTGCCTCAACGACGAGATGGCAGAGAACTTCGCCGACGCGATCCTGGAGAACGTCCAGAGCTGGGCGGCCGATGCCGGGGTGGACCGGGTCGAGTTCACCTACGGCGTGCTGTACGGCACCCAGAAGCAGTCGAACAAGAAGGACTGGCACATCCTGCGCAACCTCGACACGAAGGTCCCCGCTCGCGGCGGGACCGTGGTCGAGGCGCCCACCCATCGCTGGGACTGCTCGTTCGAGCTCGACGGCGTCACCGCCGAGGTCTCGATTCGCATCGGCGGCGACTGGTGGTCGCACCTGGGCGGCGACGACTGCGCCCTGGAGCTGTGGACGGCGCTGATCCGGGCCTGCGTCCAGGCCGGGATGGAGGACCCGGGCGGCCACCCGTACGAGATCAGCGACCTGGGCGAGATCACCTCGCTCGACCCGGTGCCACAGGACTTCAACGTGGCGCTACTCCAGCGCAGCCAGCTGCCCTGGCTGTTCTTCGTCGCCCGGCACTTCTGCGACCGCCTGGTCGACTAGACGACCGCGGTCGCCCGCGCCGAGGCAACCAGCCGCTCGATCCGGGCGGCGGTCTCGACCGGGTCCTCGTGTTCCCAGACGCGGATGACACGCCACCCGGCCTGCCCGAGCACGCGGTCGTTGCGCGCGTCCCGCTCGGCGTTGAGCCGCAGCTTCGAAGACCAGTACCCGGAGTTCTTGCGCGGCGCCCTGCCGTGGACCGGACAGCCGTGCCAGAAGCAACCGTCGACGAACACGGCGATCTTCTGCCTCGGGAAGACCACGTCCGCTCGGCAGCGGAGGCCCCGCTGGGGCGCGACGTGCTTGCGAAACCGCAGGCCGCGCCTGTGCAGCTCCGACCGCAGCGCTCGCTCGGGGGCGGTGTCCTCGCCGCGATTCCCCCGCATCACGGCGCGGACCGCGAGATTGGAAGCGGCCGGCGCCGGCGGCAGGCTCTTCGGTGGGGTCACGAGGCCGCCCTGGCCGCGGGCGCGTAGTGGGCGAGCGAGTTGTCCTGCCCGTCGCGCCAGTGGAAGGTCTTCCCGGCCCGGTACCACTGGCGCGTCCTCACGTGGGAGTCCAGGTAGACCCGCCTGAACTTCCGAGTCGACTTGGTTGCCAGCACCAAGTCCGGGCGCTCTTCGAGGTGCTCCGCGACGACCTCCGCGGCCACCTCGGCGAGCCTGACGGGCAGGGCGTTTCCCACCTGCGTGTATTTCTGGGTGACGGTCCCGCGGAAGACCCAGTCGTTTGGGAAGCCCTGCACCGCCGCGCACTCCCTGAGGGTGAGCGCGCGGGTCTCGGTCGGGTGGCACATCGCGGTGCTGGCGTGGTTGGGCATCGTCACGATCGTCGGGCAGGGCAGATCGCGACTCAGCCGCCGCCACCATCCGGACCGCCCCCCCGTCGCGTACCAGGCGTTGCCCATCGACTCCTGCTGCACGTCCTCGGGCAGGGCACGCCAGTTCGCCCCCTCCGGCACCATCTCGAGAAACGACTTCTTGCGGGCGCTGAAGTCCATCACCTCGCCCTCGTCCTCCTCGACCGTGTCCAGCGCCTCCCCGAGGGTGGCGAAGGGGACCATCTCCTCGTCCACCTCGGCATCGCCGGGCTGGTACGGGTTGCGGTGCGTGGGCGACGGGAACTCGACCAGGTGGCCCATGCGGTTGCCGACGAAGAGGACGCGCTCGCGTAGCTGCGGGGCGCCGTAGTTGACCGCGTTGACCTCGAAGCAGTCGACCCGGTACTGGCCGGAGGTCTTCCGCGCCAGGTCCCTCGACCAGAGCCCGACGACCGAACCGGGCATCTCCTTCGGCGTCAGGGGTGGCCCGCCCTGGCCGGGCCGGTCCTTGAGCGGGCGGTGGGCGATCGCCGCCGAGAGCAGCCCCCGCACGTTCTCCATCACGAAGTACTTCGGCCGCAGGGCCTCGACGAACCTCGAGAACTGCCAGAGGAGCATTCCCCGGGGGTCTTTGACCGTCTCCCGGCGTCCGGCGGTGCTGAAGGTCTGGCACGGCGGCCCGCCGATCAGCACGTCGAGCTCGCCGGGACGGAGCCCCGCCGCCTCCATCAGCTCCTCGGGAGAGAGGTCCTCGATCGACCCCGAGAAAATCGGCAGCTCGGCGTGCCCGAGACGGCCCTCGTCCCGGTTCGCTTCGAGCGTCTCGCAGAAGACCTCGCGCAACTCGGCGCAGGCGAGCAGGCGAAACCGTCCGGTCTTCTCGAAGCCCACGTCCATGCCACCCGCCCCGGAAAAGAGCGAGATGGCTGAGTAGGTAGGCCTTGCCATCCCCGGGGATCGTATGGATCGGCCCGGAGATGAATTTCGCAGTCGCGGCGGGCGCCTAAACGCGGCCGGCGAGCTCCTCGCGGATCTCCTTCGGGAGCATGAAGCGGACGTCCTCGTGGACGGTCCGCAGCTCGGAGACATCGTCGGTGCCGCGCTCGCGGAAGAAGGCGACGAGGCTCTCGACCAGCTCCTCCGGGGCGCTGGCGCCGGAGGTGATGCCGACGGTCTCGACCCCCGCCAGCCACTCCTCCTGCACCTGGGCGCGGTTGTCGATCAGGTGGGAGGCGGCGCCGTGTTCGCGCGCGACCTCGACCAGGCGGTTGGAGTTTGACGAGTTGGTCGAGCCGATGACGAGGACGAGGTCGCACTCGCGGGCAAGCTGCTTGACCGCGATCTGGCGGTTGGTCGTCGCGTAACAGATGTCGTCGGACTTGGAGCTGACGATCGCCGGGAACTTGGCGCGCAGCGCCGCGATCACCGCCGCCGTCTCGTCGACTGAGAGCGTCGTCTGGGTGATGAAGGCGACCTTGTCGGGATCGGGGACCTCGAGCGAGGCAACCTCGTCGGCGGTTTCGATCAGGACGATGTTGTCGGGCGCCTCGCCGGTCGTCCCTTCGACCTCCTCGTGCCCGTCGTGGCCGATCATCACGATCGTGTAGCCCTCGGCGGCGAAGCGGCGGGCGGAGACGTGGACCTTCGTCACCAGCGGGCAGGTGGCGTCGATCGTCTGCAGGCCGCGGGCGGCGGCGTTCTCGTGCACCGCCGGGGCGACGCCGTGGGCGGAGAAGACGACCATCTCCCCCTCCGGCACCTCGGTCTCCTCCTCGACGAAGATCGCGCCGCGTTTCGCCAGCTCCTCGACCACGTGCTTGTTGTGGACGATCTCCTTGCGCACGTAGACGGGCGCACCGTGCAGCTCGAGAGCGCGCTCCACCGTCTGCACGGCGCGGTCGACGCCAGCGCAGTAGCCGCGCGGGGCGGCCAGCAAGACTCGCTTCGGGGCAGTGGTGGCGGTTGCTGCCATGGATGCAGGGTAGCTAGCCTTGCGGGATGAGTACCGAAGGTCGACACCTGGACCGGCTGACCGCCGTCGATGCCTCGTTCCTGACCAACGAGAGCTCGAACAGCCATATGCACGTCGGTGCGATCCTCATCTTCGAGGGGCCGCCGCCGAAGTACGTCGACCTGGTCGAGCACGTGCGCGGCCGCCTCAACCTGGTGCCGCGCTTCCGCCAGAAACTGGTGGTGCCGCCGCTGGAGGCGGGACGGCCGCTGTGGGCGGACGACGTCAACTTCAACCTGACCTACCACATCCGCCATACCGCGCTGCCCGAGCCGGGCGGGGAGGCGCAGCTGAAGCAACTGGCCGGCCGCATCTTCTCCCAGCAGCTCGACCGCTCGAAGCCGCTCTGGGAGCTGTGGCTGGCGCAGGGCCTGGAGCGCGACCGCTTCGCGGTCCTGACCAAGACCCACCACGCGATGGTCGACGGCATCTCCGGCGTCGACATCGGCACCGTCCTCTTCGACCTCGAGCCGGCCCCGTCGCCACCGCCGGCCGAGGACGAGTGGGTGCCGCAGCCGGAACCGGGGACGACCGAGCTGGTTGCCCGCGGCATCGCCGACGCCGTCGCGGCGCCGGTGGGGCTGGCCGAGCGGGCGGTCGACGCGGTGCGCAACCCGGAGACGACTGCGCGCAAGGCGGTCGAGGCACTGGAGGGCCTGAGCGAAATCGTCACCGCCTTCGCCGACCCGGCGCCGGACGTGCCGCTGAACCAGCCGATCGGCCCGCACCGACGCTACGTCTGGGCGCGCTCGGAGCTGGCGACCTTCAAACGGATCAAGGACGCGCTCGGCGGCACCGTCAACGATGTCGTCCTCGCCGTCGTCACCGGCTCGATCCGCAACTGGCTGCAGCAGCGGGGTGTCCGCACCGAGGGCCTGGAGCTGCGGGCGCTGGTGCCGGTCTCGATCCGCAGCGAGGACGAGCGCGGCGACCTCGGCAACCGGATCGCGCTGATGCGCGGGCCGCTGCCGGTCTACGTCGAGGACCCGGTGCGACGGCTGCGGGTGATCAGCGAGGAGATGGAGGGGCTGAAGCGCTCCAAACAGGCCCTGGGGGCCGAAGTGATCTCCCGCTTCAACGACTTCGCCCCGCCGACCCTGCTCGCCCAGGCCTCGCGGATCAACTTCTCGACCCGCCTCTTCAACACGATCGTCACCAACGTGCCCGGCCCGCAGGTCCCGCTCTACGTCCTCGGGCGCGAGATGGAGGAGGTCTTCCCGGTCGCCTTCCTGCCGCAGAACCACGCCCTCGCCGTGGCGATCATGAGCTACAACGGCAAAATCGGGTTCGGCCTGCTCGCCGACTACGACTCGATGGAGGACGTGGAGGCGATCTCCGACGGGATCGCCGAGTCGCTGGCGGAGCTGGAGCAGGCGGCGGGCGCCGCCACCGCGGCTGCTTGAGGACTTGACCACCCCATAGGTGGGTCAAGTCCTCAGCCTCGTGAGGGCAGCCCTCTACGCTTGGCCCCATGGCCCTACTGGTCGTCCTCTTCATCGTCGTCCCGGTCGCCGAGCTGTACGTGATCATCAAGGTCGGGCAGCTGATCGGGATCTGGCCGACCCTGGCCCTGCTCCTGGCCGACGCCCTGCTGGGCTCGCTGCTGCTGCGCCACCAGGGCCGCGGCGCCTGGCGCCGCTTCAACGAGGCGCTCGCCCAGCGGCGCTTCCCCGGCAAGGAGGTCGCCGACGGCGTCCTGATCGTGATCGGCGGCACCCTCCTGCTCACCCCCGGCTTCCTCACCGACATCGCCGGCCTCTTCCTGCTCGTTCCGCCGACGCGGGCGATCGCCCGCCGCGTACTGCGCCGCTTCACGATCGGGCGCTTCACGATCATCGACATCCCCGGCGGGCGGCCGGGCCCGGGGCCGGCGGGCGGGCGCGACTACGACTTCGACGCGACCGCGGAAGAGGTCCCGCCTGGAAAAGGCGACCTCCGGAGCGGCGACGACGGGTAGAGGCCCGCTTTCTTTTTTATTTAAAAGGAGCCCTTATGATTTAGATGATTTGAGTATCGCCTTTCGACAAGCGACGCCCAGGAGTGCGGTTCCGCAGGGGAGGAGGGGCTTCCACAGGAAGACGCCGCTGGTGCCGATCCGGATCGAGGTCGGCGACGAGTCGCGACTTGTCTGGGCGAAGCTGGAGGGCGAAAACCCGGCCGGCTCGGTGAAGTACAGGACCGCCCTGAGCCTGCTCGAGGGCCTGGTCGAGCAGCGACGGCTTCGGCCTGGCCAGACCCTGGTCGAGTCCACCTCCGGGAACCTCGGTCTCGCCCTCTCCTACCTCGCCCACGTCGGCGGCTGGCGCTTCCACGCCATCGTCGACCCCAAGTCGCCGCCCTACTACCTGCGGCGGATCGCCGAGTACGAAGCCGAGTACGAGGTCGTCGACCGGGCCGACGAGCACGGCAACTACCTCCAGGCCCGGCTCGACCGCGTGGCCGAGCTCAGCTCCTCCTCCGACCACTACGTGTGGCCCAACCAGTACGCGAGCACCGACAACCCGAAAGCCCACTTTCGGGGCACCGCGCCGGAGCTGGCGCAGCAGACCAACGGCGCCCTCGACGCGGTCTTCGTCGCCGTCTCGACCGGGGGGACGCTGGCTGGCATCGCTCGCTACATGCGCCGGGCCAAACCGGAGGTGCGGATCGTCGGCGTCGACGCTCGCGGCTCCGTCGTCTTCGGCAGCGAGCCGGGGCCACGTCGCCTGACCGGGATCGGGTCCACGCGGCAGTCGCGCTTCATCGAGAGCTGGATGTACGACGACCACGTCCTCGTCGCGGACACGGAAGCGTTCGCTGCCTGCCGCGCCCTGGACTCGATCGGCGTCGACGTCGGTGGCTCCAGCGGCGCCGTCTTCGCCGCCTGCGCCCGCTACCTCGAGCGCCATCCGGAGATCCGCTTCCCGGTCTGCATCTGCGCCGACGGACACGAGCCCTACGCCCAGACGATCTACGACGACGAGTGGCTGGGCAACCAGCTCGCGGCGGTGAACAGTGGCTGGGACACGAGGGTCGAACGCGCTTGAGCGAGCTCCTGTATCTGTCGGCGGAGGACGTCGCGGCGGTCATGCGCGAGCTCGACCCCGTGGCGCTGATGCGCCAGGTGCTGTCCCTTCATGCCGAGGGGGAGACGGTCCTGCCGCCGGAGGCCTATCTCTCCTGGACGCCGCCCGGGGGCGGCTCGGCCCGCAGCCTCGGCATGCCGGGCCAGATCGGCGGCCGGTTCAACGCGGTCGGCACCAAGATCATCAACGCCAACGTCGACAACCCCGGCCGCGGCCTGCCCCGCGCGTCGGGGCTCACGATCCTCTTCGACCCCGTGACGGCGCGTCCCGCCTGCGCCATGCACGCGGCGCTGATCAGCGCCACGCGGACGGCGGCGATCTCGACCGCCGCGGCGGAGCAGCTACGCCCTTCCACCGGCACGACCGCGGCCCTGATCGGGGTCGGCACGATCGGCCGGGTGCACCTGGACCTGATCGAATCGCACCTGCCGGAGCTGACCGAGATCGCGATCTACGACGACGACCGCGAGCGCGGCCGCGGACTTCTCGGCAACGGCCGGACGGCCGGACTGTCCCTGGCGGCAAGCGCCGAGGAGGCGGTACGGGGGGCCTCGGTCGTCGTCACCACGACCACGACCACGACCGGCTACATCCCCTACGAGTGGCTTTCGCCCGGCGCCGTGCTGGTCCACGTCTCGCTCGACGACGCCCTCCCCGACGTGGTCGAGAAGGCCGACCTGGTCCTCGTCGACGACTGGGAGCTGGTGCGGGACGATCCGCGCCGCCTGCTCGGTCGCCTCTACCGCGCCGGCAAGCTCCACGGGCCGGGCGAAGCCAACGGCGACGGCCGGGCGGTGGACGCCTCGATCGGCGAGGTCATGGTCGGCGCCCACCCCGGCCGCAGCAACGACGACGAGGTCATCCTCGTCAACCCCTTCGGGATGGCGATCGCCGACATCGCCCTCGCCAAGGAGGTCTACGACGGCGCCCACGCGGCTGGGCTGGGCGTCAGCCTGCCCTTTGCGTAGGCAGGCGGTCGGTGGCCCACTCCAGCGCCGCCATCGCGCTGTACATCTTGCAGGCGGCCTGGTCGAGGACGACGCTCGCCGCTCCGTCGATGACCTCGGCGTCGACCTCCTCGCCCCGATGCGCCGGCAGGTCGTGCATGAAGATGGCGCCGGGAAAGGCGTCCATTAGCTGTGCCGTGACCCGGAACGGCTCGAACTTCGAGCGCCAGTCCTGGTCCGGCTTGCTGCTCCCGGTCGTCTGCCAGCGCGTCGTGTAGACGACGTCGACCTCGTCCGGCAGGCCGGCGAGGTCGTGCTGCTCACGCAGGCGCGCTCCCGTCCGCGCTGCCGCCTGCTCGGCCAGGGCGAGGACGGAGGTCGAGAGGCCGTAGCCCGCGGGAGTGCGGAACTCGACCTCGACCCGTGGCTGCCGCGCGAGGGCGAGGGCGAGCGCCGCCGCGGTGTTGTTGCCCTCGCCGACGTAGAGGATCCGCAGGCCCTCGAGGCTGGGGAAGCGGGTGCGCAGCAGGGTCAGGTCGCACAGCGCCTGCGTCGGGTGCTCGTCGGCGCTCATCGCGTTGATCACCGGCATCGCGTGGGACTGCGACAGCGCCCGCATCTCCTCCGGGTCGCCGGCGGTGCGGACGACCAGCGCGTTGAGCATCCTCGCCATCACCCGCCCGGTGTCCTCCAGGGTCTCGCCGGTGGCGAGCTGGAGGTCGTTCGGGCCGAAGGTGATCAGGCTGCCGCCCAGACGCAGGGTCGCGGAGGAGAAGGCGGTTCGCGTTCGGGTCGACGTCTTCGTGAAATAGACGCCGACCACGAGCCCCTCGAGCGTGCGCTGCGGCGGCTCGGTCGCGACGGCGTGTGCCGTGCTGCGCTCCAGGACCATCTCCATGTCTCGCTCGGAGAGGTCTTGAATCGAGATCAGATTCAAGGCCTGACGCCGTTGGCCGATTCGCCCTGCAGGGTCGGGAAGGGGATCACGTCACGCAGCAGGCTCCGCTCCATCAGCAGCATCAGCACCCGATCGAGGCCCAACCCGGCCCCGGTGGCCGGCATCATGCCGTGGGCGAGCGTCCGCAGGAAGTCCTCGTCGAGGCTGGAGAGGCCCTCGCTGGAGTTCCGGGTCTGTTTGGCGCGCGCCTGCTGTTCGGCGAACCGCGTGCGCTGTTCGTCGACGTCGTTCTGGCTCGTGATCCCGGTCGCGATCTCGACCCCGGCGATCACCGCCTCGAACGATTCCGCCAACTCCGGGGTGTCGGGGCGCCGCTTGGCCAGGGGGAAGAGGTCGCCGGGGAAGTCGGTGACGAAGGTCGGCTGGAGGATCGTCGGCTCGACCAGCTTCCCGTAGACCGCCGCGACCAGCTCCGACCAGTTTGTGTCCGAGTGCTTCACGCCGAGCATCCGCACCAACTCACCGCGGTCGGCGGACATGACGTCGGCGCCGGTCTTCTGCAGGATCGCTTCCCGCACCGTGGTCCGCCGCCAGGGACGCGACAGGTCGAAGACCTTGTCGCCGCGTTCGAACTGCAGCTTGCCGATGACCTCCTCCGCAGCCGAGCTGACCACCTCTTCGACGATGTCCATCGTGTCCTGGTAGTCGGTGTACCCCTTCATCCACTCGAGCATCGTGAACTCGAAGTGGTGTCGTTTCGACATCCCCTCGTTGCGGAAGCAGCGACCGAGCTCGTACACCTGCTCGAAGCCGCCGATCGTCCAGCGCTTCAGGGACTGCTCGATCGCGATCCGCATGTAGAGGTTGCTGCCGAGCGCGTGGCCCTCGGTGACGAAGGGGCGGGCGGCGGCGCCGGAGGCCAGCGGCAGCAGCACCGGCGTGTCCACCTCGATGAAGTCCTGCGTGTCGAACCAGCGGCGTAGGAAGGCGTTGAGGGCGCTGCGCGTGCGCAGCATGGCGCGGTTGGAGTCGCCCGCGATCACGTCCAGCTCGCGCCGGTCCGAGCGCCAGCCTTTCTGCTCCGCGCCGCGCTGCGGAGGCATCAGCAGCGCCTTACCGAGGATGGTCAGGGAACGGGCTTTGACCAGGCGCTCGCCCCGCTTGCTGGTTGTCACCTCGCCTTCGACGCCGATGATGTCCCCGACGTCGATGTCGGCGATCCGCGCGTAGTTCTCCAGGTCCAGTTCGTCGCGCAGGCAGAGGACTTGGACTTCCCCCGAGCCGTCGCGCACGTCCATGAAGACGATCTGCCCGTGGTGACGGCGCCCGACCAGCCTGCCCGCGACCCGCAGGGTGCTGCCGTCCTCCAACTCGCCCTCTTGCAGCGAGGCGGTGTCGGTGCGATCGGGGAACGACTTGGCGAAGGGCTCGGAGCCGCTCGAACGCAGGCGCTCGATCTTGTCTCGCCGTTCGGCCATGACCGCGGCCTCCTTCGGCGTCGCTGTCGGGTCGCCGACCCTCAGGGCGATGGCCCCGTCGGGGCGCGAGACGCGGCTTCCGACAACTTGACTCATACGGCGTTCCCCCTCTTGGATCGAACCCTCAGAATCGTGGAATATACTAAGGGATAGTTTATTACTTATGCCAACGACCGAGCTCGAGAACACCGGAGGCGATACGGCTCTGAACGGGGCAGCCGGCGAGCGTGGGTCCGCCTCCCTCTTCGCCGTCTGCCCACCCGGTGCGGACCCGGGGAGCCTCGACCACGTCCGCACCTGCGTCATCGCGGACGCCTACGCGCGCTTCCGTCGCGCCAGGGGCGACGAGGTGCTGTTCATACTCGGCCTCCCCCACCCCGCTCCGGGCGAGGGGGTGGACGCCGGGGGGCAAGCGGAGGGCGCCTCGGCCGGGTCCGAGGCGCGCCGGGACGCGATCCGGGACCGGGTCGAGCAGCTCGGGTGTTCCTGCGACTGGGACCGCACCTTTCTCGCCACCGACCCCGCCCAGGTCCGCCGCTCCCAGCAGCTCTTCCTCACCCTTCTCGAGAAGGAGCTGATCTACCGCCAGGACAGCCGCTGGCTGCTGCGGACCAGCGCCTACGCGGAGGAGAGCTCGCACGGCCTGGACGCCCTGGAGCACTGGAGCGAGAGCCTGATCGAGGCCCAGCGGAAGACGCTCGGCGGGATCGAGGGAGTCGAGGTCGACGCCTCGATCCTCGGGGGCGGCACGCTGCCGGTCTTCACGCCGCATCGGGACTCGATCGAGAGCGCCGCCTTCGTGGCCGTCTCGCCCTCGCATCCCGAAATCGGTGCGCTGACCGCCCAGCCCGACGTCGCGTCCCGGCTCGAGTGGGCCCGCGAGGCCGACTGGTGGCGCCAAGACAAGGAAGCGAAACGGGTCCCGGCGGTGGCGACCGGGCTCCACGCGAGCGTCCCCGGCGCCTCGACCCTGCTGCCGCTGGTGATCTCGCCGCGGGTCGACGACCGCTACGGGACGACCGCGGTGCTCGGCGTCCCGGAGCACGACAAGGGCGACCGGGAAATCGCCGAAACGCTCGAGAAGCCAGCGGCGGGGGCCTGGAAGCTGACCAAGCTCAGCGCCAAGGTGCGCCCGGCCGAGCGTTACCGCGTCGAGGACGCGGTGGTTGCCGCGCCGGACACCCCCGGGGTGCCGGTGCCGGTGGTGTCCTGCCCGGGTTGCGGTGTCGTACCGGTGCCGCTGGAGCAGCTTCCACTGCTGGAGGGCGGGACGGCCGACGCGACCGAGTGCGAGTGCCCTCGGTGCCAGGGCCCGGCACAGCGCGACGCGGCCACCATCGAGCCGCGGTTCGACCGCCTCTGGATGTGGCTGTCCGTCTGCGCGCCGGCCAACGGGGGGACGAGTGCGCTGCCCGACGAGGCCGAGGCGCAGCGCTGGCTGCCGATCGACCAGTTCGTCGGCGAGCCGGGCGGCGACCAGTTCCTGCTCGAGCAGCGGGCGATGGCGAAGATGCTCGAGGACATCGGCGAGCTGCCGCCGCTGGAGGCGCGCGAGCCGTTCACGCGGGCGATGGTGCCGGGCCAGGTCCGCGAGCCCGGCGAGGGCGGCGGCGAGCTGGTCGGGCAGGCGGAGCCGGATGTCGTCCGCCTCGCCATCCTCAACGCCGCCGCGCCGCAGCGCTCGTTCGCCTGGAACGACGAGCCGGTCCGCTACAGCGGCCGGCTCCTGACCGAGCTGCGGGCGTACGCCGAGCCCCGCCTGCGCGACTGGCCGGCCCCCGAGGACGGGATCGACGGCTCGACCAAACCGCGGCGGCGGCTCGTCAAGTGGTGCCGAGTCGGCGCGGACAAGGTCACCACCCACCTCGACCGGCTGGAAA
>DASTNW010000001.1:0-13321 GCA_035762685.1 Solirubrobacterales bacterium | reverse complement strand
AAAAAGTTAAGCGAAACCCCTACCGGCATCGCCCGCCCCCTGCACCTGGCCAGTCAGCCAGTTAATGTCCCCACCCATGCAGGGACCGGCAGCCGAGAGATTCGTCGTCCTCAACCTGCGCCTGCTCGCCGCCACCTTCGCAATCGTCGGCATCCTCTTCGTCGCGGTTCCCAGCGGCGTGCTCGACGTCATCTCCGACGTCGGCGAATGGTTCGGCAACGACACCCGCGCCCCCCACACCCAGGAGTACCTGTGGCTAGCGCTCGCCTTCGCCTACATGGTGGTCATCACCGCGATCTGCTTGGTGGCCCAGACCGACGTCGTCCGCTACCGCGCGCTGCTGCTGGTGCTCGCCATCGGCAAGACCGCCTCCTCGCTCGGCTCGCTCGCCTTCTTCCTGGTCCAGGACCAGGTCTTCATCTACCTGCTCAACTTCCTCGTCGACGGCTTCCTCGCCCTGCTGGCGCTCTGGCTCTGGGCCCTGGCCGGCCGCATCGGCCGGCCCGTCGACCCCGGTTGACAGCGCTCGCCAGGGCTTTCAGCCGCTGAGCAGCGCACCCTGAGCGCGATCTGCGCGGCGATGGCGCCGGGCATCGACGGCCTGCCGGCGGCCGAGCGCGACGTCGACGTCTCCGGCCCGGTCGCCAACTTCCTCACCTCCGTCTCGCCGCGGGTGCTGGCCCGCCTCAGGCTCGGCCTGCGCGCCTTCGAGTGGCTGCCGTTCCCCTGGCGGTTCAGCCGTCTCGACCCCGCGGCGCGGGAAGACTTCCTGCTCCGCCTCGAGGGCTCGCGGCTCTCCTTCCACCACGACCTGCTGCTGATGGCGAAGCTGTTCTCGACGCTCGGGTACGCGGTGACGCCGCCGGTGCAGGAGCGGATCGGCTTCGAGATCGGCTGCGGGCTCGCCGACGGGACGCTGCCCGAACCGGCCGGCACGCTCGGCGACACCGAGCCGCCCGGCGAGGGCGAGGAATGCGACGTGGTCATCGTCGGCTCCGGCGCCGGCGGCGCGGTCGCCGCGGCGGAGCTGGCCGAAGCCGGACTGGACGTGGTCGTGCTCGAGGCCGGCCAGCACTACGACCGCGACAGCTACCCCGGCGACCACCACGAGGCGATCGCCGAGCTCTACCGCGACGGCGGCCTGACGATCGCCGAAGGGCGGCCGCCGATCCCCGTCCCGGTCGCCAAGGTCGTCGGCGGCACCACGGTGATCAACTCCGGCACGTGCTTCCGCGCCCCGGACCCGGTGCTGGAGAACTGGAGGCAGCGCTACGGCGTCTCCTGGGCGCTGGACCTCGCCGCCGACTACGCCGAGGCCGAGGAGACGCTCCACGTACAGCAGCTCGACCCCGAGCGGATGGGCCGCAACGGCCAACTGGCGATGGAAGGGGCGGCGGCGATCGGCGCCAGCGGCGCCCCGATCCACCGCAACGCCGGCAACTGCGTGCAGTGCAGTTCCTGCCCCTTCGGCTGCGCGATCGACGCCAAGCGCGGCATGCACGTCAGCTACCTCCCCCGCGCCGTCGCCGCCGGCGCCCGGGTCCGGGCCGGCGTCCCAGTCGACCGGGTCCTGGTCGAGGACGGGCGCGCCGTCGGCGTCAGCGGCTCGACCGGCACCGGGGCCGGTCGCAGGCGCGGCTTCACCGTCCGCGCGCGCCGCGCCGTGATCGTCGCCGGGGGCGCCCTCGGCACGCCCGAGCTGCTGCAGCGCTCGGGCCTCGGGAACGGCCAGGTTGGCCGCAACCTCCACATCCACCCCGCCTGCTGGGTCGGCGCCCGCTACGAGGAGGAGGTGCGCGGCTGGGAAGGGGTGATGCAGAGCTTCTACGTCGACCAGTGGGAGCAAACCGGGATCCTGCTCGAGGCTACCTTCACCCCGCTCGCCTTCGGCGGCGCCTGGCTGCTCGGCGCCGGCCGCTCCCACCAGGAAGCGATGCTCGACTTCGGCCACGTCGGCTCGATCGGCGTCCACCTCTCCGATCGCTCCTCGGGCCGCGTCGGGCTCGGCGCCGAGGGCTCCCTGCGCGCCAGTTACAAGTTGACCGGTGACGACGCCAACCGCCTCGCCTTCGGCATCGCCCGCGCCGCGGAAGTCCACTTCGCCGCCGGGGCAACCGAGGTCTACCCCAACATCGCCCGGGTCGGAGTCCTGAAGCCAAGCGACCTGGCCGGGTTCGAGGCAACCGCCTTCAAGCCCTCAGAGCTGCGCCTGGAGGCCTTCCACCCAATGGGCACCGCCCGCATCGCCTCCGACCCACGCGAGGGTGCCTGCGCCCCCGACGGCTCCCTCTACGGCACCGAGAACCTCTACGTCGCCGATGGCTCCCTCTTCCCCACTTCAGTAGGCGTCAACCCGATGATGACCATCATCGCCTTCGCCAAGCAGGTGGCACGGAGCGTGTCCGAGAGGATGGCGAGCGGGGGTGAAGCGTCTTCTACTTTTTCGCCACCCCGGCCCATGGCGAAAGCTGGCACCGCCCCTCGAAAAAGTTAAGCGAAACCCCCGCTCGCCATCCTCTCGGACGACGAACGGGGCTGAAGCTCGCTAGCTGTTCTGCGGTGGCGGTGGCGGAGGTGGCGGCGTTCCGGCGCTCGGCGGCGGCGGTGGATTGCTTCCGGGGCCGCCACCCGAGAGTTTGTCGGCAGTGCCGCTGAAGGACGACCCCTCTTCCTGCATGCCGCGGTAGCCGCCGAAAGCGATGCCGATTGCGGCGAGCAGGCCGAGGAAGATGCCGAATTCGAGGGTGGCGTCGACGGAGACGCCGCCGAAGGTGCCGAAGCTCGGCGGGGAAATGATCCGGAAGAGGACCAGCAGCACCGAGATGCCGCCGAGCACCGTGACCGCGACGTTCATCGAGACCGGCGGCTCGTAATCGGAGTCGCTGAGACGCAGGAAGACGTTGACCAGGGCGATGACGATCGTGACCACGAGGACGATCGGGATGAAGTCAAGCGCGTCCCAGGCGCTGCCGCCCGCTCCGGAGCCGAAGGAGACCGAGCCGCCTTCGCCGGAGATCTCGACTCCGAACCAGTCGAAGAACATGAATATGAAGAGCAGGACAGCCGATACCCCGGCGATCTTCTCTCCGGTGTTGAGCCTGTCTACGTCCATCTGCATATCCCTCCGTCGCAACTCAGCCGGCCGATCCGACCCTACATCCGTTTTGCCGGTATTCGACGGAGCCCTGGCCGACCCTCCTAGCGAGAAGGCCTAGGTCGGGGCGGACGCAGCGCGTGCCCGCGCTGCCTGCAGGGTGTTGACCAGCAACATCGCGATCGTCATCGGGCCGACGCCGCCGGGGACCGGCGTGATCGCGTCCGCGACCTCGGCAGCAGCGTCGAAGTCGACGTCGCCGACGAGGCCGCCCTCGGTGCGGTTGACGCCGACGTCGATCACCACGGCGCCCGGTTTGATCGCGTTCGCCCCGAGCAGTTCCGGCACGCCGACCGCGGCGACGAGGACGTCGGCGTGGGCGCAGGTCGCGGCGAGGTCGCGGGTGCGCGAGTGGCAGACGGTGACGGTCGCGTTCGCGGCCAGCAGCAGCCTCGCCACCGGCACGCCGACCAGCTTCGAGCGGCCGACGACGACCGCCTCGGCCCCCTCCAGCTCGACCCCCTCGTGGCGCAGCAGCTCCATCACCCCGCGCGGGGTGCAGGGCACCATCCGGGGGGCGCCGTGGGCGAGCAGACCGGCGTTGACGGGCGTCAGGCCGTCGACGTCCTTGGCAGGGTCGATCGCGGCGACGACGGCGTCGGGATCGATCTGGTTTGGGAGCGGTAGCTGGACGAGGATGCCGTCGACGTCGACGTCCCGGCCGAGCGCCGCGACCAGCTCCAGCAGCTCCGCTTCGCTCGTCTCGGCGCCGAGGCCGTGATGGGCCGAGCGCATCCCCACCTCCTCGCAGGCCCGGTGCTTGTGGCTGACATAGACCTCCGAGGCCGGGTCGTCGCCGACGATCACGGTGGCCAAATTCGGCACCCGGCCGGCCTCGGCCTCGTAGGTGAGAACGTCGTCCCGAACCCGCGCGCGCACGGCCGCCGCGACCGCCTTGCCGTCGATGGTCCGCGCCGCCACCGTCAGCGCTTCCGGATCGGCGCGTAATCGGCCATCAGCTTGCGCTCGGTGCCGTCGCCGGAGAAGCGGACGACGATCACCCCGCCCGGCTCGACGGCGGTGACGACGCCATCGCCGAAGCTGGCGTGGACGACGTCGTCGCCGGTCTGCATTTCCAGCGCCGGGCCGGGGTCGAGCGGCTGCACCGGCTCGACGCCCGGCGTGGCGGTCGGCGTGTTCCACGACGTGCCGCCGCCGGCGACCGATTTCTGGTGGCGCTCGGTCAGTTCCGCCGGCAGCTCGTCGATGAAGCGCGAGGGCAGGTTGTGCTCAGCCCGGCCGAACAGGCGCCGCTCCCGCGCCCAGGTCATGTAGAGGCGCTGGCGGGCGCGGGTGATGGCGACGTAACAGAGCCGCCGCTCCTCTTCTTCGCCCCCCTCTTCCAGCGCCCGCATGTGGGGAAAAGCGCCGTCCTCGCAGCCAATCACGAAGACCGTGTCGTACTCGAGCCCCTTGGCGTTGTGGAGCGTCATCAGCGTGACCTGCTCCTCCTTCTCCTCGATCGAGTCCTGGTCGTTGTAGAGCGAGATCTGCTGCAGGTACTCCTCCAGCGGCGGCACCTCGCTGTCGCCCTCACGCTCGCGCTCGAGGTCGAACTCGGCGGCGCCCGCGACCAGGGCCTCGAGGTTCTCGACCCGCCCTTCGGCCTCGACCGTGCGCTCGGCCGCGAGCGCTTCCAGGTATCCGGTCTCGTTCAGGACCGCCTCCAGCAGCCCCGCCACCGAGGGGGCCTCGGCGCGGGCGCGCAGGCCGTCCATCGTCTCGAAGAAGCGCGAGACGGACTTGATCGCGGCGGCGCTCAGGCCGGGCACCTCCTCGACCCGTTCGAGCACCTCCCAGATCGTCAACCCGGCCGTGTTCGCGTAGGAGACGAGCCGTCCCTGCGTCGTGTTCCCGATCCCCCGCCGCGGCGAGTTGACGATCCGCGAGAAGGAGACGAGGTCGGCCTCGTTGACGAGCAGGCTCAGGTAGGCGACCGCGTCCTTGATCTCCGCCCGCTCGTAGAACTTGGTGCCGCCGATCACCTGGTAGGGCACGTCGAACCGGTTCAGCGTGTCCTCCAGCACCCGGCTCATCGCGTTGGTCCGGTAGAAGACGGCGACGTCGGAGCGGCCGACCTCGTGCTCCTCTCCCAGTCGCTCCACCTCCCCCGCGACCCAGCGCGCCTCCTCGTGCTCGTCGGTGAGCTCGGCGAGCTGCACCGGCTCCCCGCCCTCGTCTTCGGTCCAGAGCGCCTTCGGCCGCCGCTGCCGGTTGTGCTCGACGACCGCGTTGGCCGCCGAGAGGATGGTCTGGGTGGAGCGGTAGTTCTGCTCCAGCTTGACCGAGGCCGCCTCGGGAAAGTCCGCCTCGAAGTCGAGGATGTTGCGGATGTCTGCGTGACGGAACCCGTAGACCGACTGATCGTCGTCGCCGACCACCATCAGGTTGCCGTGCTCGGAGGCGAGTAGCTGCAGCAGCCGGTACTGGGCGTGGTTGGTGTCCTGGTACTCGTCGACGAGGACGTGGCGGAAGGTGCCGCGCCAGCGCTCGCGCACCTCCTCGAACAGCTCCAGCGCGTTGACGGTGCGAACCAGGAGGTCGTCGAAGTCCATCGCGTTGGCCTCGAGCATTCGCTTCTCGTAGAGGGGGAAGGCCTCGGCGACGACGTCCTCGAACGGACCGGCCGCGGTTTCGGCGTAGGCACCGGCGTCGATTAGCTGGTTCTTGGCCCCCGAGATCTTCGAGCGGACCGCCCGCGGCGGGTAGCGTTTGGGGTCGACGCCGAGCTCGGAGAGGCAGCGTTTGAGCATCCGCAGCGAGTCCGACTCGTCGTAGATCGTGAAGCTGCGCGAGTAGCCGAGCCGCTCGGCGTCGGCGCGCAGCATTCGCGCGCAGGCCGAGTGGAAGGTCGTCACCCACATCGCCCGCACCGAGCGGCCGACCAACTGGCCCACCCGCTCGCGCATCTCCGCCGCCGCTTTGTTGGTGAAGGTGATCGCCAGGATCTCGCCCGGCCTGGCGGCGCCGGTGGCCAAGAGGTAGGCGATCCGATGGGTAAGCACACGAGTCTTCCCCGACCCCGCCCCCGCCAGCACCAGCAGTGGTCCCTCGCCGTGCTCGACCGCCTCGCGCTGGGGCGGGTTCAGCCCCGCCAGCAGCCGCTCGACGCGGTCGGCGCCCGCCTCCGTCGGGGCGCCGGCGGGCGTTTCGGCGTCGGGGGGCATCTCGAACTCGCTCTGCAGCATCGCTCCGAGAATAGAGAGGGAGGCGGCTGGCGATCCGGGGCGAGTTTGTGTCCTAGTGGGACAGAAACTCGCCCCGACTCAGCCCCCGGCCGAGGAGCGGCCGGTGCGGGGACGAACCTCTGGCGACTCGTTCGCCGGGCCGTTGCCGCCGTCGAGGTCGGAGATTCGCCGCTCGAGGTCGGCGATCCGCTCCGAGAGGGCCTTGATCGCCTCGGCGATCGGGTCCGGCAGGTGGATCCAGTCGGCGTCGGGCCCTTCGACCCGCCGCCCTTCCACCCGGACCGGGTGGCCTGGGTTGCCGACCACCGTCGCCCCCGGCGGCACGTCCTCGACCACGACCGTGTTGGCGCCGATCTTGGCGCCGGCGCCGACGTCGATCGGGCCCAGCAGCTTGGCGCCAGAACCGACGGTGACGTTGTCACCCAGCGACGGGTGGCGCTTGCCGCGCTGGAAGCCGGTGCCGCCGAGGGTCACTCCCTGGTAGAGCGTCACCCGGTCGCCGATCCTCGCCGTCTCGCCGATCACCACGCCCGCGCCGTGGTCGATGAAGAACTCCTTGCCGATCACCGCCGCCGGGTGGATCTCGACGCCGGTCACCGCGCGGGTCGCGTAGGCGATCGCCCGCGGCAGCACGGACACACCGGCCTCCATCAGCGCGTGCGCGACGCGGTGGGCAAGCAGCGCCTGCACACCGGCCCAGCTGCCGAGGATCTCCAGGGTCGATACGCCCTGCGCGGCGGGGTCGCGATCGCGTGCCGCGGCGACGTCGGCCCGCACCTCGGAGACCACCCGCTTCCATCTACTCATGGTGAGAAGAAGGGTAGGGACATGTAACGCTCACCCGAGTCGCAGACGATCGTCACCACCCTTTTGCCAGCCATCTCCGGCCGCGCCGCGATCTCCATCGAGGCGCTGATGTTGGCCCCGGCCGAGATGCCGGCGAGGACGCCCTCCTCGCGCGCGACCAGGCGCGCCGTCTCCAGCGCCTCCTCGTCGCTGACCGCGAGGACCTCGTCGACCACCGCGCGGTCGAGCACCTCGGGCACGAAGCCGGCGCCGATCCCCTGGATCTTGTGCGGCCCGGGGGCGCCGCCGGAGAGGACCGGCGAGCTTGCCGGCTCGACCGCGACCACCAGCGCCTCCGGCGCCCGTTCCTTCAACATCTGCCCCACCCCGGTGATCGTGCCGCCGGTGCCGACGCCGGCCACGAAGGCGCCGATCTCGCCGTCGGTGTCGGCCCAGATCTCCTCCGCCGTGGTGCGCCGGTGGACCTCGGCGTTGGCGGGATTGGAGAACTGCATCGGCATGAACGCCTTGCGCTGCTCGCGAATCTCCTCGGCCAGGGCGACGGCCTCGTTCATCCCGCCCAGCGACGGCGTCTCCCGCACCTCAGCCCCGTAGGCGCGCAGCAACTTCGCGCGCTCCCGGCTCATCCCCTCCGGCAGGGTCAGGATCAGCTCATAGCCACGGGCGGCGCAGACCATCGCCAGAGCGATGCCGGTATTGCCGCTGGTCGGCTCGACCACGACCGAGCGCCCCGGCCTGACTTCCCCCGCCTCCTCGGCCGCGTCGATCATCGCCACCCCGATCCGGTCCTTGACCGACCCGCCGGGATTGAAGTACTCCAACTTCGCGCAGACGTCCCCCCCGACCTCGCTGCCAAGCCGGTCGAGCAGCACCATCGGCGTGCCGCCGACGACCGCCGAAGCCTCCGCCCCAATCCGCATCAGTCTGCTCGCCCCTATGCGGCCGTCGAGGGATGGTCAGTCAGGGTAGCTCTCGCTAGGTGCAGCCGGCCGCTCTGCTCGCCCTCGTCAGCGAGGTAGAGCGCGACTCCCTCTCGCAACGACTCGAATAGCTCATCCAGGGTGTCGCCAGAGGCGAAGCAACCAGGCAGCTCGGGAACGTCGGCCCAGTAGCTGCCGTCCTCGACGTGGATGCGGGCGGTTAGCTCCATAAGTGAAGTTCTCTCATCTTAGCCCCGCCTGCCTGAGAATCGCCTGGGCCAGGCCCTTTGGGTAATCGCGTCCCTTGTGCCGCGGAAGCGTGATCGGACGCCAGCCCGGCTTGGTCATCTTGACCTGGTGCTTGCCCCCTCGCGATTGCATCCAGCCGTTTTCCCGCAACAGCTTGATCGCCTTCTTCTGGTTGAGCGTTCCCTTCATCGCGGCCCGACTTACAGCCCTAAGCAGCGGAGGCGCCCCATCTCTTCCCCGTGCGCCGCCAGATGCGCCAGTCAGACCGAAATGACCGTGATTAGCCGGATTTCAAACCGCTAGAACAAGCGGAATGGCAACCCCGGATGCGAGCGGATCTAGATGAAGTACATGCCGCTGCCGGCCTCTTCGGCCTCGCGGCGGGCGACTTCGGCGATCGTGGTCTGGCCGAAGACCTTGCGCAGGGCGGTCACTCCCTCGGCCCAGATGCCGCCGGCCTCGTCGGCCTCCTGGCCGACTTTGCCGTCGAGCGTCTGCACGACGTCGAGCACGGTGATCTCTTCGGCCGGGCGCGAGAGGGTGTAGCCACCGCGCATGCCGCGGTGGCTGGTCAGCAGGCCGGCACGGCGCAGGGTCGAGAACAACTGCTCGAGGAACTGCTCGGGGATGTCGCGCCGCTCGGCCAGCTCTTTGATCGGCACCGGCCGATCGCCGGAACGTGCGAGCTCCGCCAGGGCGACGACGGCGTAGCGCGACTTGGACGTGATCGAGATCAAGAAACCCTTTCTACCGCACCGTTCCGGGCTGGGCTAGGATCGAAGGAGATCGGGCGGCGGGAAGCAGACGGCGCCCAACCGCCCAACGAGTGATCGGAAGCAGTCCTGAGCGAACGCCCCCACTGCCTGGTGATCGACGATCACCCGCTTGTCCGGCTCGGAGTTCGCGAGGTGCTCGAGGACGGGTTCGAGGTGCACGAGTCGACCAGCCGCGAGGAGGGGCTCGAGCTGGTCCGCGACATCGACGACTTCGACGTCGCCATCGTCGACATGCGCTGGCGGCAGAACGGGATCGTCGCCTCGATCAGTGGCCAGGAGGCGATCCGCGCGTTGCGCCGCACCTCGCCGGCGCTCGGCATCGTCGCCCACGGCGAGCGCCCCGAGCGCCACATCGCCAACGCGGCCATGCAGGCCGGCGCCAGCGCCTACGTGGCACGGACGACCGGCCCCGACGAGCTGCGCCGGGCGGTCGACGCCGCCGCCGCCCAGGAGAGCTTCGTCGACCCGGCGGTGCCGCCAAAAGGGAGCCGCGGCAAGCTGACCCGGCGCCAGCGGCAGATCCTGCAGCTGCTCGCCAACGGCGAGTCGACCACCGTCGCCGCCCGCGAACTCGACCTCAGCGAAGAGACGGTCAAGACCCACATCAAGACGGCGCTCGCCAGGCTCGGCGCCCGCAATCGCACGCACGCGGTCTCGATCGCCCTGCGTGAATGCCTGATCGACTAGAGGCACCAGGCCCCCAAGGGGCCTAGATCCAGCCGCGGTCGCGGGCGGTGAGGACCGCCTGGGCGCGGTCGACGGCGCCGATCTTGCCGTAGACGTTGTGCAGGTGGGTGCGGATGGTCGATACCGAGAGCTGCATTTCGCCAGCGATCTGCTTGTAGACCATGCCCTCCGAGAGAAGGCGGAGAACGTCCAGCTCGCGCGCCGACAGCGGGCAGGGCTCGCTGATCCGGCTGGAGTCCTGACGCGGCAGCGGCATCTCGTAGAGCAGGTCGCGCAGGGCCTCTGGACCGAGGCCACAGCGCTCGGCGCTGGCCCGCAGTCGTTCGGGGGAGATCGCCTCGCCCTGGGAATAGTGGGCAACCATGTCGGCGGTGGCGACCATCGCCGCCAGGCCGTCGGCGTCTTCGGCGTGGTGGCGCTCGATCGCCACCGCGATCCGCTGCGGCAGGTTCCAGCGCCGGGCGAGCACGCCGCCGACCAGGGTGTGGTCGATGCCGAGCTGCTCGCGTTCGTCGCGCAGGCGCTGCTCGGGGGTGCGCGAGGCGGCGTCGAAGTAGACCTTGTAGCCAGGGTGAAGACGGGAGATGACGAGGCGGCCGACGTCGTGCAGCAGCGCGGCCACCGCCAGCTCGTCGCGTTCGACCCAGCCGACGACGCGACCGATGTGGTCGGCGGCGCGCTGGGTGGCGAGGGCGTGGACGCGGAAGCGCTCCGGCTTCAGCTCCCAACCGCCGTTGGACTCGAAGAAGTCGAAACTCGGAGCGGTGCCCGCAATCGCCAGCACGCCGGACGGCTTGAGGACGTCGACGGCCTCGGGAATACCGCCGACCCCGCCGGCGACGACGCCACTGCGATTGGCGAAACGAAGGACGGAGATCGAGAGGGCGACGTCGGACTCGACCGCTTCGACCAGCTCGCCGATCCGCGCCGTGTCGGCGGTCGCCGCGGCGATCACCCGCTCGCGTGACTCGATCAGGACCGGGAAGCGCTCGACCGCCTCGAATGCTTCCGCGAGGCGGCTACCGGGGGCGGCGGAGGAACCGCGCGCGCCGTTGCCGTTGTTCCCGGCGGGGACTGCGTTCGCGGCGACCTTGCCGTTCGACGGCTGGGCCTTGGCCTGGGTGGTGGTGGCTCCCATTGGCCTCCCCATCGGCAGATGAAGACGTTTGGTTTAGCCGAAAGTACTCCTGCGATCCGTGGCCCGGCTCGATCATCCGTCCGTTTTGACGCCTGAGAGCCGCTCTACCGCCGTTTCCAGCCTGCCCACGGCCTGCTCCCGCCCCAGCGCCGCCAGCGACTCGAAGATCCCAGGCGAGACCGAGCTGCCGGTGATCGCGACCCGGATCGGCTGGTAGAGCTTCCCGGGCTTGACCCCGAAGCGGTCCGGCAGCGGTGCCAGCGCCGCCTCGATCTGCTCGGGCTCGAAGCGGTCCACCTGCCCCAGCGTCGCCGCCACCGCCTCCAGCATGGCGCCGCTGTCCTCCTTCATCACCTTCGACCAGGCCTTCGGGTCGTCGACCACCGGCTCGAAGAGGAAGCGGACCAGCGGCCAGACCTCGTCCAGCGTCTGCGCTTTCTCCTGGGCGATCGCGCAGGCGGCCCGGAGCCGCTCGTCGGGGTCGCGCCCGAGGTGGCGGGCGACGGCCTCCGTGTAGGCATCCAGCGGCAGCTCCCGCATGAAGCGGCCGTTGAGCCAACGCAGCTTCTTCTCGTCGAAGATCGCCGCCGAGCGGCCGACGTCCTGTACCCGGAAGCGGCGCACCAGCTCCTCGGTTGCCATCAGCGTCGTGTCGTCGTCGGTCCCCCAGCCCAGCAGGGCGAGGTAGTTGCGGACCGCCGCCGGCAGGTAGCCGGCGTCGCGCAGCTCCTGCACCGAGGCGGCCCCGTGGCGCTTGGAGAGCTTCTTGCCGTCGGGACCGTGCAGCAGCGGCAGGTGGGCGTAGCGCGGCGGCTCGTGGCCGAGGGCGGCGAGGACCAGTAGCTGCTTCGGCGTGTTCGAGAGGTGGTCGTCGCCACGCACGACCTCGGTGATCCCCATCTCCGCGTCGTCGACCGCGACCGCGAAGTTGTAGAGGACGGAGCCGTCGCCGCGGGCGAGCACGAAGTCGTCGTAGCTGGCGTTGGGGAAGGCGACGGGGCCGCGGAGCAGGTCCTCGACCACGGTCTCCCCCGCATCGGGGACTCGCAGGCGGATGGCGGCGCCGGGCTCCTCGGTGGGGATGCCGCGGTAGCCCCGTCCCGCCCCGTGCTCGGCCTTCCAGGCCTCGACGTCCTTCGCCGTCGCCGCGTCGCGGTAGGCCGCGCCGGACGCCAGCAGCCGCTCCAGCGCCGCCGTGTGCCGGTCGGCCCGCTCCGCCTGTGAGATCGGCCCCTCGTCCCAGTCCAGCTCCAGCCAGCGCATCGCGTCGAGGATCTGCTCGACGTTCTCCGCCGTCGAGCGCTCGCGGTCGGTGTCCTCGATCCGCAATACCAGCGCGCCCCCCTCGTGGCGGGCGGCGAGCCAGTTGTAGAGTGCCGTCCTCGCTCCGCCGATGTGCAGCGCACCGGTTGGCGAAGGGGCAAATCTCAGACGGAGGTTTTCGCTAGTCATGTTGATCGGAGCGCATGTCTCGACCGCGGGCGGACTCGCCAACGCGATCGAGCGCGGGCAGCAGCGCGGCTGCGAATCTATCCAGATCTTCCACCAGAGCCCGCGGATGTGGCGGCCGACGTCCTACGGCGAGGAGGACTTCGCCGCCTTCCGCGAGGCGATGGACGGCTCCGGGGTCGAAGCGGTGGTGATCCACGCCGTCTACCTGATCAACTGCGCGACCAAAGACAAAGAGTTGCGTAAGAAGTCCCTGGCCTCGCTGACGCACGCGCTGCGGATCGGCGACGGGATCGGCGCCGCCGGCGTCGTCCTTCATCCGGGCGCGCAGAAAGGCGAGCCGCACGGCCCCTCGATGAAGCGGGCGGCGAAGGTGATCGCCGCGGCGCTGAAGGACAGCGACCGCTGCCCGTTGCTGCTCGAGCAGACCGCCGGCCACAAAGGCCTGCTCGGTCGCGACTTCGACGAGACCGCCGAGCTGATCGAGCTGGCCGGAAGCGGCAAGCGCCTCGGCCTCTGCCTCGACTCCTGCCACCTCTTCGTCCAGGGCTACGACGTCACCGATGAGACCCAGCTCGGCGCCATCCTCGACGAAGCCGACGCCAAGGTCGGCCTCGAGCGCCTGCGCTGCCTCCACGTCAACGACGCCGCGGCCCCCCTCGGCTCCTGCCGCGACCGCCACGCCAACATCGGCAAGGGCGAGATGGGCAAACGAGGCCTGGCCGCCTTCCTCTCAGAGCCTCGCTTCGAGGGGCTCCCAGCGACCCTGGAGACCCCGGGGCCGGAGAAGAAAGGCCCCGACAAGAAAGAAGTCACCCTCGCCAAGAAGCTGCGTAGAGAAGGGCTCAAACGCCGCGGGGGGTGATGCGGGGGCGAGGTCCGGTGCCCCTCCCCCGGAGGCCGTTGCGCAGCTGATCCGGTTCAAGGGTCCGCGCCGTAATTCTTGAGCCTCC